>NZ_QXCO01000012.1:0-155925 GCF_003458115.1 Bacillus sp. ISO11 | reverse complement strand
CCGTATTTTGCGTCGCATCTACTAAATCTTCTGCACCAACAAGCGGTAATTCACTAATTGCAGCTAAATGTTTTACAACTGCTTCAATATATTCTGGATCTGCATTTAAGCCTGTACCAACTGCAGTCGCTCCCATGTTCACTTCATATAAGTGTTGACGTGATTGCTGAATGCGTTTCATATCACGTTCAAGTACACGTGAGTATGCTTTAAACTCTTGTCCAAGGCGAATTGGCACAGCGTCTTGTAAATGTGTACGTCCCATTTTAATCACATGATCGAACTGTTCGGCTTTTAATTCAAATACATCATGCATATAACCCATCGTTTGTAATAAGCCTTCTAATGCATTTAACGTTGCGATATGAATCGCCGTTGGGAATGCATCATTTGTTGATTGGGCCATATTTACATGACTATTTGGACTAATATAATGATAGTCTCCCTTTTCCATTCCTAATAATTCAAGAGCACGATTGGCAATGACTTCATTTGCATTCATGTTCATTGAAGTACCCGCTCCGCCTTGGATTGGATCTACGATGAAATGATCATGCCATTTTCCATCAAGAATTTCTTGAGCAGCTTCTGCGATCGCACCGCCCTTGTTTAATTCCAATCTTACTACATCTGTATTCGCAAGCGCTGCAGCTTTTTTTACAACTGCGAACGCTTTAATTAAACCTTCATGGATTTTGTATCCTGTAATTGGGAAGTTTTCAACTGCACGCATTGTTTGTACGCCGTAGTATGCATAGTTTGGTACTTCTTTTTCACCTAAAAAATCTTTTTCAATTCGAACACCATTTTTAACTTCAGTTAATGTTGCCATGATTATTCACTCCTTAACGATTTCTTATGCTGCTTTTGTTTCTTTGACTGTTTCTACATATTGTTTTGCTTTCTCATTATCGAATTCGCCTTCCCACTTCGACATAACAATGGCCGCTAATGCATTTCCTAATACATTGACAGATGAGCGAATCATATCTAAAATGCGGTCAATTCCCGCAATTAATGCGATACCTTCTAGTGGTAACCCCATTGAACCTAACGTTGCTAATACAACAACGAACGATGCACCTGGAACTCCCGCCATACCTTTGGATGTTAACATGAGAACGAATAATAACGTTATTTGCTCCGTTAGTGACATGTGCACACCGTACATTTGTGCAACAAACAATGCCGCTAACGCTTGATAAATAGCCGATCCAGTCAAGTTAAATGTATAACCTGTCGGAATTACGAAAGAGGCAACTGCCTTTGGACAACCGAACTCTTCCATTTTTCTCATTATATTAGGTAAAACAGCTTCTGAACTTGCTGTCGTAAATGAAAGAATCAATTCTTCTTTTAAAATTTTTATTAATGTAAAAATGTTTACTCCAACCATTCGTGCATTAATACCTAATACAATCACAACGAATAGTATAACAGTTACGTATACAGCTAGCACTAGTTTTCCTAGCGGAAGTAGTGTTGCTACACCAAATTTTGCAACCGTAACGGCAATTAATGCGAATACACCAAATGGTGCAAATTTCATAACTTGATTTGTAACCCAAAACATGGCTTCGAGTACGCCTTCAAAAAAGTTAAAGACAGGCTTTCCTTTTTCCCCAATTGCCGCAACTCCTAAGCCGAATAATACTGAGAAGAATATAATCGGTAATAGGTCACCTTGTGCAATCGATTCAAATACGTTTTTCGGTACAATGTGAACAATTGTCTCAGCAAAACCTTTCTTCTCTGTTGCATCTGCAGTTTGTTTATAAGAAGAAATATCACTTTGCTGTAAATTACTCATATCAACACCAGTACCTGGTTGGAATATATTCGCTGCAAGTAATCCCATTAAAATAGCAATCGTCGTAATAATTTCGAAATAAAGAATTGTCTTACCACCCAGTTTCCCAAGCTTCTTCATATCTCCTACACCAGCTACTGCAACAATTAATGCTGAAATAACAATTGGTACTACAATCATCTTAATTAAGTGAATAAATATATCCCCAATTGGTGTGATATAAGAAATCGCCGTTTTATTGCCATAAAAGACTGCCCCTACTACAATCCCTAAAACAAGCGCGACAAAAATTTGTGTTGCCAATCCGAATTTTTTCATTTATGTTCATCCCCTTCATGCGAACGCTTTCAATTTGAATTTATAAAAGCTACTCACACATCTTATAAGCGAACCTACAAAATCATACAAAAACCTACAAGTTCGTCACAAAAAATTCAAATATTTTTCTTCTTTTTTTCATTGACACCATTTTGTTAAAAAACGATAAAATAAACTTGATAAGTAATCAGATTGTTTCGTATAATCAAAAAGATATATACTTAAAACAAATCAAAATGAAAAGGAGTGGATGTTATGAAAAACTATACAAAGCAATTCGTCCTATCTTCTTCTTTTCTTTTTCATTTTCTTAAAAAGGAACAAAGGCATTCGCCTTTGTTCCTTTTTTATTGCGATCTATATAGGGGGAATTGTTATGAGGCCATATAAACGTGTCTTAATTAAATTAAGCGGCGGTGCACTTGCCGATCAAACTGGAAATAGCTTTAACTCCAAACGATTAGAACATATCGCAAACGAAATTTTATCCATTGTTGATTTAGGTATCGAAGTATCCATCGTCATCGGTGGCGGTAACATTTTTAGGGGGCATCTAGCTGAAGAGTGGGGAATTGATCGCGTAGAAGCTGATAATATCGGTACACTAGGTACAATCATTAACAGCTTAATGCTTCGCGGTGTTTTAACAAGTAAAACAAATAGAGAAGTACGCGTTATGACGTCCATTCCATTTAATGCAGTAGCTGAACCATACATTCGCTTACGTGCAGTCCACCATTTAGATAACGGCTATATCGTTATCTTTGGAGGCGGAAACGGGCAACCGTTCGTGACAACAGATTATCCAAGTGTACAAAGAGCCATCGAAATGAATAGTGATGCCATATTAGTCGCAAAACAAGGTGTCGACGGTGTTTTTACAAGTGATCCAAAGCATAACAAATCAGCAAAAATGTACAGCAAACTAAACTATAATGATGTCGTTAGACAAAATATACAAGTCATGGATCAAGCGGCATTACTGCTTGCCCGGGACTACAATTTACCAGCACATGTCTTTAACTTTGATGAGCCTGGAGTGATGAAAAAAATATGTTTAGGTGAACATGTGGGGACGTTGATTAATGATGATGTTACGATGCTGGTGCATGAAAAATAATGATTTCCCACCAAAAAGGGTGCCTTTTGTAGGCACCCTTTCCTAATCCATCATCACAAATAGAACTCAACCAATCCCGCCACTTTCTCCTTACAACGCTCCCAAAAAGATAACTTTTCAAAAAACTCTTTCGTCATTTCTTTCGAATCATGAAAATCCTCTGTTAACGCCTTATTAACTTGTCCTACAATAGGACCACCATAAATATAAAAATTCATTTCATCATTTATATTGAAGCTACGCGAAGTAAAGTTTGTTGTACCAATAACGGTTAATTCATTATCAATAAGCATTAATTTGCCATGGAACATTCCTTTTTTATACCCATATACAGTAATCCCATTATTAACAGCTTGACGTATGTATGGATACGCCGCTTCTTTTATAAGAGGTAGATCTGGTTTATATGACCAAAGTATTTTTACTGTAACACCACGCTTTTGTGCTGCGATTAAAGCATTCATGGACTCTTTATTTTTTGCTATAAAATACGGCGTTGCAATTACAATGGAGTGCTGAGCTTGTTTTATGAGCTCTATATATTTTTCAGCAACGTAATGCCCATTGTAACTAGTCATAGTATGTAATGTATTCCCTTTACTAGCTTTATTCGTACTCCTCTTTATCTCTTCTTTCGTATCTCGTTTCCAATCTAAAGCGAATTGCTGTTCTAAATCTTTTGCTCCTTCTCCTTTAAGCCGTACATGATAATCACGCCAATATCCAAATCGCTTATCTTTCCCTAAGTACTCATCTCCTATATTAAATCCGCCTGTATAGCCAATCTCCCCATCAATCGTCGTAATACGGCGATGATTACGATGGTGAAGTGAATAAAATCCGAATGGCAATGCAGGTTTTCTACTATATGTAAAATGCACACCACTTTCCCGTAATTCATTTATCATCTTTCTTTCAAATGATAAATCATTAATGCGATCAACTGATAAATAGACGTTTACTCCTTCTTTTGCCTTCTCTTTTAATAAGTTTAAAAAAGTATGACTACTTTTATCATCCGACAAAATGAAGAAATAAGTGTAGATGGAGCTTTTCGCTTTTTTAATATCTTCAAATAGCTGCTCATATAATGATTTCCCTTCTACATATAATTGAAAATCACTATAATGAGGCGCATACTCTGTCGGCATGTTTTTTCCAGCTTCCATTTTCCTACCTAAGGTAACATCGATATGCATACAAATTAAAATAAAAACGAAAATAGCAATAATAATAGAAGTAACTCTTAATATTTTTTTTATCATTTTGGTTTCCTTCCAATCATATTCCTTACTATTTCGTAGTGTTTCATTTAAATATGTTTTCATACGAAATGTATTTCTTATTTTTATTGATACTGAACAGTTAAAGGAGATACGAATATGAGAAAAGGAAAAACTCCTATTGTTTTTATCCCAGGTCTTTTCGGTTCAATGAGCAATATTATTATTCCCGGCACTGGTAATTGGAGTTTTGGACTTTCTGCATTTGTTTACGAACCATTCATCATGATGCTAGAAAGTATGGGGTACGAACGAAATAAAGACTTGTTCATCTGTTTTTATGACTGGCGGCAGCGTATTGTTCTTTCTACACAAAAATATTTATTACAAACGATTGCTTATGCTAAAAAGATTACAGGTTGCGATAAACTAAATTTAATTTGTCATAGTATGGGCGGCCTTCTTGGACGTTCTTACGTTCAAAGTGACGAATATAAAAATGATGTGAATCAACTTATAATACTCTGCACACCAAACGCTGGATCTCCACCAAATTATAGTTATTGGACTGGAGGCAGTCTCCCTATCCATGCCTCTTCTAAAATAAATATCGTTCATTTTTATATGGAACAATATATTTGTTACTTAAGCATCTTACATAAAATGAATAAAGTTGAGGCGATACACATTTACTTTCCAGGATTACAAGATGTTATTCCTTGTAAAGATTACGGAAATTATTTATTTATAAAATCCGACTCTTCTATTACATTTCTTCCTTATAGTAAGATGAAAATGAAAAACCCTTTCCTCGATATATTAAATACAAATAGATTTATTATACAAAAAAGAAATATTGAAACGACACTCATTGCCGGAGATGGAGAGGAAACAACTCAATATTTACAAGTCGTCCCTTCACATTCCAAACTGAAATGGACAGACGGCAAAGTCGTCGGTGATTTACTTACAAAACATGGTGACGGTAACGCTGTTCTACATAGCGTTTTTCTTCTAGAGGGAAATAAATATGTTTTGCATGCTTCACATAATGAAGTGCTCTACAAAAGCATTCCTATACTACAAAAGATACTCTAAGTTTCAAACAAAAAAGGTATGGCATTAAGCCACACCTTTTCACATTAAACAAAATTTCTCGCGTCATTATTTCTTCCAAACTTATAAATAGCAATTAAGAAGAATGCAATTGCGAAAGCGAATAAAATTAAAATGTTTAAATACAACTCCGAGAATGGTATTCCCTGCTGTAGTTTTGATATCGTATCTAACAACCAGCGCTGCGGAAGAAAATTAGCTACTTTTTGTACTGCACTTGGCATAATGTCATATGGGAAATAACATCCAGCAAGTAAGCATGTTGGTACAATGATCATATTTTGCATCGCATTTGCCGATGCTGAGTTTTTCGAAAAAGCTACAAGGACTAATGATATTCCAATTGCGATTAATGCAAATAGCATTAGTACGCCCATCATCACTATGAAAGGCATATTGATATTCGTATGAAAAACATTCGTTAGGAATAGGATTGTAATCAAAATTTGTACTGTTAGTATTATCATATTTACTCCGACATTAGATAATATAAACTTCTTCCCATCTATCGGCGTTGATAATAGTCTAAAGTACGTTCTATTCTCTTTTTCTTTTAAAATATGACCTGATAAGTTCGCTGCTGAAAACAGCATAAACATAATAAGGTAACCCATCGTTTGATTTGTCATATCTTTATTTTTCGAAGTATCTTCTAGCGTCTCAGTTTTCATTTTAAATGAACTTTTTTGATACCCTGCGTACATATTGTCGAATGTGCTTTGATCTGTTCCGGCTACTTTACTAATAGCTGCTATATTATCAATATAATTATATAAATATGATTTTATAAATCCTGTTACTTGATCACCTTTAATCGATGAAATTTCAATATGCTCTGGTTTCCCTTCTCGAACACTTTTTGAAAAACCAGAATCTAATGTAATAACTCCATCAAGTTTTTTGGAAGTGAGTTTATCTTCTATTTGAGACTCCTTAACCTTACTCACATTCACATGATTTAATCCTTCTAAAAACTTTATCGTATCATTTGCTATCGGCTCATTTTCTTTATTTACAATCCCGATATTTAACGTTCCTTGCCCTGCATTTCCGTATATCGAGAAGGAAATGAGCGTCCCTATTATCGGCAAGCTAATTATAATGAGTAAACTTTTTTTATTTTTCAAAAGCACAGATAACGTTTTTTGTATGAGCCATAAAATATCCTTCATACTATAGCCCCTCCCGTCTACGTAATGCAATAATTGCAATTAATAAAAAGAGTGCTGAAATTCCAATGTTTAAAGAAATGACTGGTAGTGCTGCCCCTACATCATTTGCATAAATAATTTTCATAACAGCTGTATTTGCCCAAGTTAATGGCGATAAATTCGTAACGAAATTTTCTTCTACTACGAAATATGCACCTCCAAAAATAGAAGCTAATTGCACAACAACCATAATAATTGCCCTGGACGCTTCAGCTGTTTTCGTGATATATCCGATTCCTAAACCGAAGCTAATTGCTAGAAAGACTTGTGTTAATAAAATAAGAAATATGATTCCAAGATGGTCGCCCCAATTCGCTTGAAAAACAAATTTACTAAATAACATGACGAGTAATATGCACAGGGCATTTGCTACTAGGCTACCAAGTACTTTTCCAATGAATATTTCAGCTTTACTTATAGGTGCAGCAATGAGACGATCTCCTGTTTTACGTATTCGTTCTCCTCGAATTAAAGAACTCGCTCCCATCGCAGCATACAGTGCAATCATCGTTGTCATTACAACCGCGTAGTAATCCATAGAACCTGGTTTTTTCGCAGCTTGTAAAGATGTTTCTTTTATATAATCATTATGGTTTCCGTTTGAAATAACTGTGCTCACCTTAGTAGGATCTACTTTTGCAACTTCGACCGCTACATTGTACTTATCAACAAATGTTGTAAGCATTCCTTCCACAATACTCCCCTCAATACTACTTTTGTCACTTCCGTAAAATTTTGCACCATCTTTATTTAACTCTACATAAGCAGCATATTTATTTTTCTTCACTTCTTCTTTCCCATCTATACTGCCGGAAGCTTTTTTAAAATGAATACCTGATTTATCCACTTCTTTCGTAAATGCTGCAAATGATTGAGAAAACGTGCTACTCGCTTCATCTTTATATAGCACTTGTATATCTTTAATCGAATGACTATCACTATTAAATGCGTTGGTTAACGCTGTTCCTAACACAAGCATAAGTACAATCGGAAATGCTAACATAAAAACTAAAGTTCTTATGTCTCTGAAATCTCTTTTAATATGCATAATTGCAATATTGAAGATGTTCAATTGATGAACCTCCCTTTACCTTTTCTTCATTTACCTTTTATTTATCTCGTAAGTTTCTTCCGGTTAACGTAAGAAATACTGTTTCTAAGTTTGGAGCCTGCTCCTCTAACGAACGAATTTCAATGTCATGATTAATGAAATGCTGAATAATTTGATTTAAATTATTTAATCCTGCATCCGAGTTTACCTTGATTACGTTCTCTTCAATTTGAACAGCTTTCACACCGTTTATCTCTTTTAACTTTTCTACATCTAAATTTTCTACTGACTTCACTTCAATCCAAATATCTTTCGTATCTGTAATAATCGCTTTTAACTGTTCTTTCGTACCTTCTGCAATCACTTTACCGTGGTCGACAATTGCGATTTTCGTACAAATCTCTTCTACTTCTTCCATGTAGTGGCTCGTGTAAATAATAGTGCTTCCCATTTCATTTAACTTCCGGACAGACTGAAGAATATAGTTTCTTGACTGCGGATCAATTCCAACTGTCGGTTCATCCATAATAATTAACTTCGGTCTATGTGCAATTGCACAAGCAATATTCAATCTTCGTTTCATCCCGCCAGAAAAGTTTTTCGGATAACTTTTATGTTTATCGCTAAGCCCCACAAATTGCAGTGCTTCCTCCACTCTCGCTTTTAGCTCAACTCCTCTTAATCCGTACAACCCAGCAAAGAATTTCACATTTTCATAGGCAGTTAACTCTTCATAAATCGCAATATCTTGCGGAACGATACCGATATTCATCTTCGCAAATCGGTTATGTTTCTTTATATTTTTTCCTAGTATGCTAATTTCGCCTTCATTACTTCTTAACAAACCAGCAATCATATTAATCGTTGTACTCTTACCAGCACCATTCGATCCTAAAAAGCCAAATATTTCTCCTTCTTTAATAGATAAAGACATATTATCAACTGCGATGAAATCACCAAATTTTTTCGTTAAATTTTTAATTTCTAATGTATTCATCATTTCACCCCTATTTCGGTTTCTCTGCTTTTAGTATAAACAAAAAGAATGAACCTGCTCAGTGCAGAAGTTCATTCTTTTCACATGAGATTATTCACTTTTTTCATATGAGATGATTCATCCTCATATCGGCAACAACATTGTTACTGCAAAACCACTTGTTCCATCTACAATAATTTTTCCGTTTACTGACGCTGTTCGCTCCTCCATCCCCATAATCCCGAGACCTTTCTTAACGAGAACCGCACCTTTTCCGTTATCCTTCACTTGTACTTTCACCATCTTGTTAAGTACATGAATATCAATTGAGATGACTGTCGCATCAGCATACTTCATCGCGTTCGTTAATGCCTCCATAACATTTTCACCAATAATTTTCCACTGTATCGGAGAAATCATATCTAAGTTCCCTTTATAAACGAAAGGAATATTCACATCATTCTTACCGGCAAATTCCTCTATGAATAATTTCATACGATGAATACCAATTTGCTCAGTTGGTGGCTTCATATTTTTCAATGTAATGCGAATACTTTCAATTCCATCTTTTGAAATGTGAATTGCATTTTGTAATAACTCCGCAGATTTTTCTTTATCTATTTCCATTAACCTCTTTGCTGCCTCCATTTGAATAAGTGCACCCGTCATCGAGTGACCAATTTTATCATGAATTTCTTGCGATAACCGATTTCTCTCTTCTAGCTTAAATGTGTATTCAGATTGTCTTATGTACTCTTTATTTTCATGTAAGCTTTTCGTAAGTCGTTGCATATCTTTTCGCATCTTATCATTTTGCGATTCAAGCTTTACTACACGCGATATATATCGATCTGCAATAGTTAAAACGAGAAAAGAAAATGCAACAATTAATCCATAAGTCATTCGAATACTTTCATCTGCAATCGTAATTGGGAGCATCATAACGACAAAGCGTGGCCAATTCTTTTCTATGTAATAGAATGTAATTTCGTATAAGTTCAAAGATAAAAACAAAATAAAAAATGGATGAACCCTCCATGTAAATAACATAACTACGCCAATGGATATACAGATTAATATTTTTTTATACGTATCTTTTTTAAATATAGAAATCATTACGTTTACAGAAAGGTAAATAAGTAAAGTAAATATAACCCACGGTAAATTTGCTACATTTGCGTAAATATAACTGAACACAATATATAAAAAGACAATTAATTTACTTACAGTTAACCAAAATTCCATATCATTAATCTACTTTCCCTGTTAAGTAATAAATCGCAATTTGTGTGCGATGTTCAAGTCCAGTTTTCCCTAAAACTGACGTAATATAATTTGCAATTGTTCCCTCAGATATAAAAAGCTGTTTCGAAATTTCTTTATTTGAGAAACCTTTTGCAATTAATGCGATAATACTAAGCTCCCTTTCTGTGAAAAGGCTCTTATCAATTTTACATTCTTCCTCTTTACTTTCCATTAAATTAGACTTAATTTTATCGAGGACAACATCTTGCATAACAGTTTGACCGTTATATACTCCTTTTATCGCATCACGAATACGCTCCGGATCGTTATTTTTTAATAAATAACCTTTCGCTCCGTTTTTTACTGCATCCAAAATATATTCATCATCATCAAACGTCGTTAAAATAAGCGGTTTTGTTTTCGTCTCTTCACAAATGAACTTCGTCGCCTCTACACCGTTCATATTTGGCATACGAACATCTAAAAGAGCAATATCAACTTCATGCTTTTTACAATACGCTACAGCTTCTTCCCCATCATTTACAGTATCTACTACTTCAAACTCTTCGTATGTATTTAAAATAATTTTCATGCCTTCTCTAATAAAAGAGTTATCATCTGCTATTAATATTTTAATTTTCATGTTTGTTAGTATGGACCTTTCCCTACTAACATTCACATCCTTTCTCCGTGTAACATTTCCTACTTGCTCATTATATACTTCTCTTTACCATTTTTTCACACCTTTTTTCATCTAGCTCTCCCGCAAAAAATATATTATTCTTTTTTTACAAAATGTGTAGGGTGACTTATCATTCTTTACGTCTATATAATAGAATGCGTCAAAAAGGAGGGAGAGACCGATTGAGGAAAAACAATTAATTGAAAAAGCACAGCAAGGAAGTGAGCATGCTTTTCGTATCCTTGTACAAACATATCGTCATTATATTTTTCAAGTTATCTTTTCTATTTTAAGACATGAAGAAGATTCGAAAGATGTTACACAAGAAGTATTCGTAAAAATTCACACCTCTCTCCCAAATTATCAATTTCGCGGATTAAAAACGTGGATGGCACGTATTGCCACCAATCACGCTATTGATTATAAGAGAAAGAAAGCTAGAGAAAGTGAAGAACTCTCCTTATGTAAAGAAGCTGAGGAAAATATACAGTCCTCTCATAATATTGAGGCTTTATTATTGACGAAAGAGCAAAAATTACTCATTGCTCAAAAACTGCGAGAACTTCCCGAAAATTACCGTGACGTTGTTCTCGCACATTACTTAGAAGAAAAGAGCTATCAAGAAATTGCTTTACAGGAAAACATCGAAGTAAAAACAGTCGAAATGAAACTGTATCGAGCACGAAAATGGATTAAAAAACATTGGAAGGAGGAAGAGTTTCTATGATGCATTATTCAAAAGAAGATTGGCGCAATTATACATTAGATTTTATAGAAAGTAATGAACGTGAATCTATGGAAGAACACCTTTATGAATGTGATCATTGTTTAGCACTTTATATGGAAAGTATTGATGAACAACATGAAAACCTTCCAATGATAAATGATGATTCATTTACGAACGAAGTTATGACGCAAATTAATTTTGAAACACTACAGTCTAATGAAAATATAAAAACAACCTCACTAAAGCGCACGATCATTCATTACATAATTGCGACTGCGGCTACAATTATTTTTATGGTAAGTGGTTTATTTCAGTATATTTTTACAGCGACATCAAATTTAGAGAAATCTTCAAAACATAACGAGTCTTCTATTTCACAACAAATTGTAAACAAATCGGTAGACACATCGAAAAAGGACGGAGGTTCAAAGCATGAATAAAAATCCCTTTTTAGCACTTGTATTAGGGCTAATTCCTGGGCTTGGACATTTATACTTAAAAAAGCTAGGACGGTTTATTTTATATAGCGGGGGATCACTATTTCTATTCTCCTTTGCAGTATTTTGTACCATAGTAGTAAGAGAACGTGATATTGCTTTTCTTTCTCTATTTTTACTAGCTGTTCTATGGGTAATTAACTTACTAGATTTAGTTATCACCATTATAAACCAAACGAAAAAGCAAGAAGCTGGAGAAGTGATAAATTCCTCTAAAGAGAGCGAACGATTTTATATCATTCTCTTATCCATCATCCCTGGACTTGGCCATTTCCAATTAGGACTTATGCAACGCGGACTTACATTTTTAGTAGCTTGCACAGGAATCGGAAGTATGATCATTTTCGTTGCACTTTTAACATCGCAAGAAAGTTTTCTTATCTTCCTTATTACGTTACCTGTTTTATGGATTTATAATTTCTTTGACGTTGTTCAGCAACTACAGAAAAAAGAACGTGGCGAGCAATTAATTGACCGTACTATTTTCGAAGATTTTGAAGAACATCGAGAGCAGGGAAAGAAAAGTAAAACATTTGCTTCTATTTTAGCGATGTTCCCTGGAGCAGGTCATATGTATTTAGGCTTACAACGCCGTGGTCTTCAGCTTATGGCAGCCTTCTTACTATCTATTTATTTACTCGACTTATTAAGACTTTCTGCGTTTTTATTTTTAGTACCAATCATTTGGTTCTATAGCTTTTTTGATGCGTTACAGCAAACAGCAAAATACGGAAAAGAACGAGTTCAAGACGAACCCATTATCGATTATTTTATAAATCATCAAAGATGGATCGGTATCGGATTAATTACACTCGGTGGTTATTATTTATTAAATCAAACAGTCCTTCCTATTTTGAATGATTATTTTGTAACTATATTTAATATTCATCTTAGTGAACTATATTATCGCTATTTCCAAACATCTATCGTTGCGCTCCTTTTAATTGGCGGCGGCTTTAAATTGTTACTTGGAAATAAAGAAAACAAAGGTGGGACAAGCGAATGAGGACTTGGCGTGTTGGAACATTCTCAATGGGGCTTTCTATTATATCGTTAGGATGCTTTTTACTATTTTCAGTCGTAAAAGGAATTCAAGTATTAGATACACTAACTGCATGGTGGCCAGTTTTACTCATCATACTTGGAGCCGAAGTTTTACTATACCTTCTATTTTCTAAGAAGGAACAATCATTTATTAAATATGATATTTTTAGTATTTTCTTTATCGGCGTTTTAGGAAGCGTCGGAATTGCTTTTTACTGTTTATTATCAACTGGATTACTAGAAGAAGTTCGTCACTCTATTAACACAACGAGGCAAACGAGTAATATTCCAGACGGACAATTTGATATACCTGAATCTATCAAAAAAATCGTAGTAGATGCAGGACATCAGCCTCTAACGATAGAGGGAAATAATACAAATCAAATTCATCTTTTGGGAACTTATGAAATGACAACGAAAGCAAATGAAAAACTCAATTTAAAACGAGATGATTTCCTTTCAGTTCAAACGGCTGGAGAAACGATGTATATCACTTTAAAATCTTTACCTGTTCAGCATACATTATTTAATTCAGCACCACAGGTGAAACCAACGCTTGTTCTTCCGCAAAATAAAAATGTGGAAATCCGTGCTTCAAATAACGAACTATCTCTTTATCCAGGTCAATTACAAAATAATTGGTTTGTACAGGAAAGCTCAAGAGTGTCTGTCCATCTTGCAAAAGAAAGTGATGTATCTTTAACAGCAGTAACGAATCAAAAAGAAACCCATGGAAGTACACCTTGGGAACAAGTAGAAGATTTAACGAAAAACGAAAATACTTCTTCAGAAGAACATCCAGAATTAAACAACCAAGAACATTGGTATAAAAATTCGATTAAAACTGGAAATGGGACATACAAGTTAAATATTGAGAAAGCTTATAATTTGAATATGAGTGTTCTCGAAAAATAAAAAACCTTCCGCAATTGCGGAAGGTTTTTCTCATATAATCGCTTTAATTCCTTCTAACACTAATCCAATCATAAATCCGCAAACCGCCCCGTTCACTCGGATCCACTGTAAATCTTTACCGACATTATTTTCAATCATTTCGATTAACGTTTTATCATCTAACTTATCAAGATTTTCTTGTACAAGCTTACCGATTTTCGAATGGTTCTTTTCCACAAGTGTGACAACTTGCTTTTGTAACCACTCCTCTATTTTTTGAACAGTTTGTTCATCTTCTTTTATTTTATTCATTTGTTTTTGTAAAAATGGAATAACATATTTATCAGCAAATTCTTCATTATTTACAAAAGCAACTGCTCTTTGCTGTACTTGCTCTAGCATCTCTTTTATTTTGTCAGTAGCATTCCAATTCGCAATCCACTTTTCTTTCCAATTTTCTAATTCCTGTAATAAGGCTTCATTTTCTTTTACTTTGATAATTTCTTGACGAATCTTCGCTAATATAAGTTGTCTTGTGCTATTATCAGCCTCTTGTAAGCTGTTAATATTACTAATGATAAACTTCTGCAAAATGCCGCCAATTTTATCTTCATCTACAATATTCATAAATGATTTCAAAGTAAACTGCAAGAATCCATCTACTTTTATATTTTCCATCGCCTTCATACCTAAGCTACCGAGCTGGTAACGAGCTTCATCTTGCGCTGTCCAATCTTTTACCTTCACTAATATGTAATCAAGTGTCTTTTCATCATATTCTTGCACAACTAATTGATCAACAAGCACTTGTAAAATGTTATTTGTATTAATTGTATGTAAATACGTCTTTAATTCTTTTTCAATAATAACCGCTAATTTTTCTGTATCGATTGAAACAATCGCCTTCTCAGCAATCGTTACAATGCCTTTTTTCACAGCATCAGACTGCATTTCTCTCTCTGCAATTTGTAGCACCATTTGTGCTAGCTGCATTTCTTTTACTTTATTCGTAATACTTTCTTTCGTTAGCCACTCATTTTCTAACGTATTGATGAGCCCTTTCGTTACTCGTTTACGGTTTTTAGGTAACAAAGCTGTATGCGGAATTGGAATTCCCATCGGGTGACGGAATAATGCTGTAACTGCGAACCAATCTGCAAGCCCGCCAACTAACCCAGCTTCAAATCCCCCTTGTATAATCTCTCCAGCTATCGTTCCTTGAAAAGGGATAGAAGCCGCAAAGCCTACACCCATAACCCCAAGCGAAATACCCGCTATATATTTAGTCTGTAATGACATCGTATACACATCCTCTTATTATGTAAAATAAAGCTTTTTTGTTGTATTTATTCAATATTAGTTATCCTTTATATATACTATAAAGAACTATTGTGAAAATAACAAAGATTTTTATGTACATGAAAAAATGAGGCTACAATTAGCCTCATTTTTCTTATACCGTTAACTCCAAACCTTTCCTATAATATTCATTCATTACATCTTTTGGAACCATACTTCCACCCGTTCCCCACACAATATGAGTACCTTTTTTCACCTTCTCTGTTAACTGTTGCTTTTGTAAATACTCATCTTCTTTACATACTTTCACTGGCCCAATCATACCTGCTAGTGCAGAAGGCTCTAAATAAATATTCTCCGTGTCAGCTAGTTCTTTTAACAATCTATATAACTCTTCATCGCTTACTGTGTAATTCCCACTCAAAAATGGTTCCATCGTTTTACCGACAAATCCAGACGGTCTTCCTACCGCTAGTCCGTCCGCGTCTGTTACATTATCAATTCCGATATCTTGAACGGAAATTTTGTCATGAAGGCCGGTCATTAAGCCGAGTAACATACAAGGAGAATGTGTTGGCTCTGCAAAGAAACAATGAACATTGTCTTTATACAATAACTTTAAACCAAATGCGACGCCGCCAGGTCCGCCTCCTACTCCGCACGGAAGGTAAACGAATAAAGGATGCTCTTCATTTACTACAATCTCTAACTCTTCTAATTGCTTTTGTAATCGCGATGCTGCTACTGCGTATCCTAAAAATAAATCATGGGAATTTTCATCATCTACAAAATAACAGCTAGGATCGGCATCTGCTTGCTGACGCCCCTCTTCTACTGCTTTACTATAATCAGCTTCATACTCAATAACGTTTACACCTTTACTTCTTAATAAATCTTTTTTCCATTGTTTCGCATCTGCTGACATATGAACCGTTACGTTAAAACCTAGTTTCGCACTCATAATCCCAATGCTTAGCCCTAAATTTCCTGTTGAACCGACCGCAATTGAATATTTGGCAAAAAACTCTCTACATGTATCACTATCTAAAATGGAATAATCATCTTCTTCTGTTAACATACCGTGCTGCAAAGCTAGTTGTTCAGCATGTTTCAACACTTCATAAATGCCGCCCCTAGCTTTAATTGATCCTGATATCGGAAGATGACTATCACATTTTAATAATAATTCTCCTAAAATAGGTTGCTTGTAATTAATCTCTAAAGCTTCTTTCATAGAAGATATTTTCACTAAAGGTGATTCGATTATGCCATTCGTCCCTTTCGTTTCAGGAAAAACTTTCGCAATATATGGTGCAAAACGCTTTAATCTCTCTTCCGCATCTTTTACATTCTCTTCATTAAGTGGTGAATCTTTTATTGCCCTCTCATACTTTTCTATGTTTGGATTTATCCAAAATACTTCTTCTGTTGCAATAAGTTTATTCACTAATGGGTATTCTGCTTGTAATGCCCCTATTACTTTCATTTTGTTTCCTCCTTATATCCTTGTAGCTCACCATATAATAAATTATAATTAAATTAATTTTAATATAGTTTAACACAAATCGTTAACTTTAGTTAATTTAAATTTAATTTATTTAAATATAATTTAATAACCCTTAAGGAGATTTTCATTATGGAAAATATAGATATTGGTAAAAAAATTGAAAAACAAAGAAAAGAAAAAGGTTTAACTAGTAAAGAACTAGCAAAGATGGCCGATATTACACCATCTATGTTAAGTCAAATTGAGCGTGGGTCCGCTAACCCTTCTATTCAAACATTAAAAGTGCTTGCTAAAGCTCTTGATGTGCCAACATTTAGCTTTTTACTTGAAGATACAAATACAGACGATTTAATTGTACGTTCCCATAAACGAAAGAAAATGATTATCGATAATTTATCATATGAAATGCTTTCACCTGATTTCACTGGAAATTTAGCAACAGCAATTATGACCGTCCCGCCTAATACAGCTTCATCAGAAAATGTGCTAGAACATAAAGGAGAAGAATTAGCATTTGTCTTAGATGGGAAAATCACATTATATTTAAACGAGGAAGAATACGTATTAGAAACTGGCGACAGTGTAAAGATACCTGCTTATTTAAAGCATAAATGGTTGAATCATTTTGAGAAAAATGCGATAGTCTTATTTTCTGTTACTCCGCCGATTTTTTAATATATATAATAAAAAAATAGCCATGCACGGGGAATATCCGTTAATGGCTATTTTTTATTTTTTCGGCACCAACAAAATCCCTAAACTAATAATACAAAAGCTCATTATTTGCTGTGCTGATAGACCAAACTGTACCGAATTTTGTTCACTAACAAGCGAAATAATAATTTGAGCAAACCCCTCAACAATTAGAAAAATACTTATATTCTTTCCATTTCCGAGCCTTTCATTTTTCATCCATAACAAGCCCATTATACAAAGGTTGAGGATAATCTCATATACGAAAATAGGATGATACAAAAATTTAGATTCGTATATATTCATTCCCCATGGTAGTGTCGTTTGTACACCTACTTCATGATGTAATAGAAAATAAAAGATACTGCACACACACAATCCAAAAGGGAGTACATCAAGTAAAATACGAAGCGAAAATTGTTCCTTTTTACTTTTCCAAACAATGTATACACTAGCAATTACGCATCCTACTACAATATGTTGCATACTTCCTATAGCTAATAATGCTTGCAATGGCGATTTAAAAGCCCATACAGGATTTAAAATTGCTGGTGCAAACTTCCATACAAATACGGTGATAATAAACGCATTTGTTACGGCATCCATCATTTTTTCATATGATGCATTTTGATGCCTCATCTTTCGTTTCATCAACATAAATCCAAATAGACTTCCAATTATAAGAGATACGGGTTGTAATCTCACGATCCACTCCATCATCACGAAATCCCCTTTTAGCTCTCAATCAATTTCTTAAATTTCTTTTCTAATTGATCTGGTGGTAATACACCTCGTACATGATCTACTATAATTCCATCCTTATTAACAAAAAATGTCGTCGGTAAAGAGAATACTTTATAATCTAGTCCAGCTACTCCGTCCATATCTAGTAGAACCGGAAACTCAAATCCATAGCGATTAGCAAATGCGCTTGCTTCTTGTACTGGGTCACTAACAGTTGCATTCACCGCAAAAATTTCAACATCCTTTTTATATTTATCATACATATGAACTAAGTCAGGTGCCTCCATTTCACACGGCCCACACCATGATGCCCAAAAATTAATAATATATGGTTTTCCCTTGGCATCATTTAACGACTGCAACTTTCCGTCTAATCCTTTTAATGTGATGCCAGGTGCTTTAAAACCTACTTGTGGTAATACTTCTTTCTCTTGTAACTCTGCTTGCTTTGCTTTTCTTTCCTTTTCTTCTTTCTTTGAATTATAAAAGTTAACCCCCGCCCAAGCGAGAGCACCTACTAGTATAATAGCAATTAGTTTCTTCACTTTTCTTCCTCCTCATTTTTAAAAACCTGTAAATCCACCGAATAGACGAATAAAGAATGC
This sequence comes from Bacillus sp. ISO11, assembly GCF_003458115.1. Lineage (NCBI taxonomy): Bacteria > Bacillati > Bacillota > Bacilli > Caryophanales > Bacillaceae > Bacillus > Bacillus sp. ISO11. Next base: position 137,163 of record NZ_QXCO01000012.1, on the reverse strand, counting down.
TGTAATTTTCGTCATTTGATTTGTATACAATAAAATACCTGTAATATATGATAAATAAGATATATATAGCGATAAAAAGTATAATGATATAAATGACAACACTCTATCCACACTACATAGAGTAGTGTTTACCCTAAAAAAAAGAGGCTATATGCACTCTCCGACAATAAGTACAATCGACACACAGAATAACCCTACTGTTACATATACCGAGTTCGTATGTAACGGAATAGTAAGCTTAGCAACCTTTTCATTTAACACTTGCTCGATTCGTAAATTTATTGCTGTTTTTGCAAATGAAGCTGTAACACATCGATTTTCCATTGTCTTTATTTTAATTAATTTTAATAACGCGCTACCTAACTCAAATGAAGATTCCATTTTTTGCATCGCATATTTATCTGCTGCTAACTCTTGATACGTATGATATCGTTGTAACAATTCTTTTAATATCGGGATGTACATCATTCCTTCTGCTAATAACGTAAAACAAAATAATTTTAGCGGATCCCAATTATTTTGATGATATTCTTCATGGAAAATAATCGCATCAATCTCTTCATCTGAAAACATCTGAAGCAAACCTTCCGACATGACAACTTTCGGACGGAATAATCCAATTGTAAACGCTGCAACTTCCGCAGTCGGCAGTATATATATTTGTTTCCCTTTTCTAATAAATGGGATAAGTACTTTTTGTACTTTTTTACTATAGAAAAATTGCCGCCAAATTCTTTTACACACAATCAATACAGTAATTAATAATAACCCCGCTATTATAATACGAACCATTGATAGTTCTTTCATATGTTTTTCTAACTGAAACAAGCAAAACTTTGAAAGGAAGAATGCCTTATTTTGAAAGAGAAATGGATATGTAACATAATACAATAACAAGCTGAAAAAGAGGGTACTAACAATGAGCGCTAACAATACGATTTTACGCATTTGCCATTTCATTTCATCGATCCTCTTTTTTTAACTGATTCAATTTGTCTTCTAATTTTTTTATTAAATTCGGATCAGCCTGCTCTAACTCATCTATCATATGTGTTATAACTAAATCTCCAAATTCCCCCACTAATTCCTGTGTCATTTTCTTCGTTTGATTGGATAAGAATTCTTCTTTCGTTTGTATAGCACGATATATGCCACTTCTTTTCACAGTCTGTTTTTCTAAGTGTAATTTCTCTACTAACCTGTTCATAACTGTCATAACAGTATTAAAATTCACAGGCGATTCTTCACTTAATTTCTGCTGGACTTCTTTAATAGTAATACCTTCAGTAGACCAAATAATCTCCATAATCTTCGCTTCAAGCGGTCCAAAGAAATGATTTAATCCTTGCTCATTTAACCTATAGTTTTGCGTAAACATCGTATGACTCCTTTCACACTACGAATTGTAGTACAAATTAAATGAGAGGTCAAACGCAAGTAATACAAACTAAAATTCATTACCTATAAATACGTACCACATTCTATTCATTATAAGCCTAACTTATCTCCAAATGTATCAAAGAGATACTGCTCTAATATTTGTACACTAAACTTCTCATTACGCCCAAGGGCAAATAATTCCCGATCCTTCGCTACGATAGTATCTAACGGAATAACTACATTATCCACTATTTTTATAATTTCAATTATATTACTTTTTACATTTACTTCTGTTTTAAATTCAACGTTTTCTAACACTATATGTGAACGTCTTCCTGATGCAAAAAAAGTAAAATTAGGATTTTTAACAACGCCAATTTCAGTCTCTAACGCATATAAATAGTGAAAAATTACATCTCTATGTCCATCTTTTATTATTTTTTCATCCTTCTCATCGTCTAAGTATTCTTTCAGCTTCGTTGTAAATTCAAATCGAAAATCCACTTTTTTCACGCTCCTTCTTTGTATTTCATATTAAATAAATATATTGAAATAATTTTACCATATTGTAATACAACTTCCTATTAAAAGTAAAAACTGTTTTAGAAAATCGCTATTATTTCCGATACCCTTTTAAAATATAAGTATAAATTCAATATGAATGAATGCTTCATTACATCTATTTAAACATATTTTTTCCATTTTTTGAAACATTAGTATGAAATATTATATATCAATGAATGGTTTCTAATGTATTGGTATATATAGTCAGTAGTTTCTTTACTATTCCGATATACTTAAGCTACATTTTCTAATTATTGATTACATTACGGAAGGAATGTAACTCTCTTCTATCGAATTTTTATATAACAAAAATGATTAGGTGGTGCTTTACTATGAAATTAGCTGTCATTGGTGGCGGTGATTTACAAGATTCAAATCACTTGCCTATTAATGAACGCCTTATAGAATTAACAAATAAACAGTATCCAAAAGTATTGTTTATTCCAACGGCTAGTCATGATGATGAAAGCTATATAAAATTATTTTTAGACACGTTTGAAAAACAATTACATTGTGAAGTACAAATTTTACGCATTACAACAGATTCACCTTCTAAGTATGAAATAGAGGAGATGATTCATTCAGCCCATTTAATTTATCTAGGTGGCGGAAACTATATTCACATGCTTACGCAATGGAAAGAACATAGACTTGATGAAAAATTATTATTGGCTCTGCAACAAGGAACACTTATTGCTGGTTATAGCGCTGGTGCTATGTGTTGGTTCACGTCTAGTATCCGATCAGATTATGAAGGTTCTGGTTACATAGAGAGTAACGGATGGGGTATTGTTAATAAAAGATTTTGTCCACATTATAATCAATTAAACAGAATGAACGCCTTCCATTCCTTTTTACAAAATCATCAAGGGAATATAGAAGGAATTGCACTGGAGGATAATTGCGCTTTATATATTACAGAGGAATCCTTTGAGATTATCGGTGAACCGGAAAAAGCGTGGGAGTTTTATATGAGTGATAAAACACTCATTAGACAACATTTTGATATAACTTTAAAAAGCTATTTGTAAACCTGCACTTACGAAAAAATGTCCCTAAGTCTAATAACTTAGGGACATTTTTCTATTTAACTAACTAATCGTGTAATTCGTTTCTTTTGCCATGAAAGCTTATAATATGCATACTGCAATAGTAAGCTGACAATAAATGCTGCTGGATACCCGATCCAAATGCCTTCTATTCCAAGACTTGTATGGTAAGAAAGATAATATGCTACGGGTACTTCTACAAGCCAAATTGAAACAACTCCAATAACAGTTGGCCAAAGTACTGTACCGCTCGCTCGCATTGTCGCACTAATAATTTGTGCATGACCGAAAATTAAATAACTCCATAACGTAATCATAACTAAGCTATGAGCAATTTCAATTGTAGTTTGACTCGTTAAAAATAGTGATAAAATGTCTCTTGAGAATAAATAAATAAGAGATATTAACACACCACCGATGACGTAGTTCATAATAATTCCGGCCTTCACAACTTTCTGCAATCGATCAAATTGATTCGCCCCAATTGATTGTGCTGCAAAAATAGAAACTGTAATACCAAGGCTAACTGCTGGCATTTGTACATAACTTGCAACTTGATTCACAACGCCGTAAGCAGCTGTTGCATCCGAACCGTAACGATTTACAAATGCGATTACGGCAATCTCAGATAATGAAACTAATATCATATTTATACTTGCCGGTATACCGAGCCTTAGCAATAGCTTTAATAACTCCCCATCCATTCGAAGGTATTTTCTAACCGTTCCATCTAGTTGTAATGGGTGATTTTTCTTCTTTAAATACACAAGCATGACAATAAACGTAATAACTGTAGATATAACAGATGCATAGGCTGCTCCATACACATCTAATTTCGGAGCTCCTAACCATCCAAAAATAAGAACCGGTAATAAAATCATATTTAGTGCTGTACTTACAATTAAAAAGTAAAATGGCGTCTTAGAATCTCCTGTACCTCTCATAAATGTTGTATATGCGAAATATAAAAATAATACTGGCATCGATATAAATAAAATCCGTGCATAATGTACACTTATTTCAATAATATTTTCTGGTGTTCCCATTAGACGCATAATATCCATCGCAAAAATACTTCCTATTATCGCCAACACAACTCCAATAATAAAGGTAAATGTCAGCGTCGTACCAACGATAGCTTTTAAACGATCTTCGTTTTTAGCACCAAACGCCTGACCAATTAAAATAGAGCTTCCTGAACCGATACCAATTACAAATGAAACGAGCAAGAAAAATAATGGGAAGAATGCTGATATAGCCGCTAAATCATTAACTCCAAGCCATCTTCCTACTACTACCATACCAAATAATTGTCCAACTGATTGTAGTACATTACTTAATAATAACGGTACTAAAAACATCGACATCGATTTCCAAATCGGTTTACTCTCACTTTCCAACTTATGTGACTCCGCACCTTCTTTATTGTTATCTGCAGGTGGTTTCAAATTTCATTTCTCCTTTTATTAAACATCTATTTTCAATCTCTATCTCTTTGTATAGTTGTTATAATACTGTGCTTCTATTCATTTTCTTTTCGTATGATTATAACTTCACCCAATATTGACTTCCATCGGCTGTTCGATCTAAAAATCCATATTCGATTAAATATCTTCTTAATGTTACAAAATCAGGGTATACATTTTCTATCACTGTATTTACTTCTTTTTCAGTATACTTTTTATTACTATCAAACTTCTTCACTAAATGGCGCAATATAATTAATTTACGCTTTTGTTTCTTCGGAAATTTAGAGAGAGGTCCATCTAACCCTTCTGTAAAATGAGCTTTTAATACTTCATCATTTTCTTCTTCCGTAATATTGTATCGATCATCTACCATCGTTGCTGTTCTATGAATTGGCACAAATTTCGTTTGTACTTTTGATTTTTCTTCTGATAATTCCATTAGCGCTAAAAATACTTTTGCTTGTTTCATTTTCTCTCGCAGTGTAAATCGATGATTACGAATTGTTGATGTACTTCCGCCATCCATCTCTTTTACAATTTCTTTATCATTCAGTCCCATATAGAAAAACTGAACCATTTTCTTTTGTAAATCCGTTAATCCAGTAAATTTCTTATCCATATTTAGCAAATAATCAAACATAGACGTATGCTCATTTTGAATATGCAATTGGACGAACTTCTCTGCTTCATACAAAACTTGATTATCTTGATAAATAACACCTTTAATAAATGTTTCACCACAAGCTAAGCAAATGTACCCCTCTTTTTCTTCATCAAACACATACCCTTTCTTTAATTCCTCTATTGACGCATCCCAAAACTTCTCTGAAATATCGTTCATACTAAACACTCCTTCAAAATGTTTATTTAAAAACCAAACAAATCGCTATATCGTTTATTATTACTTCATCATCTTATCACAACACAAACAAACATTTCAACGTTTCGTTTGCCCATTTTATAAACTTTTATAAAAACATCTATCGAAAGGATTTAATACAACGAAAAGCGAATATGTTTATACAAATTCATTTTATAGGATGTAAAATAGAACATGAATATTCTTCAAGACCCTTGGTTTACCGTTAAGTAAATTGCACAGAACGCATATGCGATTAGTGAATATGGAACTGGTATTCACTCATTACAAAACTTCAGTATTCAATTTTAACTACAAAAAAGATGTTTTCGTATAAGAAAACATCCTTTACTTTTTATATATTCTATTTACAGTCTCTACTAAAACCTTACTTGCTTGTACAAATGTATGCTTTCGATTTCTATCTTCAACAAATTTATTAGCACAACTACTCATAATCATCATACAACTAATTATGACTAACGCTATCTTTCTATTCTTGTAAGTCACTTTATGCCACTCCACTATTACAAAACTTCTTTTGAATTTATCCCATCAAGAAATTTTACATGAATAATAAAACGTGTGAATATGCAATTCTGCATATTCACACGTTTTATCACAATGTTATGATTTAATTTAGTTAAAGAACAAGTATACCGAGGTGACTAACTTGAAATTTAAAGCGAAAAAAAATCCATTCCACGTCATTTTCATTACATTATTTATAATTATTTTTTTCGTTTCGTTATTCTTTCAAAATGAAAATTCTATTTTTTTCACTCTCATGATGCTGCTAAATATCGTGAATCTTTCTTCATTCTATTTCTCTCACTACAACGTAACGGAATCATCTCTTGTTGTAAAACACGGTTTCATACTTCGTACTGAAATCCCATTTAAAGACATTCGCCATATTAAGCACTCTGGCAAAAAACTTCGTTCAAAAAAATGGACTAGGCAACAATTAGAAATACATTACAATTTATTTGACTCAGTGACCTCTTTCGTACCACAAGAAGAAGAAAAATTCATTTCACTCTTAAAAGAGAACTGCCCACAGATGAAAGTAATGAATACGCCTGCTAACAAATAATATATTTTGAAGCTTGCTTTATTGCAAGTAGATGAAACTTAAAAATGAACATCAAAAAGCCAAGATTCTATACTCAGAACCCTGGCTTTTTCTATTACTCTTTTGGAGCAATCATTTTCTTTGGATCTACAATTTCATCAAATTGCTCTTCTGTTAGTAGCCCAGATTGCAATGCTGCTTCTTTTAAAGTTAATCCTTCTTTATGAGCATGCTTCGCAATTTTCGCTGCATTTTCATATCCGATATGTGGGTTTAGCGCTGTTACAAGCATTAGTGAGCGATTCACATTTTCATTAATTACTTCTTCATCTGCTTCAATACCAACTGCACAATTGTCATTAAACGAAACAATTGCATCCGCTAATAAGTGAGCTGATTGTAAGAAGTTATAAGCAATAACAGGTTTAAATACATTTAACTCAAAGTTACCTTGGCTCGCAGCAAATCCGATTGTTGCATCATTCCCCATTACTTGCGCTACAACCATCGTTAACGCTTCACTTTGCGTTGGATTTACTTTACCTGGCATAATAGAGCTTCCCGGTTCATTTGCTGGAATAATAATTTCTCCAAGACCACTACGTGGACCACTTGCAAGCCAACGTACATCGTTAGCGATCTTCATTAAATCCGCAGCTAATGCTTTTAATGCACCGTGAGTATATACAGCTTCATCATGGCTCGTTAATGCATGGAACTTATTTGGTGCAGAAACAAATTGTTTACCTGTAAATTGACTAATTTCCTCTGATACCATCTCACCAAATTTAGGATGAGCATTAATACCTGTTCCAACCGCAGTTCCACCAATTGCTAACTCTTTCATATATGTATTGCTCTCTGCAATCATACGCTCTGTTTTTTCAAGCATACGGTGCCATCCGCTAATTTCTTGCCCTAAAGTTAACGGCGTTGCATCTTGTAAATGTGTACGACCAATTTTTATAATATGTTCAAATGCAGTTACTTTTTCTGCTAAAGTTTCTTTTAATTTCGTAATTGCTGGTAATACGTGATTTTCTACTGCGATTACACAAGCTACATGAAGCGCCGTTGGAAATGTATCATTTGAACTTTGTGACATGTTCACATCATCATTCGGATGAATATGTACGTCAGATCCCTTCTCTTTCAAAATTTGATTCCCACGATTTGCAATTACTTCATTCACATTCATGTTTGACTGTGTACCACTACCTGTTTGCCATACGACAAGCGGAAAATGTTCATTCCATTTCCCTGCAATCACTTCATCCGCAGCTTCTACAATTGCTTCTGCTTTTTCTTCTGATAGCTTTCCTAATTTTTGATTGCTAAGCGCTGCACTCTTCTTTAAAATTGCAAATGCTTTTACAATTTCAAGCGGCATTTGCTCTGTTCCAATTGGAAAGTTTTCTTTACTACGTTGTGTTTGTGCTGCCCATAATTTATCAGCTGGAACTTTTATTTCTCCTAATGTATCTCTTTCAATTCTGTACTCCATGTTTTCATCCCCTTGAAAATATAATACCTACATCTCTTATAATAACAGACTTTCTCTTAAATGATAAGAATTCTCACTCTTATATATAGATATTCTATATTTATTTAAAAAAATTCCTCTTGACCTAAACTTAAGTTTAGGCTGTATCCTTTCCATTGTAACCTACTATAACATTACTGGAGGAATTCAATATGAAAAAATATGCTTTTATAACAGGTGCGAATAAAGGAATTGGATATGAACTTGTTCGTCAATTAGCAGAAAAAGATTATCACGTATTTTTAGGTGCTCGTAATGAACAACTTGGACAACAAGCCGTAGAATCTTTAAATGTTTCAAACGTTTCCTATATTCAAGTAGATATTTCAAATTCACAATCCATTCAAGAAGCAACAAAGAAAATTTACGAAACGACTGATCACTTACATTTATTAATTAATAATGCAGGCATAGCGCTAGACTTCAATATGCTACCTAGTGAATTAAATATTGAAACTTTACGCCAAGGATTTGAAGTTAATTTTTTTGGAACTTTCCAAATGATGCAAGCCTTTTTACCATTATTAAAGAATTCAAGCAACAGTAAAATAATAAATGTAACAACTGACATGGCCTCACTAACAATGTTTGCTAATGGTGAAACACATCCAATTAATACACTAGGATATAATTCTTCAAAAACAGCTATTAATGCTTTAACATTAGCTTTTAGTAAAGAATTTGCCACTAACGGTCCAGAAGTATTTGGGGTAACTCCTGGTTTTACAACTACGGATCTTAATGGAAATTCCCCCGGTGGCCATACAACCACTGAAAGTGCTAAAATTATTATTAAATATGCATTAAGTGAAACAAACTATAATGGTAAAATACTTAACAAAGATGGCATTATACCTTGGTAATAAAAGGATGAATGATATGTATTATACAATTGGGCAAGTCGCCAAAATGCAACACTTAACTATTTCTCAAATACGTTATTACGATAAACAAGGACTGTTTCCTTTTCTGCAAAGAAACGAAAAAGGAGATCGAGTTTTTGATGAAGAAGCACTGAAATATTTAGAGATGATTTTGTGTTTAAAAAACACTGGTATGCCAATTCAAAAAATAAAACAATTTATCGACTGGTCTATGGAAGGAGAATCTACCATCCTTCAAAGGTTAGAATTAATGAAACAACAGGAGACCAATGTCTTACAGCTCATTCAAGACACTGAAAAAAACTTAAAAAAGATACAACAAAAAATTGCTAAATATGAGAATGAAATAACTTCAGCAAATGCTATTAAAAAATAAAAAAATCACCTTCTACATATTGTAGAAGGTGATTTTTATTTTATGATGCTTGCTTTCCTTTATCTGCATCATCTACATACCAGATGAATTTGCCTGTATATCCGTAAATAACTGCTAAAATTAACGATACGAAGCTTAACCACATAAACGGAACGTATGAGAACGTTGCTACACCTAAAATACCAGCCATAAAAATACCATTATCAGACCATGGAACCATACCTGAAGTTAACGTTCCACCTACTTCTGAGTTACGCGCTAATACACGACGGTCTATTTTTAATTTATCATAGCTATCTTCCATAATTTTTGGTGTTAAAATTAGTGATACATACATCGCACAACCAAATATATTAGCTAAGAATGCCACGATTAATGTAGACAATGTTACATTACCTGCAGAATTTAATTTCTTCTCAAATTTTGATACGATTACTTTTAAAACACCTAGTTTTTCAAGTAATCCACCAAATCCTAAACCGAAAATAATAACGGCTACTGAGCCAAGCATGCCGTTAATTCCACCACGGTTTAATAACTTGTCAACAAACTCAACACCAGATTGAATTGAGAATCCGTTATAAGCTGTTCCAATCGCCTCTCCAAAGTTCATCCCTTGGAAAAGGGTTGCCCAAATTGCACCAATTAAAGCTCCCATTGCAATTGTTGGCATAGACGGTTTCTTCATCGCTAATAGAACGATAACAATGACCGCCGGAACAAGCATCCATATTTTAATATCAAATTGCTTTAATAAAGCTTCTTTTAAAAATTCTACTCGATTCAAATCTACATTATCGCCGCCATACATCCAACCAGCTACAGTAAACATAATACTAGTAATAATATAAGCTGGAACATCTAATACGAGCATAGCTCGAACGTGAGCAATAACATCTACTTTCGCCATAGAAGCTGCAAGAACTGTGCTATCAGAAAGTGGTGATAATTTGTCGCCGAAATAAGCTCCTGAAAGAACTGCACCAGCAACAAGCGGAAGTGGTAAACCAAGTCCTTCACCAATCGCCATCATAGCAATACCTGCTGTTCCCACTGTTCCCCAAGACGTTCCTGTTGCGATAGAAGTTATAGAACAAATAATTAATGTTGCTAATAGGAATATGCTAGGGTGAATAAATTCTAATCCATAATAGATTAATGTTGGTACTACCCCACCAGCAATCCATGTTCCAATTAAAGCACCTACTGCAACTAAAATCAGTATCGCTTCTAATCCGTTAGAAATCCCTTTCGTAATTGCATCTTGCAATTCTTGATAACGAAATCCTAATCTTAATCCAAGCGCAATTACTAAAAACCATGAAATAAATAGCGCTAATTGAATTGGGAGATCAAAAATCGTTTGGAAGGAAAAGACAACAGCAAGAAATAGTAATAAAAGAACTATGATTTCTAGCATCGATGGTAATCTTACACTTTTCATTTTTTTCTCTCCTTACAAGTCGATAACATGACGTATGTCGTCTTACATGTATGTAATATACAATTAGCGAAGACAAAACAAAATTTTCATATTATTTCGATTTATTTTTTCAGTATAATATATTCACAACCCTTTCTATTGTAAAAGTAGATTACGTTTTTCGCAATGAAAAATATAAAAAATGTTGTATTTTTATTTATCCCAATATTTTCGGCCAATAAGACCCCCATCTCAAAATTCAGTAAGTGCAAAGCACTTAGGTAAGAAATTAACTACTGTAAAATTCCGAATTGATATGAACGTATTAAAGCTTCACTTTATTTACAAAGAAAAATCCCATACTAACTTTTTTAATATTTGCTGCAATAAAACTTTTTACAACTATCTTAGCTTTTTAATTCACACCATTATTTTCTACATAAAAAATAGGGCACACATCATAAAAATGATGTATGCCCTATCTTTATTTATACATATTTTGTATTTCTTCTTTATTTTTAAGTATTTCCTCAAACTTATCACTACAACCCTTCGGAAATAACACTCCCAGTCCATATGAATGCGCAAATTGAAAATGAGGGTACTTCGCTTTTACCTCATCCCAAAACTTATATACGCCGAAATCACTACTTCTAACTTCAATATCATGAAATAATACAATACCGTTTTTCGCGACTTTCGGTAGCCATGTATTATAATCGTGAGAAACAGCTTCATACGTATGATAGCCATCAATATGCAAAAGATTTATCGTTTCATCTTGAAACAGGTCTACAGCATCATCAAAAGTAGATCGAATTAAATTTCCTATATTAAGGTAGTTATCGCTCACTACTTTTTCTACTATTTGAAAAACCCCTTCTCCATATGGACCTGTATGCCCATCTCCAGCCCAAGTATCTACTGCAAAGCATTTAGTCGATAACCCTCCATCTTTTACTCCCTGACAAAAACTAAAAAAGGAAGCTCCTAAATGTGTACCTAACTCAACTAAAGTTTCTGGTTTTTCAAATCGTACTAAGTCATATGCAAAATCTAAATGTCCACTCCACGCAGATTGTGACCGAATAATAGGACTAAATGTTTCAAATTCAAATGATGGTTTATGAGTAACCCAGTTCATCGCATAACTCCTTCTGCACATATTTTTAACAAACCAAATTACTCTTATCTTTATTTTTTTATCGCCTTGATTATGATTCTATTTCATGAAAATATGAAGAATTTATTCTTTTCTATTGAGGTAAAGCATCATATACATATGGGTCAGTTGGCTTATTAATTTTCTCGATTTTGTTTACTTTTACAAGTGGAAAGACTGTTCCTTTATATGTCGTTTCATCTAATAATCCTGTTATTTTTACCCATGTTTCTTCTGGAATTTTTTCAATATTTTTCCCGGTAACAATCATCCCCCAGACTGATGCATCCGCAATACAACAAGTTATGCCATATCGAGCCACTACTGCTTTATTACCCGTCACATCTTTATCCTTATATATAAACCCTAAGAATGTAATTTCTTTCCCTTTAAACCAATTAACATTTTGACCAATTACATTCATTGTTTGAACATAATCCTTATCCTTTACTTGTAGTTTACGCTGTCCTAACATACTTTTTACTACTTGCTCTTCCGTTTTATAAGTCGTTGCTAAATTTGATGTTTCTTCTGAATCAACTAATACTTCTCGCTCATCAAACTTAACCTGTTTCCCCTCTTTTTCGTTTCTTTCCAGACTTCTCGCCTGTACACTTTGATTCATACCCCTTTTTCCTGCTAAACTTCCATCAATTGTTACACTTCCAAAGAGAAAAGCACTAACTATCGGAACAACAAATAAAACATATACAAAGAAACTTTTTATCCCTGATTTTGATGTTGTATGATGTTTACAACAATTATAATCATGCTGTTTTTCTCTTCCATCTCCCCAAACTTGTACAATACCAAAAATTAAAATTACTACAAAAGCTATATACGTAAATTTGATCATTTTTGGAGCGATAAAATTATAAATATTCCCTGTTACAAGTAGTTTAAATAAGAGCATTGCTAAACCAATTAAAATAATGCCACGAATATAGCGATGATATGCCTTCTGCTCCTCTTTCTCCATTCTTTCTCACCTCCTATAACATTATGATTTGCACGATGGTATACACAGATACAATGACAATTCCCATCAAAAAGAATACAAATCTCTTTTGAAAATACGCAAATAGCATTAACGTATTTTTCATATCAAGCATAGGCCCAAACACAAGAAATGCGAGAAGTGCCTTTATTGAGAAAACATGTCCAAAAGACGCAGCTATAAAAGCATCGGCTGCAGAGCAAATTGATAAAACATAACCAAACCCCATCATAATAATGGGAGCAATTACTTCGTTATGTGCTACTGCATCCAGTACATTCCGATCAAAAAACGTTTGAAATACACTTGCTAAAAAAGCACCAATCAATAAATACTTACCAGTATCAAAAAACTCATCTACAGTGTGATTCATAACATCTTTCCAACTCTTTTTTTTGCTTGTTTGAACTGAAACCTCTACGTCTTTTAAAACATTTCTTTCGCGATAGCAATAATACACAATTAGACCTATGAATAGAGCAACTAGAATTGTTATCCCAAAGCGTGCATATACAACGTAATCATTTTTTGGAAACGCATATACAGTAGATAAAAGAACAACTGGATTCATAATGGGTGCACTCAATAAAATAACAATGCCTACATGAAGTGGTAGCCCCTTTTGAATGAGCCTTCTTACAATTGGTATAATGACACATTCACACATTGGAAAAAGAACTCCCACAAATACTGCTGGAATCATTGCAACAATTGGAGATTTCGGCATTACTTTTTGAATCATATCTTCCGTCACAAACACTTGAATACATGAAGAAACAATTACCCCTAATAAAATAAAAGGTATTGCTTCAAAAATGATACTTAAAAATACCGTATTCACATTCAGCCATTCCTGCGGTATATTTGTGTGCAAATTTACTAGACTTGTAAAATCTACAAAAAATAATAAAAAGAGAAACATAGCGATAAGAGCTATGCCTACTAATTCTTTTGAAACTCTATTAAAGACCAAGCTTCTCGCCTCCATTTTATTTACATGTAAACATGTGCTTGTCCAAATGCTTCATACTACAGCACAAATTTTATAGTCTATTTCTATTCTTAAATCGTAATCATTATGATTTATTATTGATTTTTCTTTTCCTATCGTTTAATATAAAACGTAATCATTACGATTTAAAGGAGAGATCATTTCATGAAAAAAGTACCTATCACTGTATTAAGTGGTTTTTTAGGATCTGGAAAAACTACCTTACTACATCACATTTTGACTAATAAGAATAACTTAAAAGTAGCTGTTATCGTTAATGATATGAGCGAAGTAAACATTGATGCATCTCTTATAAAAAAGGGTGGTTTTTCACGTACGGAGGAAAAACTAGTAGAGATTCAAAATGGCTGTATTTGTTGTACACTACGAGAAGATTTAATGATAGAAGTGAATCGTCTTGTGGAAAATGGTGATATTGACTATATTATTATTGAATCTTCTGGTATAAGTGAGCCTATTCCAGTTGCTCAAACGTTTACTTATACAGACGAAGTCCTTAACATTGATTTAACGAAAAATTGTCGCCTCGATACGATGGTTACAGTTGTAGATGCAAATAGATTTTGGGATGATTTTGCAGATGGAGAAAGTTTATTAGACCGAAAACAAGCAATCGATGAGAATGATACCCGAGAAGTTATTGATTTATTAATAGATCAAATTGAATTTGCAAACGTAATTATTCTTAATAAGATAGATTTGCTAGAAAAAGAAGATGTGATAGAGCTTCATCATTTACTAAAAAAATTAAATCCTAATGCAAAAGTTCTTGAATCTTCGTTTAGCAAAGTACAATTACAAGAAATTTTAAACACAAATCTATTTAATTATGAAGAAGCCAGTCAATCGGCCGGCTGGATACAAGAATTAAATAGTGACCATCATACACCGGAAACGGAAGAATACGGTATCAATTCCTTTGTTTACCGCCGCAAATATCCTTTCCATCCCGAGCGCCTTATGAATTGGCTAGAAAGATGGCCTTTAGATGTTGTAAGAGCGAAAGGATTCTTCTGGCTGGCATCTCGTAATAATATGATAGGGCTTCTATCTCAAGCAGGTTCCTCTATTACAATTCAAGGAGCCGGTGAGTGGATAGCGGCATTACCTGAAACTGAAAGAAATCAAATGATTACAGAAGAACCAGAAGTATTGAAAAACTGGGATAAACAATATGGAGATCGAATAACCGAACTCGTATTTATCGGAATTGATATGAACCGTTCTTTAATTGAACAATCATTAGATAGTTGTCTATTAACAGAGAAAGAAATGAAACAAGATTGGGATATATTTGTTGATCCTATTCCAGCTTTTACTTATACTTCATAATAATTTAAAAAAGGCTTCAGTAGAATGAAGCCTTTTTTACTTTATAGCACTCTTATTTAATAGGTTTGCTTTAATTATGAATACAATTGTATCTAAAACAATTAATATAGCATATACGATACCAACTACAGCACCTATTTTTTCTAAGCCAAGCGGTAATATTATAGTAGTAACTCCAACTATATAAGAAAATGCTCCTGAAAGCTTCGCTAATTTATTTTTGTCTCCAACAAACGTTTCTTCTTGATATCCTGCTAACAAAAACAACCTCTTTTTCACATGTATTTGATACCCTAAAAAAATGATAAGTAACCCTACAAATAAACAAACTAAAAATCCAGCTAACATATACTCCCCCTCCTCTACAATATTTTACTATACATAAAAAACAAAATTAGAAATTTCAGTTTATTAACACGTCATTCTGTGATATATTGCATATTGTATTCAATTTGTATTTTTAGAAAGGAGAATGTTAGATCATATGGATTCAAATCGATTAAAAGGAATTATAATGGTCATAATCGGTGCTTGTTTATGGGGCTTGTCTGGTACAGCTGCACAACAACTTTTTCAATATGACAATGTTTCAACCGAATGGTTAGTTACGATCCGTTTACTTATATCTGGAATTATTTTGCTCATTATTTCCTCATTCGGAACGAGAAAAAAAGAGATATTTAGCATTTGGAAACAAAAATCTGATGCTATTAAAATGATTTTGTTTGGTCTATTCGGTATGCTTGCTGTACAGTATACGTATTTCGCTTCAATTAAAGAAGGAAATGCTGCCGTGGCAACATTATTACAATATTTAGCTCCTATATTCATCACTGTATACTTACTTTTCAAATGGAACGTTCGTCCATCAAAAATTGATTTCATTTCAATTACCCTTTCATTAGTAGGCACTTTTCTCTTACTAACAAACGGGTCTGTTCATAACTTGGCTGTTTCTACACCAGCTATTATTTGGGGGATTTTATCTGGATTATCTCTCGCTTTTTATAGTTTATATTCAAAGGAATTGTTAGAAAAATGGTCTTCCTCCGTTATCGTTGGATGGGGCATGATTATTGGGGGTATTGGTGTAACGATTGTACACTTTATTTCTACAAACGAATTCATTTTATTATCAACTATGAAATATGTAAAACTAAGTACCCTACCGCTCATCACATTTGTCGTCATTTTCGGGACACTTATTGCCTTTTATTTATACTTAGACAGCATACGATACCTGACTCCGAAAGAAACAACATTATTTGGTTGCACAGAACCACTCGCAGCTATTATTTCTTCTGTACTTATATTGCAAGTGCCATTTCAATCTTTTCAGTTATTAGGCGCTTTTTGTGTCATTGTAATGGTGCTCATCTTAAGCCAAAAGCCGGATGAAGGGAAACAAAAATTAAAGCTTGTTCATGCAAAAAAGGAAAATATACAATGAAAGGATTGAATTCACTATGCCTGTCCCTCAAAATTATAAAAAACCAGGAAGAGTTTCAGCAAAATCACTCGTTTTAAATCAACTACAAAATTGGATTATTGAGGGTGTACTGAAGCCCAATGAAAAAATTAATGATGGGGAATTGGCTGAGGCACTAGGAGTAAGCAGAACACCTGTAAGAGAAGCACTTCAAATATTAGAGCTTTCTGGATTAGTGGAAATGGTACCAGGGCAAAAAACGAAAATTGCTCCTATTAAGTTAGACGACGTATCTATCATTTATGAAACGATGGCTGGTCTTCACTCTATTATAGGAAAGCAAGCTCTTCAAAACATTACAAACGCTGATATTCAACTACTTTCTGAAATAAATGAGCATTTTCAGCAATCTATAGAGAAAAAAAACGCAAAACAAGCTTTAGAATTAGATATACAATTCCACAATACAATTTCTTCTATTGCTAAAAACCAATATATTGAACCCTTTCTAGAAAATATGCAACTTCACGTTTTACGTCTTGAATATTTGTTTTTCCAAAACTTTGTTCCAGCAAGTCAATCTATTGAAGAACATCACTCTATCATTCAAGCATTACAGAAGCAGGACGAAAAACAAATGGAACAAATAATGACCCAAAACTGGCTCCGTCCCATGAAAGAAATACAAAAAATAATTTCTACGAAATAAAAAGAGAGCTGGTTACACAAAATCGTAACCAGCTCTCCTTTTACTAATCTATATAGCTACGCCTGAATATTCGCATAATCTTCCATATCTTCGTACTCTTTTTCCAATTCCTCTAAAGACAGCTCGTATAATTGTCGGTCGCGAATCTTAAACACACCTGCTCCAATTAACTCATCAATTAAATGCCTCTTACGATTTTCAACAGCAAAACGGAGTTGACTACTCATCTTTTAAAAAACTCCTTTCTACGATCATTGAAAATGATAATCTCTATCAATTACCACTTTTGATTATAAAAGATGACTCTTTATAAGTAAAGTAATTTCATGAAATATTTACCTTGCAAAGTACTTGTGGCCACATTATATATATGTATGCCGTGCGAAAAATGTTATGACACTTTTTCTTATCCTTTTTCTTTCATACTTTGCAAGTTGTCTCATCATGATTAAATTCACCATCTATTTCTACTTGAATGGTGACATGTTCTACATGAAATTTCTCCTTTAATACATACGTAGCCTCTTTTAATACACTTTGCGTTTCATTCCCTTTAATAATAAGATGACATGTTAATACTTGAAAATCTAATGTGACAGACCATATGTGCAAATCATGAACTTCTTTGACAATTGGAATATTTAATAACGTACTTTTTACCTCTTCAACATTTATGTGCTGTGGTGCACCTTCCATTAATATATGAACCGTATCACGTGTTACACGCCATCCACTAATAATGACTAAAATAGACACAAGAATACTAGCAATCGCATCTGCAGCAGTCCATCCGAAAAATTTAATAAGTAACGCAGCAATAATCGCTCCGACGGAACCCAATAGATCGCCTAGTACGTGCAGGAAAGCACTTCTTAAATTCAAATTACCTTTCACATCTCCGCCTCTCATTAATATCCAAGCTGATAAAATATTAATAAGCAGACCAAGGACTGCAATAATGAGCATCCCATTACTAGCAATCTCAACTGGTTCTTTAAAACGACGGATTGCTTCAATAAAAATGTATACCGAAATGACAATAAGAACGACACCGTTACATAATGCTGCTAACATTTCGACTCGCTTATACCCGTATGTTTTCGCAGTTGTTGCTGTTTTTTCTCCGAGTTTAAACGCAAGTAAACTTAAAGCTAAAGATACTGCATCACTTAGCATATGCCCCGCGTCAGATAGTAGTGCTAAGCTATTTGTTACAAACCCACCAACAACTTCTGCAATCATAAAACTTGTTGTTAGTAGGAAGGCAATTAGTAACGCCTTTTTATTTTTTGAATGACCATGATCATGCGAATGTCCCATACTTATACTCCTTTAAGTACAATATCTGTATGTTAGTATGAAACAAACTCCCCATCTTTATCCCGAATTGACTGATTGTAAACGCCCGCTTCCTCTGTATACACACTTCGCTATTTTTTTAACAATCCCTTTTTCTCAAATAAAACAAGACTACTTCTTTTTTATTTTCATATTGTTTACTAATGAAAGAATTTTTAAGGAGGTTACTTAAATGAAACGTTTATTTCTCTGTATGGAACGTGAACTTGTTGTAGTGAAAGAACACAATGATAACTATGAAACGACTTATCACTTACAAAATATGCAACCTACCTGTATCGCTGTTGATCCATTTCAAAAGAATCGTGTATATTGCGGAACATTTGGACGAGCTCTATGGTTAAGTGACGATAGTGGGGATTCATGGAGACCAATTGGAGATTCTTATCGTTACTTTGATTTCCCTAAAGAAGATGGTATTTTGCACTCCTCTATCACTTCCATAACAATAAGCTCAAATGAACAAGTTAACGGATATGGGGTCGTTTATGTCGGCACAGAACCGAGCGCTTTATTTCGCTCTGAAAATGGTGGTGAAACGTGGACTGAACTTAAAAATATGAAATCATTATTATCTTCTTATACATGGGCTTTCCCGCCTAGACCTTTTACCCATCACGTACGCTGGATTACAGTTGATCCAAACAACCCTAATACAATACACGTTTCAATCGAAGCTGGTGCTGTTATTCAAAGTAATGATAAAGGGCATACATGGATTGATAAAAAATTCGGTGCTCCTATCGATGCTCATCAATTACTTATGCACCCTGAAGCACCAAATCGCCTTTATGCATCATGTGGTGACGGATTTATGGGCGGACCTGATCGTGCTTATCTTGAGAGTTATAACAATGGAAACAGCTGGATCTCATGTAGTGCAGGACTTGAACATCATTATTTATACAGCATGGCAATTGATCCAGCTGATTGTGATACGATTCTCGTTTCTGCCGCGCCAAGTGCTGATCTCGCTCATCATCGTATCCCTTATGAGTCTTATATTTATCGAAAAACGAAAGATACTCCTTTCCAGCAAGTACAACAAGGACTACCATCTGCAATCGGTACAGTCATTTCGATGTTTGCTACAAACGAAGCCGAACCACATACGTTTTACACGTTAAATAACAATGGCGTCTTTCAATCCAATGATAGCGGCGAATCGTGGGAACAACTAAACATTCCGTGGAAAGATGAGTATAAAACGCAGCATCCGCATGCACTATTCGTCACTAGTTCTTAACGAAAAAAGACTGCCTAAATGATTTTAGGCAGTCTCTCTTTTATTTCTTTAAATCAATGACAATATCATCTAACACAATATCTTTGCTCTTCGCTTCTTTTTTCGGCACTTCTATTTTCTTCTCTTTCCCATTCACATACTCTACTCCACCATGATTTTCAGGTGTATGTACTCGCAAGTGCACGCGAGGTGTAACGATAAGCTTTGTTGCATTTTCGTTTAGTTTTTGGAAGGTGGCACTCCAATGGATATTGTAAGGATCGTTGCCACTTCCCCCATTTCCTTCACCCGAATAAATATTCCCTAAATCATCCTTAACCGTCAATTCAACATCTACACTATCCCATTCTTTCCTCGCGCCCTTAGAAACCTCTTGATTGTAATAAAGAATAAATGAAACTGGCGATATTGCGACCTTTTCCATATTTGCTTTTATACCTTCTTTTTCTGAACTCCCACCAATTGTTCTCTCTTTACTATCCACTGATTTTACAGTTAACGCGAAATTCCAATTACCTTGTATTGATTTTTTCCTATCTGGCATCTCTATTCTCTCTATATTCCATCTAAAGTTTACTTTGTCCTTTTTATTGCTATCATGATGCGTCGTTGTTACCATACCTACATACTTTTTTTCAGTAACTTTAGTCATTTTACCACTGCCTGAACTACCATGAGCGTCCATTATATCCAATCCACCTAATATGATAGGATCCTCCCCTAAGTCCTGCTCACTTTCCAGTGAATACGTTATAGATAATGTTCTGCCATCAGAAATTACATCATTAATTGTAACCTTAACCCCATTACTCTCTTTTGTCATATTCAACTCAGTCGAAAATTCCTTATAATTTTCATATAACCCCGTTCTACCATTATCTAAAAATCGGAATATGTCACCTACAATTGGCAATCCCCCGGCATATGTAGGAAAACCGATACCAAGAGTTGCAACCGATAACCCTACTAAAATTGATGCAGCAGCGACACCTTTTTTCCAACTTTTCATCTTTTTCTTCGTACGTATCGATTGTTTTACATTTCGTTTTACTTTTTCCTTTTCAATTTCAGAAGCCTCAATTTCTTCTAGTTCTTTTTCATCTATATCAATATCATTTAATAGTTCATAAATGTCTTTCATATTGCACTACCTCCAAAACTAATTTTCGTAGCATTTTGTTGTAGTTTCTTTTTCCCCCGGTACACTCGATTATCAATTGCTGCCCGAGTTAATCCTAACTTGTCACCTATTTCCTCTGTCTTCATACCAAGTAAATATTTCATAATGAACACCTTTTGATCTAGCGGTTCTAATTGATTAATGAGCTTCAATAATTCTTCCCTATCTTCCATAACGATTAATTCGTCTTCTGCTGATTTTTCTGTACTGATATGAAACTCATCTGAAATGATTTCTACTGTTTTAGTCGATTTCCGGTAATAATCAATTGCTTTAAACTTCGCAATCGCTGCAATCCACTTTTTAAAATCACTCGGCTCTCCATGAAATTTATTTGCGTTATTCCAAATGGAAAGAAATATATCGTTTATACATTCCTCTATGAGTCCATCATTTTGAATGGGAAGTAGAACTTTATGCGTGATCCCCTTTATGAGTGGTAAGTATGTATCGACAACAAATTCTAACGCGTCTTCTTTTTGCCGCTGTAATCTTTTTATAAAATTTTTCTCATTTGATTTCATGTAGCGATTCCCCTTATTGTTTTGTAAAAGCTTTTACACCCTATATAACGTCTGAGAAAATTTTTCCTCTCATCTTTTTTATTTTTTGTATGTAATGGAATACTTTCCCTTAGCCATTGTCTCACATAACTATGCGTTCAAAGAAAATTTTCTCAAGTCTGTAATTTAATTCATGTAGTACACTATTTATATAGTCACTTTTTAACTTAGTGTACATTTTATTTCGTTAATCTACTATTTTAATTTAGGAGATGAGATGTGTATGTGTGGAATTACAGGTTGGGTAGATTGGAAAGAAGACCTTTCAAATCAACATGTTATTTTAAAAAAGATGGCAAATAGTATCCAGCATCGTGGTCCGGATGCTGAAGGATTTTGGTTTTCACCTCATGCGGCCTTTGCACACCGGCGTTTAATTGTAATTGATCCAGAAGGCGGGACACAGCCTAAGACATTTCGTGCTGGTGATTATACGTATGCTCTTACTTATAATGGAGAAATTTATAATTTCCGTGAACTGAGAGAGCAGCTTCAAAAATGTGGGCATGCATTTGAAACCCATTCAGATACAGAAGTATTACTACATGCTTATTTAGAATGGAAAGAAGACTGCGTACGACATTTAAACGGAATTTTCGCTTTTGCCTTATGGGATGATCAGAAGCAAAAATTGTTTTTAGCACGAGATCATTTAGGTGTAAAACCACTCTTTTTTACAGAAAGAAATGGCAGTATTATTTTCGGCTCTGAAATTAAAGCATTATTAGCGCATCCATCTGTCCCTGCTGAAATTGATGCTAATGGAATAAATGAAATATTTGGATTAGGCTTATTTCGCACTCCAGGATGTGGCGTCTTTAAACATATTCAAGAAGTACGTGCTGGACATTCTATAACATTTACACGTCATAAAAAAGTAGTTACGAAGTATTGGAATTTAGAAAGTAAGTTCCATACAGACTCTATAGAAGATACATCTTCGCATATTTTATCTATTTTACAAGATACAGTAAAAAGACAATTAATTGCCGATGTTCCTCTCGTTTGTATGTTATCAGGCGGATTAGACTCTAGCGGTATTACTGCACTTGCGGGTAAAGAATTTGCTGCTGAAAATAAAACACTTCATACGTATTCTGTTGACTTTGTAAATAGCGCAAAAGATTTCGAACTGACATTTGCTCGCACTGGTTTAGACGCTCCTTGGGTAAAACGCGTTTCTGAACATGTCGGGACAGCGCATCATGATATCATTGTGAATGCTGAAGAATTAGCAAATCACTTATTCGTTCCCCTTCATGCGAAAGATTTACCGAGTGCTGGTGAAATGGAAACTTCACTATATTTACTATTTTGCGAAATGAAAAAAGATGCGACCGTAGCTTTATCCGGCGAATCAGCTGATGAAGTATTCGGTGGATATCCTTGGTTTCATCAAGAAGAACTACTATATGTAGATAAGTTTCCTTGGCTAACAAATTGGAAAAATACATCTCCTCTTCTACTAAATGAAGTAAGTAACCAATGTAATCTAGAAGACTATATTGATACACGATTCCAAGAAGCGATACTTGAAGTACCTACTCTTGAAGGCGAAAGTAAAAAATCCGCGAAACAACGTCAAATGTTTTATTTATTTTTAACAAGATTCCTTCCTTTCTTACTTGACCGTAAAGATCGTATGAGTATGGCTGTTGGCTTTGAAGTTCGTGTACCGTTTTGCGATTATAGATTAGTTGAATATTTATGGAATGTTCCTTTCAACATAAAAAGTATTGATAATATCGAAAAAGGCATTTTACGTAGAGCACTACAACCAGCTTTACCTGACGATGTACGCAATAGAAGAAAAAGCGCTTATCCAACTTCACAAGATCCACACTACTTACAAACAATCCGTAATTTAACACTTGATATGTGTAACAATAAAAACAATCCTATTTTCTCACTTATTAACCATTCCATCTTACTTTCAATTGCTGATCAAAGTAATAAAGTGATTAACAATTTTGAAGCAAGAAGTGCCATGGAGTATATGCTACAAGTAAATGAATGGTTGAAAACATATCACATCCATATTGCTTAACAAAAAGGAGTTCAAGGATAAAAACCTTGAACTCCTTTTATATTAATTAGCACATTGTTTATTATCAGTATCAATAGACCATCCAATAATCGTGGCACAGTCTCTACCTTTCCACTGCAGTACATTTGTTAATACGGGCTCAATCTGCAAGCTATTTCCGTCGTGTAATATTTCTACTAAAGATTGATCATCATCAAACCTTCGTTTGTCACACTCTAAAATACCGTCCGTTGCCATTACAATGTGATTCATTCCTTTTTCTAATCCTCTTACACCTGACGTAAAGCAAGGTGTATTTGCTGCAAAAATATTTTTCCTGCCAATATATTCGTAATTTTTCCGTTTATTTAATCGTCCTTTTCCATTTTTCGTTTTCTCAGAATGGAATAAATACGCGAAACAATCACCAACTGATAACCAATATAAAAATTCGCCTTTTCGTAAACAAATTAAGCAAGCGAGTTCCTCATCATCTTGATCACACTTTTTAATAAATAACTCATCTGTAAATAACGCTAATAAGTACATATGTGTATGATGAAAAGCTAAATGTATTGGATAGGAAAATAACTCTTTTAATTTCTCTTTTCTTTCTGAAATCGCTTCTATTATATAATCAATATTTTTTGTTTTGTGGTGTGTATCAAAAATCATAACAAATTCAAATTGTAATTCAGGGTCCCACCAAGCAAGTACCGCATCTCCTCGTTCATATGCATCACTTTCTTGATTTCCCCCATATACGCCGACTGAAAGAGGACCACATTTTTCAACATGTATTTCATCTACATACATCTGTTCATGACTCATCCATTTGAATGTATTCACAACTATCATCCTCTCTCTTGCTAAATGTATACCTTTACACATAGATTACCTTATATTTCAATAAAAATAAACTTTTTCAACATTTTTTATCCAAATAAAAGGATTTTATTTCTAAAATGACGAATATATCTTACTATACGATATAAAAAAGGGGATTTATTATTATGAACAACATTAATCAACATTGGGAGAGCATTTATTATCACTTACGATACGAATACGAGGACAACCTTTCCCACCAAGCAATTCGTATTTTACAAATCGTTTCTCGTGAGAAAGATATAACAATTGGAAAAGTCGCTACTGAGCTTAGTCTTTCTCATAACACAGCATCTGAACATATAAAGCGCCTTATTCAAAAGGGGTTCATCGTTAAAGAGAGAAATAAAAAAGATGAAAGAGTGGTAAACCTTACATTAACAATTGAAGGAATTGAAGTATTAGAAAAACATACTTTACTAGATAAAGAAAAGATAAAAATATTAGAATCACAGTTATCAAAAGAAGAACAACAATTAATTGAAAAAGCATTTTCGTTATTAGCGAAGGAGGCAAAATATGCATTTCCTCGTTAAAGTAATCGTTTCGGCACTTATTATCGGCGTTATCACTGAAGTCGCTAAACACTACAGTACGATAGGTGGCTTTATTGCTGCCCTTCCTCTCGTGAGTTTACTTAGTCTATTTTGGATTTCATTTGAAGGCGGGAATAAACAAGAATTGAGTCAATTTGCTTTAGGGGTATTATATGGATTCCCCGCATCAGCACTACTATTATTTATCGTCTATATTGGTTTAAAAAATTCATTTACACTTAGTACATCTGTCCTACTCGGTATGGGTGTTTGGTGTATCGTTTTTGCTTTTCAAAAATTATTTCAAGCTTAGGGGGAATTAACATTCATAAATTTGTAGAAATAATGGGGCAAAATATAGAAGTACATATAAAAGGAGGTGGTAAACAAACTGTAGTCATTCAAACCGGAATGAGTTGCTCATTTTATGATTGGCTTCCTATTATAAAAAAGCTTTCACAGCACTTTACAGTCGTTTCATACCATCGCCCAGGTTACGGGAAAAGTGAGCTAGGAAATCAACCACGTACAATAAGGCAAGTTACAAAAGAGCTGCATATGTTACTAAACAAACTAGCTATTCAAGAGCCATTTATTCTAATCGGTCATTCCTATGGAGGATTATGTGCACAACATTTTGCGATGTTACATGAAGATAAGCTGCAAGCACTTATTTTAGTTGATTCTACTTCGATGAACTTACACCGTTTAGATGAACTTCATTTACCAATTTCTGATCAAACTGACTCGGATGATATGTGGCTTGAAAAATATAATACATACTCCAAAATGGATGTAGACACACTTTATAATGAACTAAAACCTATTCTCACCGATCAATCAAAACAGCAAATTGGATTCTCTACCTCGCCTTCATTATATAAAGCGACAGCTTCTGAACTATCGGAGTGGAAAAACTGTGCTCTCTCACTAAAAGAGCTATGTAAAACATTAGAAATACCATTAATCGTTATCGGTAGAGATCCTCAATATTCTATTACTCAATTGACTAATGGTGGCATGCCAAAAGAGGAAGCAACACAACTTGAAGCAATGTGGCAAGAACTGATCCATGAACAATTACAACTCTCAATACATAGCCAATATATACTTGCCGAACATGCTGGTCACGGAATCGAAATTGATCGGCCTGATATTATTATTGGGGCTGTTCAATCTCTATAAATAAAAAAAGGAAGCAACTAAAGTTGCTTCCTTACTTATCTATTCATAATCTTCTTCATCATCGATTTCTTCGTAATAAGCATTCCCATTACTTACATAAATAGGGCCATTCGCAACATCAATACGTAATACCCATGCCCATGGCACAGCTAAACGCTTATGTATTGCTCGCCAAAAGCTCATTGATTTTCTTTCGTACTCCTGGAACTCCTGAAGTAACTCTTTATAGGAGGAACCGTCTAACTGAATATTTGCTTCTAGCAAACGAGAATGGGCATAGTACTGCAGCTCTAGTTCAGCAGCAATTTCCATTTCTTCTTCTGTTGCCATACCAATAATTGTTCCATCTGCTGGTGCAATTTCATATACGTTGTGAACTTCAATAAGCCCTTCTTTCTCTTTCTCAAACATGTAAACAGCCTCCTTTAACATATATTTTTTATGTTACAAAGTCATACTTCTACAATAACTTCTCTCTTTCCTCTTTTTTTGATAAACTTTTACAAAATATTTAACCGATGACCTGTTTTCTCTATTCTTTCAGCAGAAATGAAACGATTTTTATCAAAATTTAATTTATACACATCAGGCATATGAAGTGTTTTCCAAAACTCCAAATCATATTTCGAATTAAAATAATTCATTAGTAATACCATAATATTCCCATGCGTACCTATTACAATATTCTTACCTTCATATTTTTTTAATATATTTTGTATACATATTACAGCGCGCTTTTGTGCTACAGTATTTGATTCTCCGCCTTCGTATGCAAAACTCCAATCTTTCCACACATTCTGCATAGCATCATTAAAATTTGATACTGGCTCTGTGCTCAATAATCTTTCACGCAAATCTTCTTCAATTTGTATTGATAATTTATATGTATTCGCAATTCCTTGTACAGTTTGGATTGCTCTTTTGTAAGGACTAGAAATAACAACATCAATATGTTTATCTTTTAATAAATGCGTTACATTTTCTGCATCACAGTGCCCTTTTTCAGATAAAGGTCGTTCCCGTTCTTCTTTTGTATATGTAGAATGGGCATGGCGAACGAAATATATTGTTGTCATTTTTCAACCTCCTTTCTTATTTTCCATCTATATTCAATAATAAGATTGGAAAATCCTGTATTACAAAAGAGCACTTTTCATAAGCGCCCCTTTGTTTACATAATAAAATTATTTCATTATAATTTATTTCTGAATTCCTCACTTATGACAATATCTCGAATAAAGTAATCCATATTACTTAGAAGTTTTTCAAATGCTTTTTCACTCAAATTGTTCATCATAAAGACAATCTCAATCTTATCCCCTTTTTTATCAGTACCATAGAAACTATTTGTTAATACAAATGCCGTAGAACCACCTTTCTGTCCAGCAAATTCGAATATACCCTCTCCTACGGTTCCTTTAAATATATTCTCAACCTCACCTTGCATTTGTGGTGTAAAATAATTTCTGCTATTTATCTTTTCCAATAAACTCATATAATCCTTAGCATTTGCACCTATAAACCGATCTGACCAAATACGCTGAAAATCCATATCGGCTTTTAACGATATCTCGCGTTTTGTCCATTCTTTCTCGTCTTTCATCCATTCATGTATTTGCCATACATGCTTAACATATTCATCATTAGACATATTACGTAGCTTGTCCAATGCTTTATTTTGAGGAATATGCAGTTCTTTTTCAACATAGCCCCTCATATATAATGCCCCTGTATACGTTGGATAAAATTCATCGTGACTATTTAAGCCTAACTCTTTCAAACTTTCATTTATCCGCGCTGCTCCAAGCTTGTCCAATAAATATGATGCATTCGCATTCGAACTATAATGGATCATTCCTTTCACTACTTCTTCTAAAGAAGTTTGACCACCCTTCACTAACTCTTTACCTTTTACATCATCTAGCCATGCAGGGTGTGCACCACCATCAGTATTTTTCACATAGTATTTTTCTAATTCTTTCAATGAAATTTTCTCGTCTTTTCTTATTTTTCCTTCAGCTACTTGCTTAGCATATTCAATTGCTATAACGATTTTCGACATACTTGCTAGCGGTAATTTTTCTTTTTCATTTATTGATGTCAATGTTTCACCATTTCTTTTAACAATTAAAGAAGTTGTTTTATCATCCTTATGTTCTTTTATGTAATTTAGCACATAATTAGAGTCTTCTTTGGAATTGACATATTCCTTCACTGAAAAGAAAGCTATACAGCCTACTATAGTAATTCCAGCTATAATTCCAACAACTTTTAATCCCCTCATGATACTCCCCCTAAAATAAACAGATTATATATTATACTAAATAAATTTCCCTTTTTAAGTAATAATTAGATTATTTATACAAAAACACTTCTTTTCTTAAACAACAAAAAAACATGCCTTCATTAGGAAAGCACGTTTTGTGATATTCTTCACATTGTTTAGTTAAAAAATAAATGTTTACTTACCATGATGTAACATTAAATCACTAAGTTCTTCTTCAATGTGATTTAATTTCGCAACGCCTTCTTTCCATTTATGAATATAACGTGAAACCCCAACGAAAAACAAAACAATAATTGTGGAAAGAATAATACCATATACGATTGCTACAGTACTCATAGTTACACTTCCTTATAATTAGTAATGTGGTTATTAGTTATATTTTTATTATAAACCTTTTTCTTTTAAAATACTTCGATTTCAACTTTTTGTAACAAAATTGATTTTTCTAACATTTTGTTCGTGAAAATGGCATATTTTTCACAAATTATACAAAACTTCACCATATGTACTATTACCATATGAGTTATATTATTAAATAGAATAAAGGGGATGATATACTATGACGACTTGGTTTATTGTAATGTTAGTTGTATTTGGAGCATTTAAAATTATCGTTTCTAGCCTTCCTAACACTGTTATTGAATCCATTATTAGCAAGTACGAAACACATCCAAAACTTGAAGAAGAGAATGTGACTATTACAATTCACGGAAATAACGTAGAAGGCGAACAGAAATCAAAAATTATTCATGATTTTAACGAAGGTTTATTTTTAGATCGCTATTATGCACCACCACACAATGAGGGTACGCCTTTAATTATCAATGCAAAACGTGGCAAAAAGAATTTTACATTTTATATTTATAGTCACGAGGAGCATGTTGATGTTGTAAAACAATATAAAAAGAAGGTAGTTGCTTATAGTTTACGCTCTAAAAACCTTCAAAATAGTGATATGTTCGTGTCAGCTGACTTAGCTTAATACTCATATATTGGAAAAAGGAATCCACGAAATATGGATTCCTTTTTTCTCATTTACTGAAAAATAAGCTCTGTCTTCAAACTATCTTTCGGTAACAACCAGCCTTTTTTCTCTAAACTCGCCATTAATAATTCCCTTTGCTTTGTCGCAATACTTTCTTCATTTGTTTTAAATGACACTTCTATTACGAAGTCATCTTCTAATTTTCCGGTATTACTTAATGGCCAAATTTCAATATTTGTTTTTATGTTTTCAAACTCTCCTGTATATCGTTTCATTAATACAGGACCGTAAATACGGGAATTCTTTAACATTTCCTCTCCCCAATTTGTATACAACCATTTGTTCATTTTCCCTGGTAATTTTTCTATTAACATGTTTTGAGCAGCTTGTTCATTTGGTAAATCAAGTATCCCATATCCTTTAGCGCTGTAACTTTTCTTATTTGAAATGCTTAATGTTTTCTTCTCAAATCCCCAATCTATTTCCGCCTCATAACTATCCGTATTACTATCGAATCCTTCTTTTTTAGCTACTTCTAGTGCATCTTGAATTACACCATTTGGAATAGGATATCTTTTTTTATATGTTAATTCGAAATCTTTACTAAATTCTTTCTTTCGAATTCTAGCAAACCAACCTTCCTCGCTTAAACTTTTATTCGCAGTATCTAAAAATTGCACTTGTATTCTTTCATATTTTGTACCAGCCTGGAAATGTTCTAGCACCTCTTGCTTCATCTCTTTGTTATCACCTAATACTTGTTCTGGCTTCAATAATAACTTTACTTCAAAACTAGGTTTCATTGGACTAGCTGCAAACCCTTCCTTAACGTTATAAAGGAAACAACAAAAGAAAATGCTTACGAATACAAATACTTTTTTCATATACCTATCCCCTTTACATTTCAAATCACTTCTATACGTTCCATTGCAAGTGAATATACATTTTCATACCCTGCTGTACTTAGCTTTTGTTGTAATCGATCCGTATCCTCTTTCAAAGCGTGCACTAACACCGTATGTTCTGGTAATAATGTATTTAGCATCTCTTTAACGTCTCTTATACTTTGGTGAACTTTATACGGAACTCGCTTCACCCTACATGTACTCCTTACATGTTCTTTCATAACTCTTTCTGCAAAACTCCCTTTCACAATATGCCCAGTAAAAATAATAGCATTCCGTTTTTCATTCCGAAGCTGTTCATAGTATAACTGTGCTCGTTTCGTTTGCATATTCGCATCGCTCATTACAACTATTCCATAACTATTTTGCATACTAATGTCATTATCCATAACTATTATGTTTCTTTTTAAACTCTCCATAATCCATTTAAGTTCTTCATTATTTTTTATCCAACCTTTATATATGAACATCTCTTCAAATCCAGCCAAAATTTCTTTATCTACTATAAGCGGAAATTCTTTATATCGTTCATATAAATACAATACTATATCTTGCGCCCTACCAAGTTGTGGCAGCGGTAATAATGCTATTCCTTCATTTTGCATAACTCGTTCAATTTCTGCACATAGATCGTCTAATCTTTCATTTTGCGAAACATCATCTGTGTGATAAGCGGCATCTACAATTGCAACTTTTATATTGTGGCCCAATTTCTCAGGTAAATTAGCTCGTAGTATATTAGACTCTGCTGAATAGTCGCCTGAATAAAATACGTATGTATTACACATATCAACTAAAAACCAAACAGCTCCTAATACATGCCCACTATACCCCCACTGAAACCGCAATGTAGGAGTAATTTGTAACCATTCATTTGGATTGCTAATCTCATCAATACATACATAATTTAAATCTTTTATATGTTGGTCGCTATAAGGTAAATTCCATCCTTGCATCACATTATAGTTTCTCCATTTTTCATAATATAACGGCAGTTGCTCCTTCGTATAACGAGTCGTCCAAATTTTTTTCTTATAGCCATACTTCGCTAATAAAGGTAAACCCATCGTATGATCTTCATGAATATGTGATAAAAATACCGCATCTAAAAATGGAACAGCTTCTCTCTCTATTTTTGGATAACCATCCTCATAAGATCGATTAATACCACAATCAAATACTATTTTCGTCTCTTTATTTTTTACAAAATAGCAAGAGCGACCGTATTCTCCTGCTCCTCCCCATACTTCCACTCTCATCATGCTACCCCTTTTCGCTTTTGCTCCATATGTTGCAGCAGTAATAAGCACATTGTTGTAAGTCCAACAGAAACAACGACCATCGCCATTCCTATAGATACTTCACCCTGTTCAAATTGAGCAAAAATAAACGTTGCTGACGTTTCTACTGATGGAGGTAATACGAGAAGTGATGCTACTAACTCTCTTATTGAAATTGTAAATGTCATCGCCCATCCGGCAAGAATGCCTGGGATAATAAGAGGCAATATTATTTTTCTAAAAATATAAATATAATTTCCAGAAAAAATACTTCCTGCCTGCACGAGAGAATCATCAATTTGTCCGAGTGATGATTTTACATATTGCACCGTGTAAGGTAAAAACAGAACAACATACGTTACGATAACCATGATTGGTGTATTATAAATTGACATAGGCATATATGGTGAATTCCAAAATAGAATAAGACCTACAACCATAACGATTCCTGGTACCATATTCGGTAACATACCGCACATATCAAGCCATTTTTCAGAGGTTTTTTTCCCCTTTCGAATCATAAGTGCCAAAAAGACTCCAATCATTACCGCAATAATCGCTGTTACGAGTGAAAAAAGAAAACTATTCCATAAAGCCTCTAATCCCGGAGACCCCATTGTAAACAATGCCTCATAATGACTTGTTGTAAAGTTATTTACATGTAAACCGCCGCCTCTTAATTTTGAAAAAGAAGCAATAAGTATAGAAAAGTATGGAATTCCAATTGATACGATTAATAAACCAATTACATACATCCATGCTACAACGCGCGTAAATATAGACAAAGTATATCTTTTAGATTTCACACCTTTTCCACTAACCATTGCATATGAATACTTTCGATTCAATACATTTTGCATATACCAAATGAGCATACAAGCACTAAGTAATAAAGAAGATAATGCTGTTGCACTACTGAAATCAATTGGCCAACTCGAAATAAATTTATGAATTTCTGATGTTAATACGTGGAATCCTATTCTACGTCCGAATGTAGCCGGTGTTCCAAATTCAGCAATCGTCTTTACGAAAATGAGTAAAGCACCCATTACATAACTTGATACTAATAACGGCAATATTATTTTTCTTAAGCGATAGAAAAAACTTCCGCCATGAACTGCTGCAGCTTCTTCTTTACTACTCCCAATCTGAAGTAACGTGTTTTTCAGCATGAAATAAAGGAATGGGAATAAATGCAGACTCATAATTAATACCATACCTCCTAAACTAAAAAACGATGATGAAACTGTCTTTAGCATCGGGAAAAATTGTTCAAAATAGCCGTTAGGTTGCATGAACAAAATCCAGCCCATCGATCCAATATACGGCGGTGTCATAAATGGAATCATAAAAACAATATCTAACTTACTATACTTTCCTACATCTGTTTTGCTCATAATAAATGCCAATGGAAATGCAAATATTGTAGCACCTATTACAACGAGTACACCTAGAAGCATCGAATTTAGAAAAATCCCCGCTAATCCACCACTCTGCATCACTTCAAAAGGCTTTAAAAAATTCCAACTGCTATTTTCATATACACTAGAAAATAAAATAAGAAAAAGTGGAATGACGATTAACATCGCCACAAGTAATAACGCTACCGTCATTCCAACTTGTCTTACTGATACGAATCGATTTACCATGGAATCACCATCTTATTGAAATACTTTCTTAAATTGTTTCCCTATTTCATCTTGCTCTTTCTCAACTGTTTTCCAATCAATATTTAATACTGGAATCTCTTCTACATTTGGTCTATTTTCAGCTTTTATATCTGTTCTACCAGGCAATAAATACGCTTTAGAAACTTGTTTTTGTACATCATCGGATAATAAATAATCAATAAACTCTTTTGCACCTTCAACATTTTTACTATCCTTCATAATCCCCGCTGCACGTGGGCTAATAACTGTTCCGCTTTTTGGATATACGATATCAACAGGTTCACCCTTTGCTTTTGCGCTATACGTCATATAATCAACACCCGCAATGACCATATCTTTCGCACCTGTTACAACTGGGTCTAACGCTTCCTGGTTTGCTCCTGCTACTGTAACTTCATTTTTCTTAAGCTGCTCAAATAGATTCCATCCATCTTGTCCATTCTTTTTCACGTATCCTGTTACAAAGTCTAAAGCTGAACCTGAAAGTGCTGGATCTGGAAGATTCACTTTCCCTTTCCATTCTCCTTTCGTTATATCGCTCCAATCTTCAGGCGCCGTCTTCACATTTTTTGTATTGTACACAATCCCTAATGCTGAAGTACTATACCCGAAATAATGGCCTTTATCATCTGACCATTCAGAACGCAGCTTATCAGCTTGTTTCGCCTCTTTATAAGCTAACGTTTGACCCTCTTTCTTTAATCCTTCCATCGCTGGTAAGGAAGCGAGTACGACAACGTCAACGACTGGATTTTTCTTTTCAGCTTCCATTCTCGCTAAAATTTTACCAGTTGTCCCTTGAAACATTTCCACCTTTATACCAGTTTTCTTTTCAAAGTCTTTTTGAATTTTTTCTGCTAACCCTTTTGGCCCTGCACTATATACAACAATTTTCTTTTCATTCGTATTTTTACTTTTTGCATCTGCATTACCTGTCTTTGAACTACAACCTGTTACTACAGTAGAAAATAGTAAAGTACATACAAATAAAGACTTAAGCGAACTGAATTTCTTCATACGATTCTCCCCCTATATGATGAATACATTTTTTGGGTACATATAACGATACTGGTTTCCCGATGCTTAGCTTACTATTGTAATAGGCTGTCCAGATGCCTAAAGTCCCCATATTTACTTTCACTTCATAACGCTCTCCTACGTATGTAACGTGCTGAATTTCACCTGTATACATTTCGCACACATCATTTTTTGTCCAACTCACATGCTCTGGACGAATCATTTTTTCACCCTCTACAAGCCAATTCGCCTTACCAACAAATTTGGCAACAAATTCATGAGACGGTTTCACATAAATATCTTCCGGTGTTCCTTTTTGTAATACTTCTCCTTGTTTCATGACAATAATTTGGTCTGACATTGACATTGCTTCTGTTTGATCGTGAGTGACATACAGTGCAGTTAAACCAATGGAATGAACGATATCCATAAGCTCTATTCTCATTTCTTCTCGCAAAATTGCATCGAGTGCACTTAGCGGTTCATCAAACAAAATAAAATGAGGTTTTGTTACAATTGCTCTAGCGAATGCGACACGTTGTTGCTGTCCACCAGAAAGTTCGTGTGGATACCTTTTCTCCATACCTTGCAGGCGAACTCGCTTTATCGCATCCTCTACTTTTTCTCTTAAATGATTCGTTTGCTTTGTAGCCCTTAAACCAAATGCAACATTTTCAAAAACAGTCATGTGCGGCCATA
Source organism: Bacillus sp. ISO11 (assembly GCF_003458115.1). Lineage (NCBI taxonomy): Bacteria > Bacillati > Bacillota > Bacilli > Caryophanales > Bacillaceae > Bacillus > Bacillus sp. ISO11. The sequence goes on along the minus strand of NZ_QXCO01000012.1, from coordinate 102,074 downwards.
AAGCAAAATCTTGAAATACCATACCGATATTCCGTTCATGAGGAGATGTCTTTATCTTTTTTGTAGCAGAATACATGCACTGGTCTCCAAAATATATTTCTCCCTTATCCGGTTCTTCAAGTCCTGCTATCATTCTAAGTAAAGTCGTTTTCCCACATCCCGAAGGTCCTAAAAGTGTAGTGAATTCCCCTTGTTTCATTACAATCTGCAACGGCTTTAACGCTTGTGTTTTTCCAAATGTTTTTTCTAATCCATTAATTTTAATATCCATCGTCTCACCTCTCTCCCCTCATTCTTAACCTGCTTTCATTCTATAGGGAAGATTTATACTGAATGTTAATGTACTGTAAAGATTAAATTAAAAAACTTCTAATAAACTATTTATTTCTATAGATTTTTTCTATAGTTAAAATAAAAAAGGCGGCATCATAATGAATCTCTTAAAATTAGAAATTGTAGTACTTATTAAGAAATACAAAAAGCTTACAATCGTTGCAGAAAAACTTGGCGTTAAACAACCAACTATTACTTTTCATATAAAAAGCTTAGAAGAAGAACTCGGTGTGTCTTTATTCGAATTACGTTCTGGAAGGTATTTCTTAACAGAGGCTGGTGAGGCTTTGCACCATTATGCTTGTAAAATAGATGCACTTATGAAAGAAGCTAGACGTGTCACGCAAGAGTTTAAAGATTTTCATAAAGGTGCTATAACAATCGGCGCTAGTTATGTACCAGCGACTTATCTTTTGCCAGCAGTCGTTCATCAATTTCAATGTGAATTTCCCAATATAAAAATAACGCTACTAGTTAAAACAGCCCCTGAAATTCGATTGATGCTACAAAATCACGAAATCGATCTTGGGATAATTTCCGCTGCTCCATTTGATGAACCACTTTTAAAACAAACGAATATAATGCCCGATACACTTGTTCTTGCCTTTTCCAAAGAACATCATTTTTCAAAAAAAGACAATGTATCGTTACAAAATATAGAAAAGGAACGCATACTATTGCATCGTAACCCATCTACAACAAGAGATTTACTTACACAATGGACGTTAGCGCACAACATTACATTCCAATCAGAAATTGAATTAGATTCATTAGAAACGATGAAACAAATTTTAAAATATGGTAATGGAATTGCCTTGATTTCTAAACTTGCTATCGAACAAGAAATACAACGAAATGAGCTATGCTATATACCAATCCCTGAATTTGAATTTCAGCGTAATATTTATACGATTCATCATGAGGACAGATGGAATTCTAAAATCATTTCTTTTTTATTACAGAGCATCACTTCATTTGCAACAAAAAATTAAAAGGCTGTCGTTATGCACGACAGCCTTTTAAACTATAAATCTATTTATTTTTCTTTGCCTCAATTTTTGCTTGCGCCTCTTCAGCCTTATCTAATGCTTCTGATACTTTCTTCTCTTTTTCTTTCACTTCATCTATACTATCGACAGCTTTAATAATTTTATCGATTCCTTCTTCTTCTACCTTTCTACGCTTTGCCACTCTTTCATTTACTTTCTCTTCCACATCTTTTGCTTTTTGAAGCATATTCTCTGCATTTGATGTTACAGCTTTTTCAAGTGCATCGTCTTTTTTCATTTGTAACACTTCATTTGCAATGTCTTTCGCTTCTAAATACTTACCGTCTTTTAATGCTGTTGCTCCGTGATCCATTTTCTCGGCCATTTCTTTATATGATTTCGCTTCATTCCCGGACTTCTCTTTTTTTGCTTTTTCAAACCACATTGCTGCATCACTATATTTTTCATCTTTCAATGATTGCATACCTGTTTCAATATATGTGTCATAATTGCTACATCCAGCCATCACGACTAACAGAAAAAGCATAACAAAACTTAATTTTTTCATGCTGTTGTCTCCTTTTCTTTGCAAGCTCACTTTACTTTAACATACATGAAAAAGAGTTTCAAAAACTAAAATACTAATTTAGTCATTTTTATAATGATAAGTCAAATTTTTATTATTTTCTTATTTTTAAGCGGACACATCTAGTTGTTTTTTCGCCATATGTTGCTTTACTCCAACTAATACAACTAACAATAAACCTCCACCTATTGTCATCATAACAATGCTAGTTGGCAACATATCTAATAGTAGTCCATATACAATCATACCAAGTGGTGCGATTGCAGTCGCAATTGTTTCAAGTAGGCCAAACACACGCCCTAGGTAGCTCGGATCTGTCGTTTTTTGCATATGTACTTGCATTGGAATGTTTACAATCATAATTGCTATACCAGTTAACATCATAAAAGCAATATAGTAAATAAAACTTGCTACTTTTGGAATGATAACTAACAACGGAAAGACTGTACATAAACTTAAACCTGCAAACAAAAACAGTCCAGTATAAATTGAACGAAACGGATTATTCACTTCTTTACGCACCGATAAAGCAATCGCACCAATTAACATCCCGACTGCTAACATTCCCTCTACAGTACCAAGTTGCTTTGAAGATAAATGTAATGTATGTACGATAATGTATGGAAGTGCAACGGTTAGACCACACGCAAAAAAGTTTACCCACAATGCTATTTTCATTAAACCATATATTTCATGTTTTCGTTTTATATATGAAAAACCTTCTTTTATACTCGTCAAGAAATGCTCTTTACTCTCAGCCACTTCTTTTTTATATAAATCAAATACAATAAATAATTGCAAAATAACCGCTAAAAAGAATGTAATGCTATTCAACAAAAAGAACGACTGAATTGAAAAGAAACCAAATACAACTCCGCCAATAATCGGCCCTAAAATATTTGATAAAGAAGCCGCCGTTTGATTTAAAGCACTCGCTTTTTGAATACGTCCTTCATCTACTAAACTCGGAATAGACGAAGTTAATGCAACGGAATAAAAACTTGCACAAATTGATAATAATGCTGCTGAAATATAAATAAAAAGAAGTGATGGTCCAAATATAGTAGCAAGAATAAACATACTAAGCATCGTTAAACTACTTAATAAATCAGTACCAATGACAAGCCATTTTCGATTGACGCGATCTGCTACAGCACCAGCAATTGGACCACAGATCATCCTTGGAAGTGATCCGCAAACGAGCGTAGTTGCAAACCCCATCCCTGAACCAGTAGTCTTTAATACGTATAACCCCATTGCGAACGTATAAATACCTGCACCTAATAAAGACGTCATTTTTCCAATCATCATTAAAATGATGTTTCTCGTTGCAATCTTCATTCTTGAATCATGTTGTCCTATACTTATATCTCCCATTTTTGACTCTCTCTCCTTAAAAGTTAAATTGTGTTAAACTTATTATATAATCAACTTTCCGATTTCCACAACATAAAGTTAAATATAATTTAACTTTTTAAATATAAAGGAGCAATAATATGGCAACTCTTGGCGAAAAAATTAAAACATTAAGAAAAGAAAAAAAGCTTACACAAACAGAGCTGGTAGGTTCGGAACTGACAAAAAGTATGCTTAGTCAAATTGAAAATGGAAAAGCTACACCTTCTATGAAAACATTACAATATGTTGCTGAAAAACTTGAATGTGAAATGAGCTTTTTATTAGAAGAAGATGAAGGAGAAATTGTAGAACTCATTCAAAAAATGGAGCCATTAATAAAAGCAAATAAATGCGATGAAGTATACAAGACTTTACTACCTATCGTTCAAACAGAGCTACCTTCTACTTTAAATACAGCTCGCTTATATAAACAGTTCCTAACAGGAGCAGTTATTATGAACGATTATCATATTGAATATTACGTTGAAACTGCTGTTTCTATATTTGAAAAATATACTTTATATCGAGAAAGCACTGAAACGAAACTACTGTTTTACTATATGCTCTTCAAACGTAAAAAATATAAAGAATGTTTACAGATGATTGCTACAATTCGTGATGAATATAAAGCAAAGAATTTAGAAATGGATCTGATTACACATATACAACTATACTTAAAAGAAGCCATTATTTTACTCGCATACGGCAATTATGAAAAATGTGAAAAAGTCATTTTAGATGCACTTGCATTTTCAAAAAAGCATCAAGTGTATTATAAAACAGATGAATTTTACCGGATTTTATCTTACCAAAAAGTCATTACAGCTGATAAAGAACAATATTTATATTACATAAAAAAATCTGAGCAATTTGCCATTTTTACAGAAGATATTCTATCCATCGCAATTATTGATATTTTAAAAGCATACTATTACAACACAATTACTAATGAATATACAATCGCATTAAAACATCTAGAACAATTTCGAGAAAAACTAAAAGATGAACCAATCTTTCAAGACGATGGATTATATTATCTTGAAAAAGGAAAATCTTTGTATGGCTTAAAACGTTATAAGGAAGCTTTGGCAATATTAAAACACGCTACCATACCAGATTATATGAGTCATCCACTTGATCAATCGTGGGTATTAACAGCTGGGTCTTATCGTGCCCTTTGCTATATAGAACTTCAAGATAAAAAATCTGCCTTAAAAGAGGCAAAAGAAGCCGTTCAAGCAATAGATAGCTATCCTGATTCCATATTCACTTCATTTATTAAAGAAACATTACAAATAATACAAAAACTTTAAGAATGTCTCTAAATGGTATATTATTCCTCTTTTTTAGCAAAGATAATAATGATGGGAGGAATATATAAATGAATATACAACGTGCAATAGAGCTTTCTATGTCAGCAGAACAAGCCAATGTCAATTTTCAAGGCATGCCTGTTATGATTCAACACGTCGATGAAAGCAATGAAACCGCCCGCATATATGAAGTAAAAAACCCAGGACGCGAATTAACTGTTCCAGTTAATAGCTTAGAGGAAATATAAGAAATGCCACTTCTCTTTTGAAGTGGCATTTTTCTTCTTTCAGATTACTTATTATAAATTTCTTCAACTCTTTATTTTACATGAGCTGAAAAAATAAGAATTTTCTACTTCTTTTCTTTTTGTGACCTGCTAAAATACAAACTATGGATTAATTATTCGTACTATACATTAAGGAGGAAAAATAATGGCATCTAATTTAGAAAAAAACCAGCCTTATTATGCAGTTATATTCACTTCTAATTTATCAAATAATACAACTGACTATAATACCGTTGCCGAAGAAATGGAGAAACTTGCAAAGCAACAACCTGGATTTTTAGGTGTAGAAAGTGCACGAGGTAATTCTGGACTCGGAATAACAATTTCTTATTGGGAATCACTTGATGCGATTGAAAATTGGAAGAAGAACACCTTACATAAAGAAGCGAAAAAAAGAGGTCGTGAGCAATGGTATGAAAACTTCCACCTGCGTATTTGTCTTGTTGAGAAAGAATTTAAGTTTCATAGAGGTACTTTATAACTATGAAGGAAAAATTAGCTCTCGTTATTGTTCATGAAATATATGGTGTGAACGACCATATGCATCACGTTACCCAGCACTTTACTTCATCTCATATAGATGTATTCTGTCCTAATCTTCTACACTTACAACATGCATTTCATTACAGTGATGAAGAAAAAGCATATGAACATTTTGTAAATCATATTGGATTTGATGATGGAAAAAAGCAAATTGAAGAATTCATTTCTCATCTTTCTAGTAGTTATACACATATTGGACTTATCGGCTTTAGTGTTGGAGCTACCATCTCATGGCTATGTAGTAACAATCCGAAAATAGATTTTATTATCGGATGTTACGGTTCTCGTATACGCGACTATGTTCACATAAAGCCTACATGCTCTACATTACTTATATTCCCTGAAAAAGAAGCTAGTTTTTCAGTATCCTCTTTAATTCACACATTGCAGCAACAAAAGAATCCTTTATTAGAAATAAAACAACTACACGGTGAACATGGATTTCTAAATCCGTACACTGAAAAATATAACGGGCACTCTACAAAACAAGCATACAATTTAATAGATTCATTTCTTGTAAAGTGAAACTTCAATCAGTGGGGGGGTTCATCCCCCACCTAATCTCTTTTCTTACGTTGAGTTTTAAGGTGTGGGTCTTACTGCCCATGCGTGATAAAAACAATCTTATACAGGAAACTCAAAATGACGCTGACATTACTCTTACTTGTTTTCATACTCATTGCCTTTATCTCAGCGCTAACTATCATTTTTAAAACCGTAAAAAAAGGGCTATTTTTCAACCGCCCCTACTTACAATCTATTATCGTTTGCCTTTTATTTTTTACTAATTGGATCTTATATGTAACAACTTTTTATTCGTTACTTCCCGAGAAAATTAGTGAGTTCCTATTCCTACCCATTTGGTTTTTCCTTTGTATTTTAGGTTTTATAACTTTCTGGCGTGAATGGGGAAATAATCGTGTATTCTCCATATGTATCGGTTTTCTTTCCTTGACTAGTTTTTTATTTGGATTATTGTTGTTAGTTCTTTCCGGGATGTAATAGAAGAAGGAAGAAAAGCTAACGTTCAACTTTTCTTCCTTCTATGTTTACCTTTAGTTTTCACTGTCACTGATTCACAAGGTGTATAATATATTTGAGGTGTCGCCTTATCAACAAACATCATAAACGTAATAAAGCCGATAATAAAGAAAATAAATAACGTTAACAAAATTGCTCCTATCGTTAAAAGTATCATAACACCACCCCTATATTTTTCATGTTATTACACTTTTCGCTATTATATGAGCGTAATCCTTTTTAGAAAAAGAAACGTAACAAAATAATCACAATCACTCCTGTTAATACTGTACCTAATAAACTACGAGTATATATCGCTACAAGAAATGTTGGAATTGCTGCAATAAGATAATCCCACTGCATCGTCTCGTGCATAAATAAAACTTGTGCTAAAAGTGCTGCTAATATTGCAATTGGTATGTAATTTAACCATTTTAAACCCCAGTCAGGAATTTGTAGTTTGCTAAATACGAGTAGAGGTAAAATACGTGGCACGATTGTAACAGCTCCTGCTGCTAGTAAAAGTAATAATACATCTAATCTCATTTCCATTTTTCAATCACCACTCCAATCGTCGCAGCTAGTAAGGTTGCGATAATAACCGCTATACTATCTGGCATAAATAGGTGTGAAACGTATGCGATAATAATCGCTACAATTGCAACACTTAAATGAATTGCTAGTTTCGGTTTACTACTTATGAGCTGAAGAACAAATAATCCGATAAACATCGCTGGTAATGCATAATCCATGCCGTATGTATGTGGATCTGGTATCCACTCACCAAATAGCCCGCCAATGATAGTGGCAAGAATCCAATTTAAATACGCTGTTACATTAAGCCCTATCATCCATCTTTCACCTAAATATCCTTTTTGCGCAGCATGCTGCACTGCAACGCCGAAAGTTTCATCTGTAATTTGCGAACCGATGATTAAGTTTTTAAATAGAGGAATTTTCGTAAAGTACGGTGCAAGTGCAGCACTCATAAGAAGGTGGCGCAAGTTAACAAAAAATACAGTAAAAATAATTGCGGAAGCAGGAGCACCGGCTGCATACATACCAGCTAATATAAATTGGGCAGAACCTGCATAAATTAAAGTGGACATAAACGCAATTTCAATGATGGAGAAACCAGCTGTTTTTGCAATTACACCAGCTGCTATACCGATGCTCAAATAACCAAATACAGTTGGTAAACAATCTTTTACTCCTTGCTGAAATGTATCGTCACTCTGCAAAGCTACATGTGCCTGAGCTTTACTCATCTCTATCATCCTCCATTCCTTCTAAAGTTCGTTTTCCTGTTACGACATGAACTAAATCTATATTTTCACGCCATAACGTATCTAACTTATCAGCTCCAAATTCCTTTGTGATTTCTTCAACCATAATATCGTGCCGCACATACTCTGTAGCAACGAGAACTAGCGCTGGGTCATACGTTGTAACGGCCCATGAAGTGCTATCATTTGAGAAGTTCGCAATTAATACTTCCTCTCCATCACGAGCAATAACAGTTAAATGACCACCCATTCTCTTTTCAACAACGTGGGGCGTCATATAATTATGGTGAAATGTCGCTCCTATTTTTGTTTCTGGAGCTCCAAATAAGATTGAAAATATATGTACGCCTTCCTCTTCCTTTTGATGAATGTATGGTTCAATTTCATGCACTTGTTCTTCCCATACAGAAACCCATAACTCTTCCTTAGCTCTACTAATTATATTGCATATTTCTTTCAAAACACGATCATTTGAACGAATATGCGAAATTACATCTATTTGTCGCTCTTGTTCTAAACAATTTAATTTCTCATCTAAAAATTCAAAGGACTTTTCAAAGTCTTTTCGCATTCGATTCATTAATTCGGTAGCTGGTACTGGTACATATTTAACTGGTTCAGAAGGTACAATATGCACTGCTCCTTTATCCATTAACTTACCGAGTACCTCGTAAATCATAGAACGAGGTACTCCTGTTTGTTTACTCACTTCATAGCCTGTTACTGGGGAATGTTTTAGTAGTCCAATATACGCTTTACATTCATACTGGGAAAATCCTAACTTTTGTAACTCCTTTATAATTTCATCCATCGGTAACCCCTCACAATCTAAATCGCCCTTACTTCAAAACGACGATTTTGCTTCCCTTTACTTTTTACTTTATCAATAACAAGTGTTCCTATTTCACTCGTATTTTTCACATGTGTGCCTCCACAAGCTTGTTCGTCTAAATTTTCAATTGTAACAATGCGGATTTCTTGGATGGTAGTTGGTAGGAGATTTATTGCTGTTTTAATCATTCCTACAGCATTTTCTGCTTCTTCGCGGCTCATATAACGAGTGGAAATTTCTTTATTTTGCTTAATAAGTTTATTCACTTCCTCAACAATTTCTTCTACTTCCACGCTCGATAACTCTTGTAACTCATTAAAATCGATACGTGCTTTATCAGGATAAATTTGATTTCCAGTGCATAGAGCTCCATACTTTTCATAAACAACAGCTCCGATAAGATGCAGTAAAGAGTGATGACGCATTAAATTATGACGTCTTTCCCAATTTATCTCTAATTTAACTGGACCTAACTTTACTTGTGCTTCGTCTTTTATATAGTGAACTATTTCTCCTTGCTCCTTCTTTACTTTTTCAACTTCAAATACAGACCCATCTTGTACAATGACACCCGTATCACATTCCTGTCCTCCACCAGTTGGATAAAAAACTGTTTCTTTTACAAATACTTTATTCCCTTCTACTCTTATCACTTCTGTTTCGCAACTCGTTTTGTATGCATCTTCTAAATATAATGCCGTTGTCATACTCTCACCTCTTTAGTAGTTATAGTTATACCTACTAATATAAAAAAGAAGCTTCATAAAGTCAATTGATAATTCTGAAATTTTAAATTCATAAAAGACTCCTTTATTAGGAGTCCACTATCTCAATATTTCATTCGCTTCTTTTTCATAAATTTTATCAAATGACGTCATAACACGCTGTGATGCTTGAATCATCTTTTGATCTGTCATAAGATCTGCCATCTCTTTCGTCATATCTACATTTGAATTTTCTAGCATATGATTTTTTACTATCCCTGTTCCGTTCGGTAAATTAGCAATGTTTCCTTCTGCTAGTGTAAAGCTTTTGTTTTCACGTTGCACGAGACGTGCATTCGTTTCTGCATCTACTGTTTTTGTTTGTAAACGAGCAATATTATTTTGTGTTACTTCATCATATAATGTACCATCTGCTTGTACAGCAACCTTTGCTCCTTCTGGAATACGAATACGCTCATTATTCTCTCCCATTACGAAAGCACCAGATGACGTTTGTAAATAACGATCACTATTTAATGTGAAACTACCATCTCTCGTTAAAAACGTTTCATCATTTTTAGAAGTAACGAAAAATGATGTTGTGCCGGCCGCGCCGTCATCTAAAAAGAAATCTGTAGCGCTATTTGTCATTTGTATATTTCCTTGTACTAAATTCACATGCGTTGCAGCTGGTACTACAGCGTAATCGACCGAACCGATATTTGTTACCGCCCCATCTCCGCGGCGATATGTGTCTTGTACATCAAATACTTTAGACGTCATATTTTCTGCTTTAAATCCTGTCGTTTGAGCATTTGCAACGTTATTCGAATGAACATTAATGCGCTGCATGTAATTCATCATGCCCATAGAACCTATATAAAGACCGTTCATATTCGTTTGAATAAGGCAAGCGCCTTATTCTTCACCTCTTTTCTACGATGTTTGTAACATTTGTTTTGCTAAATGTTCAGCTGTAGCGATATGTATATTTTTCTTTATGTCTTGGCCATCTGTCATTAATACAATAGGAGCTGATGATACTGCTGGAATTTTCAACAATTCGCCACTACTTGCTGTTTCATCAAATTTCGTAAACACAATACCATCTATATGAATATCTTTAAAGTTTGTAATGATTTCAATCATATCTTTACTTTTCATAGAAGCTGATAACGTTAAACAAATATAATCTGGTTCTACTTGTCCCATCGTTTCAATCATTTCTTCCACTGTTTCTGACGTACGGTAATTTTTTCCGGCTGTATCAATTAAAATATAATCGACGCGTGCTTCTTCTTTAAAATACGTAAGCGCTCTTGTCATTGCAGCTTCATCACGCACAGCAATTACTTCAGATCCAATTGTCTTTACGTTATCTTGCAATTGCTGCACTGTCCCTATGCGCGAATGATCGGTCGTTATAAAACCAACTGTTTTTTTCTTACCGTGAAATTGCCATGCCATTTTCGCAAGTGTCGTCGTTTTACCAACGCCAGTTGGACCTATTAATGCAATTGTTTGTACTTCTTTTTCAAAGACGTTTTCCGTATTAAAATGAGATTTCATATCTTCCAATATGTACCTGATAACTTCTTCTTCCGTAATCATCGTTGCATTTTCAAACTTTATTTTTAACTTTTCAGCATATGCATGAATGAAATATTGTTCCACATCGTTTTGTTCTAGCATCCGAATTACTTTTTGAATAATAAACGGTACAGATTCTTGATTTTCTTTCTTTGGAGCTACTTCTTCTTTCTTTACTGGAACGACTTGTTTCACAACTTTTTTCTTTTTCGTTACTTCCGTTTCTTTCATCGGTTTCACAACGACGATTCCTTTTTCAAACAGCTTTAATAGTTTCTCTTTTTTTCTTGCCCATTCTTCACTATTTCCTGTTTGCATCGCCGCGTATGACATAGAAGTCGTTACGTTTTCTAAATTGTGCAGTACTGATTGAATTCCATTCGCCTTCACAATTTGTTCTGAAGGATCATTCACAACATCCATTAATTGTTCATGAAATTGAGCTGTACCTTCATTCACTTCTTCCTGTTTTTCTTCTGGAAATGCAACTAACATTTCATAATCCTTTTTCCAAAAAAACGGTATATTTCGTTTTACACTTTCATCGACAACGTAATAATAATCTGTACCATATTGGTCAAATAACTTTCGATACAATTCATTTTTCGAAGCTGCTTTTATTCGCATTAACGCTTCTTTCTTTTCTGTACTTTCCATTACTTCACCCCCTACTATTCAATATAGGCAATTTGATCCACAACAATTTCTGGTGCTAATTCACTAATACAAAGTACTTGTGCTTCCACTTGATAACGTTCTAGCAGTCTTACAATCGCAAATCTAAAATCTTTTCTACGTGTTAATAACACTGGTTCTCTTCCCATTAAACGTGCTTGCTTAAAGACGCGCTGCACTTGCTCAACGACACGTGTTTCTAAATCTAAATCCCAGTTTAATAAGTAACCTTGATATGAATTATTCACAACATCCGCATCTAACTCGATTGAATCAGAGAAGAGCGCTGCATATATTTTTCCGTCCGGATTTTTCGCATTTTCACAAATAACTTTTGAAATACATTCACGAACAAATGATGTTACACCATCCACGTGGTTTTGATAAATTTCTTTGCCGTCAATAATACCTTCAATAATTGTTGGTAAATCACGAATAGAAATACCTTCTTTTAGAAGTTGTTTAATAACATTTTGAACAAGTGATAAATCAATTTCTTTTTTCTTAATCTCTTCTAATAGAACGCCATTATCATTTTCAAGCGAGTTAATTAAGTCTTTTACATGTTGGCGCTGAATTAATTCATGAAGATTACGTCTAACGACAACATCTAAATGTGTAATTAATATGCTAAGTGGCTCTAACACTTGATAGCCTTTCATTTGTGCATCTTGCACCATATGCTCTAAAATCCAATATCCATCTTCACCGAAAATTGGATCTTTCGCTGGCTCTGCATCTAAATCAGCCATTACGTTTGGTGTTTTCAGTGCTAATAAATAACCTGATTTTAAAACACCTTCAGCCGCCTTCGCACCTTTAATTCGAATAATGTAACGTCCGCGTGGTCTAAAGCTCGTATTATCTTTAAAGTTAATTCCAGGAACGTTAATACCAAGGTCAGTAATAATCGACTTCCTCATAAGAACAACTTTATCACGCGCTGTTTCCCCGTTAATTTTCTGCTTTACAAGTGCTGCTAAATCTAAACCGAGTTCTACTATAATTGGATATTTATCCGTAAATACTCCGAATGAATCTTCCACTTGTTGTAGTTGCTCATCTTCGCCTTGGATCATTTCTATTTCTTTTTGAAGCTCGTCTTCTTTTTCTTTCTTTATTCGATTTTTATTACGAATACCTAAGAAGATAATTGTTCCGCCAACGAGTGCAAATGGTAGAAACGGTAGCGGAGTAAAAATACCCATTGCGATAAATAAACCACCGAGCGCATATACAACGACTTCATGCGCTAATAACTCTTTAAAGATACCTTCTGTTACTGTATCCGGTGAACCGTCAAATACACGAGTTACGATAATACCTGTTGAAATTGCAAGCATTAACGAACCGATTTGGTTTACGATTCCGTCACCGACAGTTAACTGTGTATAATGAAGAGCTGCATCCGCAAAGCTCATCCCTTGCTGCATCATTCCGACAATTAAGCCGAAAATAATGTTTACGAATAAAATGACAATCCCGAAAATAACGTCCCCTTTAATGAACTTTCCGGCACCATCCATCGCCCCGTAAAACTCTGTTTCCATATTTAATTTTTTTCGTTTTGCTTGTGCATCTTTTTCTGAAATAATACGCTGGTTTAAATCAGCATCGATAGACATTTGTTTCCCTGGTAAAGAATCAAGTGTAAAACGAGCTGCTACTTCAGCTGTACGAGACGCACCGTTTGCAACGATAAACTGAAATATGATTAATACTGTAAAAATAACGATACCAATTAATAAGTTTCCGCCAATTACGAACTGACCGAACTCTTCAATAACATGACCAGCATTTCCATCTGTCAAAATCGCTCGCGTCGTCGAAACGTTAATCGATACGCGGAAAATCCCGATTAATAACAGCATCGTTGGAAATGACTTTAATTCATCCCACTCGTTAATACTTGTCGCTCGCATATAAATAAGCACTGACATACTTAGTAGAAAAACGATAATAATATCAAGTATAAATGGTGGAAGTGGGATTAAGAGCGCCACTACGAATGACGCTGCTAAAAAGATAGAAAAATAGGTTCTTGCAGAATCTATCTTAAACAAAGAGATCTCCTCCAAACGCGCTATTATACTTCAAGTTCATTCGTCTGAATTAAATAGCGCATAACTTCAATTACAGCTACATATAAATCTTCTGGAATCGTCTCATCTTCCTCGACTTGATAATATAAAGAACGAGCAAGCGGACGGTTTTCCACCATTGGTATTTCTTGTTCACGGGCAAGCGTTCGTATATATAACGCGAGCTCATCTTCCCCTTTTGCAACGACAATTGGTGCTGCATCAACGTGTTTATTGTAACGAAGTACGACCGAAATATGAGTCGGGTTGTTTACAATAAACGTTGCGCCATCCATCTTCTTCGCAATTGTTCCTTGCAAGATTGCATGCATAAAGTTTTTTCGTTTCCCTTTAACTTGCGGGTCCCCTTCATTATCTTTATGCTCTTGTTTCACTTCTTCTTTTTTCATCTTAATATCTTGCTCGTACTCCCATTTTTGATAAATGAAATCAATAATAGAAAGAACGATTAAAATAATTAAAATTGCTAAGAAAATAAATTTAATTTCCCTAATAATTTCAGTAAGTGATGCAGTCCAGTTGAATCCAATCATGCTGACAATTTTCTCTAAATTCTTTTTAAAGAGAACGTAAGCGACGTAACCGATTAATCCCATATAAAATAGTGATTTCAAAATATCTACTAAACTTTTACGACTAAACAGTCTCGTAAAATAGTTTTTCGGATTAATACGTGACGCTTTCGGTTTAATGACTTTAGAAGAAAATAGGAAGCCGACTTGAATCATATAATTAAATAAATGAAAAGCGTATACGAGTATTAATATCGGAGCCGATACTTTCAATAATAAAATCCCCATTAAATAAAAATACTCGGTTGAATCTGTATTTTTTCCAATTTGATCAAACAGTACCGCTACGGAATTTGCAATCTCATACCCTAGCCAATCTCCGAAGAAATAAACGACAACTGCTAATACGAGAATGGAAAATAAATTATTTAAATCTTTACTCCGGGCAATATTCCCTTCTTCACGCGATTTTTTACGCTTCTGCGGGGTGGCCTTTTCTGTTTTATTATCCTTTGCCATGCGCGTCCCCCTACTTCGTTAAGAAAAAGTTAAATAGTTTCGTATATTCTTCAAGTAATACATCCGTCATATTTTTAAACACATAACCGAGCATCGGTACACTCATCGCAATAAACAAAATACCACATGTAATTTTAATTACGTATGCATTCATAAAAACGTTTAATTGCGGAGCGTTTTTTGCAATTAAAATTAGAACAAAGTTAATGATGAATAAACTTCCCATAAGCGGAAGAGCAATTTCAACCGCTGATGTGATCGCAAATAATAGCGTTGCGAGTAGACTATCTAAGAAACTAGTCGTCAGCAATTTTGAAATCGCCTCTGTATATTGAAACGACTTTAAAATCGTGGCAACGAAATAATTAATGCCGCCAAGTGAAATAAAAATAATGAGAAAAAATATATCAAAAATGGTTGATAGTAAAGTAGACTGTGAGCCCGCATTTACATCAAACAAACTTGCTTGTGATAAACCGATATCAAAGTCTAAAATATGCCCGGCCATTTTCGGAATGTTCCACAGCATTTCTACAATTTTTGAAAGTGATAATCCAATTACAATTTGCGTTCCTGCATAAGCTGCAACGTCCCAAACTGTCTTGATGTGAGAGACATCCACTTGATCAGCCACTGTAATTGAAAGAGCAAGTCCAACTGTAACCTTCGCCATTGCTGGAATGGATCGTCCTGAGAAAAACGGTAAAAAATATAAAAATGAAGTAATGCGGCAAAACGCAAAAAACGTTGCCGCCCATAATTCCATATTCATTTCAGTTCACCTATCTTAGTACGAACGCAATAGCGAGGGGATTTTATCAAATAAATCTAAAATAAGTGTCGTTAACTCTTGGAACATCCACGGACCTAAAATGATAATAACGAGGACAATACTCGCCATTTTCGGTAAAAACGTCAGCGTTTGCTCTTGAATTTGCATCATCGCCATAATGACAGCGATGATAATAACGACAATCATACTTACGCCGGCAACCGGCATTAAAATCATAACCCCTTTATAAAAAAAGGTTTGAAAAATATCTATAATTGGTGACGTATTCATTTATATGACTCCTATCACATAGCATCAAACGCTTCAGGCGACCGTTTTAAACATAATGTCGACGATTTTTGTATATCCACCTAAATATACGAAAACGAGTATTTTAAACGGTAAACTTAAAATCATCGGCGGTACCATCATCATCCCGAGGTACATTAAAAGTGTACTAATAATCAAATCTATAAATACAAACGCTAAATAAATGAACATCCCTGTTAGTAAACCTTTTTGAATTTGCGTTAACGTAAAGGATGGTACGAGCGTAAATAGTGAAAGATCCTTTAAATCTTTCGGCAACTCTTCTCCGCGTACTTTCAGCATCATTTTTAAATCATGCTTATACGTATGTTTTGACATATATTCTTTCATAATAGGAGCTGTCGTTTCCGCAGCTTGACTTACTGTTATTTTCTCTTTCGTCATCGGATCCCACACATCGCTCTTCAGTTGCCCGAGTACAGGCTGCATCGTAAAGAGTGATAAAAATAATGCAAGTCCAACAAGCACTTGGTTTGGTGGTAAATTCATTACCCCAAGTCCTTGACGTGTAATCCCAAGAACGATCATAAAATAAGTAAAATGTGTAAATAATAGAACGATAGAAGAAGATAATGATAAAAGGGTAACGAGCGCAAATAGTTGTACACTTGAATTACTCGTAAACTCTTTTCCATTTTCGAAATTAATAAAACCGTTCGGGGCCGCATACGCTGGATTTACAAAAATAATTGAAAAAACGATAGAAAATACGAAAATAACGGCTAATAATGATAACTGTTTCTTTATTCTCATGATGGATCCTCTACTTTTTTCGTTTCACTCTTCACCGCGTCTTCTAGTGCTTGTTGAAACTGATTTCCTGTTCCGGTTAATTGCACAGACTGCACACCGTTATTACTAATAACAGTGAACACTTGCTTTCCGTCCACTTCAAATAAAAAGGCACTCGTTTGATGATTTAAATAAACGCCGTCTTTTACTTGAATATGGCCATTTTCACCCTGCTTAAAAAACTGCTGTTTGCGCGTCTTTTTCGTCATATAATATGCACCGTAACCGAGCGCACCAAACAGTAAAACGACTTGAAATAAGGTCGTCATATACGACATATGACTCCTCCTCTACTCTTTATCTTGCATTTGACTTTGCGCTTTCATAAGCGCCGCTTGTTTCTTATCAGCTTCAATTTCAGAAATGATAATACCGAATTTCTCGTCCATTACGATTGCTTCACCGATGCCGACTTTCATATTACTTAAATACACATCTACTTTATGTCCTAAGTTTTTCTCTACTTCAAGAACATCGCCAACTTTTAACTGCTTTACATCACCAAGTGTAATAGATGACTTTCCAAGCTTTACACCAAGTTCAATCGAAATATCTGAAACAGTATCAATATGTGCTTTACCTGCTTCATTTCGCTTTCCTGCAAAATCTTCTAATCCCATTAATGACACGGGAGATACTTCATGCTTCATATGGATCCTCCTACTCTACAAAACTTTTAAATAGGAGCGCCTTACGCGTTCCATCTTTTCCAATAAAACAATTAAATTTATGCTTTCCATCTACATAACCAAGTAATTCATCCGAAACTTTCGTATGAAGCGGAATAATATCGCCTTCTTCAATTTGTTCAATCTCACTCATTGTCATTTTCTGCTCACCAATCGCAACGTGAACAGGTTTGTACACTTGATTTACTTTCATTTCCACTTCAGACGTATACTTTTTACGCTTGTCTGAAGAATGTTCGACAATATTTTCAGACGTTAACTTATCCATAATTTCTTCAACAGATAAGAATGGAATCCCGATACGCACCGTCGTATTCCAAAAATCTGTTTTCATATTTACGTTAAGTAATGAAATGATATCGCTCGCTGTCGTAATCTTTAATGCATTCGGATCTGTTTCCGTCGTTACAAATTTCGGTTCAATCGCAACAACACTTTTCAAATGATTGCTCTAAATTTTTACAAAGAAGCAAGAATATATTATCAAGCGTTAAAAACTCAAATGCTGTTAACGGTCTGCGCATCGTAAAGTTACGCTTACTATCTCCGCCAAGCCAACATTCATGAATATAAATAACGAATGCTAAATCAATCTCAATAACAATTTCTCCAAGCTCTGGTAAACCGAGATCAATTACACAATATAAATAATAATCTTTCGGCATTTTCTCCACATACTCACTCGTAAATGGAACTTGCTCAACCGTTGAAGGCTCTAGTTCAATTGGAATACGCATACGCGCTGATAACGTCTGTGACGTCTGTTTCCCAAACGTAGAAGCAATCGCTTGCAAACTACGTAAATGCTCAACACCGAACTTCTCTGGTCTATTAAAATCATACTCTTGAAATTTCTCTTGCTTTCCTGCTTCTTGTGCGAAAGCTGGCATTTCCTCGCCTTCATTTACCGCCTTCAGCAGGGCATCAATTTGCTCTTGGCTTAATTTTTCGCCACTCATGACAATCCCCTTCCCTACCTTTTCAATTCAACGATTTCAACGTACATCTTTCCATTCTTCGTCAAAATCTTTCCGGTTCCAATCTCTTCATTCTCAAGCATAAGACGCACCGTATTTTTCGTTGAATTTTCAAGACGATACAATGTACCTTTCGTAATATGAAGCAGATCTTCAATTTTCTTTTTCGTATTTCCGATTTCAAAATAAATTGTTAACGGAATATCATCTTGTAATTTCAAATCTAGCCAACTCCCATATCATGTTCACGAAAATTTCATGTTCTCTCTATATATGAAACTCCCTATTTTGAAACGTCGATATTTAATATTTTTTTTATATATCCTTGCGTTTCTTTAAATGGCGGTACGCCTCCGTACTTTCTCACATTCCCAGGGCCAGCATTATAAGAAGCAAGCGCCAATACTAAGTCGCCGTTATTTTTCTTTAAATAACCGCTTAACTCTTTCACGCCACCTTCAATACTTTCAGCTGGTGAAAAGGGATTCTTCACACCCATCTCCTTCACATTCGCTGGCATAAGCTGCATAAGTCCCATCGCACCGGCATGTGACACCGTTTTCGGATTAAAATTAGACTCTACTTCAATCATTTTTTGAATTAACGTTTTTGGAATTCCATATGTACGACTTACTCGATCAATAATATCCTCATACTTGCCTTCATTGGAAGAACGTATTTTTTGAATATTATACTTCTTCGTTAATTCCCACGTATCAGCGGCCTCATTTTTCGTTTCTGGGAAACGTCGTTCAAACTCTTTTTGCGCAACTTGCACTTCATCTGCTTTCTTCGTTTCAGCCTTTTCTTCAGGCTTACTCGCTTCCTCTACTTTATTAATAGTTTCTGCCGGTTTATTAACAACCGCTTCTATTTTCGTAGATTGTACCGGCTGACTCATATCTTCTACTTTTGCCGGCTGCGTAGTAGCCTTCGTCTCCTTCGCAGGTTCACTCTGCAAATTCTCTTGAAAACGACTACTAACAAATGCTTGTGGACTACTTAGCTTTTGCTGAATTTGCCCTTTCTTATATGCAAGCACTTCTTTTACTATATTTCCAACTATCATACTATCACCTTTTCGGTAAACAAAGATAATCTAATATTAGAGTTTTTTTTTAAAGTTTGCAATAATCCTTTTAATAATTATGTAATAAAAAAATGAATATATTGTTAAACTGTTATTTTTTTATATTTATTAATTCGAATTTTTAGTTGACACCCGTTGTGGCAAGGATTACAATAAATCTCGAAATTGATTTTTTCGCATATTACCGTTTTTCAATTTGCAGAAAAGTCAATATAAAAAAATGGGGGTTTCTTAACATGAGAATTAATACAAACATTAACAGCATGCGTACTCAAGAGTACATGCGCCAAAACCAAGCTAAAATGAGCAACGCTATGGACCGTTTATCAAGCGGTAAACGTATCAACAACGCTTCTGACGATGCAGCAGGTCTTGCAATCGCAACTCGTATGCGTGCTCGTGAAAGCGGATTAGGTGTTGCAGCTAACAACACTCAAGACGGTATTTCATTAATCCGTACAGCTGATTCAGCAATGAACTCAGTATCTAACATCTTACTTCGTATGCGTGACCTTGCAAACCAATCTGCAAATGGTACAAATACTAATGAAAACCAAGCTGCATTAAATAAAGAATTTGATGCATTAAAAGAGCAAATCGATTATATTTCTACAAACACTGAGTTCAATGATAAAAAATTATTAGATGGTTCAAATAAAACTATCGCAGTTCAAACATTAGATAATGCTGATACAAGTAAGCAAATTAACATCAACTTATCTAATGTTTCTACTAAAGAATTAGGGCTTGATACTTTATCTATTGGAACTGATAAAGTAGAAAAAACAGTATATGATGCAACTACAAAAGCATTTGCTGATCTTGGAGCAAAAACAGGTGCTGATAAAGCAGCATTTGCTGCAGATGTAACTGCTGCTATGAAAGAATTCGATAAGGTTAAACCATTCATGTCTGCAGACGATGTAAAGAAAATTGAAACGAAACTTGAAGATTACAATAAAGCAAATGATGCTGGTGCACAAGCTGCTGCACAAGCACTTGGTAAAGAATTTGCTACATTAACAAAACTTGAGACTACAGATCTTAAAGCTAATGCTTCTGGTGCAATCGCATCTATCGATACAGCATTAAAAAATATTGCTTCTAACCGTGCAACTCTAGGTGCTACATTAAACCGTCTTGACTTTAACGTAAACAACCTGAAGAGCCAATCTTCTTCTATGGCTTCAGCTGCTTCTCAAATCGAAGACGCTGACATGGCGAAAGAAATGTCTGAAATGACTAAGTTCAAAATCTTGAACGAAGCTGGTATCAGCATGCTTTCTCAAGCAAACCAAACTCCACAAATGGTTTCTAAATTATTACAATAATCCATTTGAGTTAGTTTCCTGAATAAACCTCTCCGCTTGCGGAGAGGTTTATTCTTCCATATAAATGAATTATTTGTAAAACCTTTCTTTTTTTAGGTGAAAGAGAGCGCCCGCGATGTATAGTAGCGGTCAGTTCCTATCTCTATCCCCTCTCATGTTAAAACACAAATAGGAGATAAGCATAAGCCTTTTTTCTTTTCTTAGCCATTTATTAGTTTTAGAACACCAACTCTATATCAATCTAAAAGGAGTGTCTATTATGCGTATTGGTACGAATATTTTAAGTATGAATGCTAGACATTCGTTGTATGAGAATGAGAGACGAATGAATATTGCGATAGAACGATTAACGACTGGTAAGAAATTAAATACAGCTTCTGATAATCCAGCGAATGTTGCTATTGTGACTCGTATGCGTGCGAGAGCAAGTGGATTAAGAGTAGCAGCTAACAACACACAAGACGGTATGTCATTAATCCATACAGCTGATTCGGCTTTAAACTCTGTTTCTAACATCTTACTTCGTATGCGTGACATCGCTAACCAATCTGCAAACGGTACGAACACTAGCGATAACCAAAAAGCTTTAGATAAAGAATTTGCTGCATTAAAAGATCAAATCGATTACATTTCTAAAAACACAGAGTTTAACGATAAGAAATTATTAAATGGCAATAACAAATCTATTGCTATTCAAACTCTAGATAACGCTGATACAACGAAACAGATCAATATTAATCTTGCTGATTCATCTACTAAAGCATTAAATATTGACAAATTATCTATTGAGGGCACTGGTGAGCAAACAATTACAGCTGCACAACTTACTGCAGCTAAAACAGACATTGATGCAGCTAAAGCTGCTGGTGGAGCAACTGGATTAGGTGCATTGAAAGCACCTGTAGCAGGATCAACTCCTGAAGAAATTAAAACTGCAGTTGATGACTTTAAAACAAAATTTGATAAAGTTAAAGGTTTCATGTCTGACACAGATGTTAAAGCTGTTGAAGATAAAATTAAAGCATATGAAGAAGCACCGGATCTTACAAAGGCCCAAGCAATCGGTACTACTTTTGCACCTGATACAATGATTAAAGCAGGCGATATTAAAAAATCTGCACCAAACGCTTCTGCTGCAATTAAATCAATTGATTCTGCATTAGATACAATTGCATCTAACCGTGCAACTCTAGGTGCTACGTTAAACCGTCTTGACTTTAACATAAACAACCTGAAGAGCCAATCTTCTTCTATGGCTTCAGCTGCTTCTCAAATCGAAGACACTGACATGGCACAGGAGATGAGTCATTTTTTAAAGTTTAAATTGTTAACTGAAGTTGCACTTAGTATGATTTCACAAACTAATCAAATTCCGCAAAGAGTTTCTAAGTTACTACAATCGTAAGAATTCATCTTCCTTCTTTAAAACGATTCCACACAAAATAAAAGGGAAATACATATAAACTATGTATCTCCCTTTTATTTTGTACCCAAATTTTATTACTGTGTTACCGTCATAACTTGTCCGCTACGATCAACCATTATTTTCATTTTTCCGTCTTGTGCATTATATAGCCCTAGTTTATGTAATTCCATTTTACAATCTTGTACAAAAGTTGGTAATTTACGAATTTGATCAATATCAGAACTTGTAATGAAATGAATTAAAAGCTGCGTCATACCTTTAATATCTTGCACAAGCTCTTCTTTCTCTCGTTTTAACCTTTCGTTTTCTAGTTGTAACGACTGCAATTCACCTTCTAAGCTACGTGTATTCTTCGCTTCTCTAGAACGCCCTGCTGCCATGCTAGAAAGCTTATAAATACCTTCCATAAACTGATGTAGTTCGTCTTCTTTCCTTTCACTACATTGATTAATTGTTTCAAAGTTATCAACAATACCAGATATAACTGTTACAAGACTTTTTTCATCCTCTTTGTGCTGGATTTCTTCTTTGAATTCGTACTCGTTTTCTTTTTTTCTTGCTACGATTGTCTCTTTTACTGGTATATATTTTCGCTTTCGTCCTGGTTTTTGTTTTTCAATATTTTCAAACGGTATTTCATGTTTTTTCAATTTATAATACGTATTTTGCAATTGACTTTCTGTTTTTGGAAAAAGATTTAGTTCATTTTTACTTACGTATTTTGAAATACTTAAAATGTTTAAACCATGACGTTGACAAAATTGATACACTTCATACAGTAGCTCTAGTTCAGACTTCAGCCATGTAATTGCTGATTTTTCATAGGCTCGCATCCCGCCGTTTTTTTCTATATCTATTTGGAATAATACCATTCTATTATGTAAATCAACTAATTCTTCATACTTTACTTGGAATTCTTTTTCTATTTTTTTAAATTCCGCCTCTAGTTGCATATCGTTCATTTTATTATTTGACATGTTTTGTAAAAGACCTAATACATTAATTGCTGTGTGGTGATACATAATCTGTGCCACTCCCCCTCATCCTTTCACAATTCTCATCTGACTCCCATGTCTTTTAAGAAAATAGCAATTTTTACATATCCATATTATAACAGTTCGAAATTATCTGTCAAATAATAAAAATACAAAAATGTATAGAAAGTATAAAAATTTGGAAAATGTTTTTTATTAATATGTAAAATTGCATATTAATTACATTTAATTATATTATATGGTATTTTGGATATTTTTTCACCGAAAAAATTTGCGTTACCACTAAATGTTACTAAAGTAATCCCGAAAATACGTTCGCTTATATTTTTAAATCAAAAATCTCTAAATAAAGATTATTCACACATACAGCGACAAACACCCCAGAAACCTTTCATTTTTCTACCACTTTAAAGTATATAATACTAAAAAGGAACTAGCCAATGCTACACATGGCTAATTCCTTCCCTCCTCTAAAAGAATAGAATTGTAAACCGAGACTTCAAAACCTCATTTGAAGTCTCACTTCTTCTTACCTAAAACTACTTCATACCTCTGAACTCACATCGCTCGAGACTCTATTGGGCACTGAAAACTTCCTTACATAAGTAGTTCCTCTATTCCCAATAAATAGAAAAGTGCTATACACCGGCTCTTCAAACCGAGTCTCGATGGCCAGCTCTTCTACTTACCTATAACCACTCCATATCTCTGGTCTCAAAATCGCATAAGGCTCTATTAAGCACTGACCGCTCAACACTTGGCTAGAGCTTCTATTCCGGCTAAAAAGAAGCTTTTAAAGCACTAACTTATCAACTAAACCAATTAGCTCTTGAATATCTGGCTTACTTACTTGAGCATTTGCTCCTACAGCTTCACCTTTATGGAATAATTCATTTGTAATTAATGAAGAGAAAATAATGACTGGTAGACGATTCATTACTTCACTATCCTTAACCACTTTCGTTAAATGATGTCCATCCATTTTTGGCATTTCAATATCCGTAATTAGCAAGTGAATATGTTCAAACATTTTTTCGCCTTGCTCTTTCGCTAATTTTTCAATTTGCGCTAACGCTTCTGCACCATTGCTGAAGAAGTTCATTTTCGTATATCCAGCTGATGATAATGTTTCTTCTAATATTTGGCGAAGCATCGCTGAATCTTCTGCAATGTAAATTACTTTTTCAGCTCGATCTGTTTTTTGTTCTAACCCTGCAATTGATTTATTGTCATAACCAGTGCCGCTAATTTCACATACAATTTTTTCATAATCTAATAGTAAAATGATTTTGCCATCTAGTTTTACAATACCAGATGTCGTTTCTTCTAGTCCCATAGATAATGAAGCTGGTTCATCAATTTGTTCCCACGAAATACGTTGAATACGATGCACTTCATCAACGCGGAAAATAACTTTCATTTGGTTTAATTCTGAGATGATAAATTTCGTTTGATCAAGTGGCTTTGTTGACTTTAAATTAAGAGCCATTGCCAAGTTAATAACAGGTAAAATTTCACCACGTACTTGAACAACACCTTCAACTGCATGATGAGATTCTGGCACAGTTGTAACAGGGAATGGATTAATGATTTCACGTACTTTCATAACATTAATACTAAATAGGTTTTCACCAACAGTATACGTAACAATCTCTAATTCATTTGTTCCGCTTTCTAATAAAATACTTTGTGCTTGTGACATAAAGGTGTCGCTCCCCTTCCATTAATTCCGTATATCTAATTATTAAGCTTTATAAAAGAGAAAAAGTCAACTACCTATATAAAAAATATAGATAGTCGAACGATTCATTTTATTAAAAAACAATTAATCTTGTGTAAACGAAGCAAGTGCCTCTAATAAAACTTCTTGTGCTCCTACAATTTCCGTCGGCATTGCTTCCCATTTTTTCGAAAGCTCTTTCTCTACTCTTATTCTCAGCTCAGAATTCATTTCTGCTAGCACATATTCTTTCGTTGCTATATCAACATCAAGTAGCGCGAGTGCATATAATTCCGGATCATTTATTTTTTCGAATAATCGTTTTAATACCACCGGTGCTATATGTTTTAATTTTTCAATATGAATTTCCTTATCCGAAAATAGTAACTCATATTGAATAAACGTAACATTTTCTTTAATCACTTTAAAATAACAATTATTTTTTTTATCATTCACAAAATAACCGTTTGGATCTGCGATAATACTTTCTACTTTACGAATTAAATCTGGCAGACTATTCGCCGCCATTACAGTTCGCTGCTCAACCTCACTCGGCGAAATGAATGTAACGCGATACTTATTTTGCGCCATCCTCCTCACCTCTCCTTTTATAAAAATCTATCGTCACATACTATCCAGAAGGCACTGGCCTACTATGAAATGATTATCTCATCCCCAACTATCTCAGTACATCTCCATAGCTCTATTCTTACAACTAGGAGCTCTTCTGGATTATAACTTTTTATCCACACTAAACTTTGCTTACCTCTTCTTATACTACCCTAGTAACTCTCCATACTCTGTCCTTACACACCAGTCGAGTCCCTATTAGGCACTAACCGCTCCAAAACAACGCTGGGTCCTCTCGCCAACCCTAAAAAGAGCTTTTAAGATCTTTTTAAGAACTTTTCAATAACTCTATGTTATTAAACCAAAACGCTATCTGCTGATCCGTAATATTTGGCAACATAACAAAAAACTCACGACACTTCATCTCATCCTTAAACAGTTGATACTTCCAAACACTATCGCTACCAACACTTATGAAATAAAACTCATGGATACGGCCAATGATTGCTTGTTTTTCGCCAAATGAATACGGAGGCACTTGCTTAATTTCAAATTGATCTGGTAAATATACATGCTCTTCTCGTTCTATTTTTAATACTTGCTCGGCAAGTTCACGTTTATTTTCGAAAAAAGGCAATTGTAAAATTCGCTCTTGTCTTGTCATACGAATAAAAAACCCTTTCTACACTCATTACAATTTTTCTTTATAATAGATTATCGAATTAAGTTTACAACTTCATTTAATACTTCATCAGAAACTTTAATTACTTTCGCATTTCCTTGGAATCCACGTTGATACAGCATCAAATCTACGAACTCGACAGATAAATCTACATTTGATCCTTCTGTCGAGTTCGCACGTATTGTTCCTGCACCATTTTGACCTGAAACGCCCATTACACGGTTACCTGCTGCTGGTGTTTCCACATAGTTACCATTCCCTACTTTCATTAATCCACCTTCATTAGGGTACATAGCTACAGCAAGTTGGCCGATGATTCTACTACTACCATCATCATATGTCGCGGTTACATAACCACCTTCTGTAATTTGACAATCCTTAACAATTGCTGCCCTCTGGCCATCAATCTCTGATGGAGCTAATGTAGTTTTGGTTGGATGATTTGTTATTTGACTCATGTCAAGTGTGAACGATGGATTTCCATTAAATTGGAATGTCTTTGTTTGTCCACTTGTAATTTGACCAACATCATTAAATTCTAAATTTCCTTTATCAATTTCTTTAAACTCTTTGTCCCCTTTTGAATCGTTTCGAACTTTTACTGTATATGAATAGTTATGATCAGCCCCTTT
Source organism: Bacillus sp. ISO11 (assembly GCF_003458115.1). Lineage (NCBI taxonomy): Bacteria > Bacillati > Bacillota > Bacilli > Caryophanales > Bacillaceae > Bacillus > Bacillus sp. ISO11. Next base: position 75,379 of record NZ_QXCO01000012.1, on the reverse strand, counting down.
TGTAAATGCAAATTGCACAGTTAATGCATTCCCCGCACTATCAAATACTGTTAACTCTTGTGTCGCACCTTTTGTTGTAGTATCAAGGTTACCTTTTAAAATCCCTTTTGTTGATTGGATTCCTCCTACTGCAGTTCCCATTGGTACTTTTACAGGCCCCGGTGCACGAGTAAAGTCTACCTCACCTGTAGCAGGGTTCCCAGGGTATGCCATAACATACTGTCCTTCTGAATTTGTTAGGTAATAATTTTCCGATACGCTAAACGTCCCTTTACGTGTATATTGCACATTTCCACCGTTCATATCACCTACAGCAAAAAAACCGTTACCTTCAATTGCTACATTCGTTTTTCCATTATTCGTTGTAATAGATCCACCACTATAATCCGTAGATGTTCCACTCAATTTCACACCGTTACCAATACTTTTTGGGTTTGTGCCAGCATACATTTCATTTCCTCTTGAACCCGTGGAATTATTATATAATAAATCGTCAAAAATGGCTTTTTGCTTCTTATACCCTGGTGTCTGTGCATTTGCAATATTATTTGAAGTAACACTTAATGCATTTTGTGTTGCATTCATCCCTGTAATACTTGTATATAACGCTTTAATCATAATTAATGTACACTCCTTATTATTTTTCTATAATAGTTTCTTCTGTTTTATCTATGTTCTCTATTTTCTGATCTTCTGGATTTACTTCGGATATTGGCTTATCAGAGACTCTTTCTACAAAATGTAATGAAATAACATGGTTATCAACAACAAGCTGTACCTCATTATTTTCAGCAAGACGAACAATATCAACTTGACCAGATACTTTCTCGCCTTTACTATCAACACCTCTTACATACTTCCCTAAAAACTTCATTCCTCCATCAATCGCTGTCGTATGCATTGTTGTACGAAGAGAATCTACAGCCTTTGTCATATTTTGTACTTGCTCCATGATAGACATTTGTGACATTTGATTCATCATTTGATTCATATCCATTGCATTAAACGGATCTTGATATTCTAAGCTTTTTAAAAACAGTTTTAGAAAATCATCCTTTCCCATTACACCAGGTGTTTGTTGAGTATTTACTGATTTCGTCCCATCTGCTTTTTGGACTTGTTGCCCTGTTCCGTTAACCATAATAGCATCTTTGTTTTGCACCTGTGTTTGCAATGGAATATGATTTGTACTCGTTGTATTTAATCCAACTGTTGGCACTCTTTATTCCTCCAATAATCCCGCAAATTCTGTTGATTGTTGTTTTTCATGATTTGGATTTGCTAATTTCTGTTTTTGCCTTTGCTCTTGTTCTCGCTGTTCTTTACGATTTTCATCTTTATCTGAATAGCTAATTTGAATATTGATTTCTTTTTCTTTTAACTTTAATTTCAATTCATCAAAAATGATTTCAACACGTTTTTTTGCATCGTGTTTTTCCATTTCTACGTGAACGTCAATTTGATCTCCGTGTTTTTTCATAAACACTGTTAATGTACCAAGTTTTTCTGGATTTAACTGGAATAAAACACGTTCTTGTTTCACTACAAATTTTTGCAGCGCTTCTACTTGCGCTTCCATTTTCTTTCCTAAGTCAGGTAATGAAACTTTCTCAGCACCACTATTTGATTTCCCTATTTGTTCGGTACTCGTCGTTTTATTTAATAATTCTGCACCTGCAGAGCTCGAATCGTTTAATGCATCAAATTCTGGCAACTCTACCTTTGCATCATCGCTCTCAAGTTTCGGAAGATCTACCTCTTTAGACTCTTCTTGTTCCTTTGCAATATTACAAGTTTCTGTTTCTACAACCTTCAATGCTTGCATCGTTTGCTCTGGCATCTTCATTTTGTCTAATACCATTTGCATTGTATCTTCTAAACATATAGCATTTTTGATATTCATATTTGAAAGAAGTTCTTGTAATTGTTGTAATTCAGCTGCAGGTAATTCATTAAGTTTAATATTGCCATATTCTTTATATAGCTCTTGTATTTTTTGTATGTATTGATATAACAATTCCGGCTGCACATGTAATTGCTCAATTGCAACCATTTGCTCAGATACAGCTAATAACAACTGTTCTGTCTCTTTTTTTTCTTCTTTCTTTACAATAGGTTCTTCTTCCGTTACCGATTTTTTAGAAAGAATATAATCTTTTCTCTCTTCTTTTGGTGCTTCTTCTCGTTTCGTTTTCTCCGTTTGCGGCTGTTTTTTATTTTCCATTCTCATCGTACGATCGAATGAAGAATCTTCATTTTTTGATTGTACTTCTAGCCCTTTTTCTTTTTGCGGAGGTAAACTTTGTTGCACCGGTAATACAGACTGTATCACTACATTCACCTCATCCATTCATACACATTTTCAAATCCAGAAGCATTTTTTCTTCCAGCTTTTCTTGTGCTTTCGCAAGCTTTTTGCAATCTTCTTGATACATCTCATCAATGACACGTTCTTTTTCTTTTACTTGCTCTAAAAGACTTTCATTTTTTTGAATAAAACCTTCCGTTTTTTTAATTTTTCGATTCCATTCTTCTATTCTTTCAGGTGAAAACGTATGTGAAGAAAGCATTCCAGCCATAATACGTTGCCCAGTTTGTACGACTTTACTACGCGATTTCACAACATATAAATCATATTCTTTTTTTTGTTCTATTTTTCTTTTTTCAGCTGTTAATTCATACACTTCTTTTAAAATATGTTCTTTTTCTTGGTTTATTTGCAATTTTATTGTGTCGTACTGCTGTTTATCCACCTGTTTTCATAGCCCCTTTCTATTATAACGTTCTCTTTTTCTATTATATAGTTTTTTTCCAAAAAAATCTGTGAAATATTAAAAAACAAAAAAATAAGACCTCTTGGGCAGAGGCCTTATACTATATGCTGTATCGCTTCAACGATATCATCAAATTGGAAACTATCCGATCGACCTTGCTTTAAAAATGTATTTATGCCTTCTACTTTATTTTTACATTCAAAAATATAAGCATTTTCTTCATTTTCTTGAATCGTTCCTAGCTTAAAATACAATTCATTTTCTTTATAAATTGATAAAATCTTTCTCATTTCATTTGCAAGTTGCCAATGATGTGGCGAAACAATTTCTTCCATAATCCTACTTACTGAATCTAATACTGAAATTGCAGGGTAATGACTAAGCGTTGCAAGCTCACGCTTTAATACGATATGTCCATCTAAAATACCACGTGCTAAATCTGGTACAGGACCATTTAAATCATCCCCATCAACAAGCACCGTATAAATACCTGTTATAGATCCCTTTTGTGTTTTTCCGGACCGCTCTAACAACTTCTTCATATAACTTTCCATTAACAGTGTTTTACCACCAATCGGTAACTCTTTAACAGCAATATCAACACTTCTTCGTGCATCGGCAAAACGAGTAACAGAGTCCATCATAAGTAATACGTTATTACCTTGATCACGGAAGTATTCAGCAATAGACGTTGCAAGTTTCGCTGCACGAAGTTGCATAAGATGACTTTCATCTGACGTCGCTACAACAACGACGCTTTTTCGCATACCTTCCTCGCCTAACTCTTTTCGAATAAAGTCTTTTACTTCCCGGCCACGTTCTCCTACTAAACTAATAACATTTATATCAGCTTTTGCATTTTTTGCTATCATTCCAAGTAAAGTTGATTTACCAACACCTGACCCAGCAAAAATACCAATCTTTTGACCGATACCAATTGTTAGCATAGAATCAATTGATTTTATTCCTGTTTCAAATACATCGGTAATCTCTTCACGTTCAAATGCATGTATAGGTGGTGCATCTAGTTTTATTTTCTGTAATGGAATGTTTTCAGCTTCCTCATTTAACACTTCACCATTTGCACTTAACACTTTTCCGAGCAAGTGATTACCACGTGGTACAACAACATCTTCTGAAACTAATGTCACTGAATCTCCATAACATACTTTTTCTGTCTGTTCAAATGGAAGTAGCATATTATTTTCCTTTTCAATGGCAATCACTTCACATAAGACGTTATGTTCTCCAACGAAGCAAACATCACCAATCTTCGCTTTCGGCCCTTTTGCTACGAAAAACTGTTCTTGTACACTATGAACTTTGCCTACTTTCGTATACAGCGGTGTTTCAATGAACTTATTCCATTTTTCGTTCTCATTCATTAACAGGCGGCTCATACATTTTGCTCCTCAAATAACTTCTCTTCTTCCCATTTCTGACGAAGTTTCACAAATATAGGTGCAAATTTAAATTCAAAGAATTCTTTCTCTTCTTCCAGAACAAATTCACCAAACTGCAGGGAGAAATCATATTTCCATTCTACTAATTGTAGTAACCAATATTCTTTCGTATTTTCCTTCTCTTCTTGAATACGTTCAAACGTTTCTGGATGTACTGTAATGATTAATTTTTCAAACGAAGTTGGCAATGTTTGCACTATGCCGGTTAAAATAGGTAACACATCAAGCAATCGTGAATCTACCGCTTGATTCACGATTTTTTCTGCTAGATGAAAAGATTGATCCCATAATAACTCTGTCCATTCATATGCTGTTTCTTGTTGTTCTTTTTGAAATTGCACACGCGCTGCTTCCATCTGTTCCATTTGCTCATGAATATGCATTTGAAATTGTTCTTTATCTTGTAATAATTGCTGTCGCTCTCGTTCTAGCATTTGCTTCTCTTGCCTTAGCTGATTCATTTCCATATGTAACGATTCTTGCTGGGCGCGAAGTTCTGCATGATCAGCTTGTAATTCTTCCTCTTCTATTTGAACTGAAGCTGGTTTTGGAAATTGTAATTCATACGTTTCTTCAGAAAAAGAAACAGAATTCTTCGGAATTCTGTTTTTAAATAAGGACATCCTCTTCACCTCTTTGAACGATAATTCTTCCTTCTTTCTCTAGCTTTTTCACTGTACCAGTGATCGTTTGCTGCGCTTTTTCAGCATCCGTCATCTTAAGCGGTCCTAAGCCATCTAATTCTTCTAGAATCATCTCTTTACGGTTTGAAGACATACATGTAAATAATTTCTCTTTAATTTCTTCTTTTGCAATTTTAAGTGCTTTCGCAAGAACACCGTTATCTGTAATTTCTTCTAATACACGGCGAAGCGCAAGATCTTCAAGACCAAGTAAGTCTTCAAAGACAAACATATTTTCTTTAATTTTCTCAGATAACTCATAATCGACTTCATCCAGCTTTTGAAAGACTGTTTTTTCAACACCTCGTGAAACATTATTTAAAATATTTACGATTGTTTTCAAGCCATCAGTTTTATTAATTGCACTAAATGCCATATTATTTAATTTCGATTTTAACAACTCACCAATTTGATTAATTAATTCACCATCAACTTGTTCTAGTTTCGCTATACCCATTACCGTTTCAACGCGCTTATGATCTGGCAATCTCTCAATTAATTGAGACGCAAGTTGCGGTTTAATATAAGAAGCGATAATTGCAATTGTTTGTGGTGACTCATCATTAAGCACTGTAAGAAGTGGCTCTAAATCTGTAAGTGAATTTAAGAACTCAAACGGATTATCTTTGTTATACCAAAGATCTTCCAATAATTTTTCCAGTTCGTCTTCTGGCATGTTTTTAAATATGCGACGAATGTATTCTTTATCTGGAGTGACTAAGTTCAATTCTTTTACATTTAGTTCATATAAGAACTCTCCTAGTACATTTTCTAACGTTTCTGGTTTGTATACACGAAACTTTGCGATTTCACGAAGTAATACTTCTTTTTCCTCAGCTGTCATATATTCAATGACTTTTGCTGCCACCCCTTCTTCTAATGTACGAATAAGGATGGCAGCTTTTTCTTTGGAGGAGATTTCATCTAACATCATTGTTCCTCCCTTACTGTCCGTTTAACCATTTTTTAATTACTTTTGCAGTACCTTCTACATGTTCTTTCGTAGCATCCTGCACTTGTTCATCTAACGTTGGTTCTTTCGGTTCTTCTGGTTCAGGTTTTGGCTCTGGCACTATTTTTTCTTCAGGAATTTCCAAGATACTTTCATTACTTGCAGCAATTTCCTCTTCTGCTAAGTATTCTTCATATTCCTCTTCTTCTTTCTTTCTCTTACGTCTTGCTAATAAGAACCATACTAGACCACCGATTGCTAATAAGCCAGCTGTAATTCCACCGAATAACCACCAGTTCATACCACTTTTTTCTGGCTCTTTCTCTTTTTCGGCTTTCGGCTGATCGAACTGAACAGTTACAACGTTAACTTGACCATTTATAAAGTTACCGTTCGGATCAGCTTGAAGTCCTGCCGCTGTTCCGATTGCTTCTTTAAAAGTTGTCATATCAATTCTACGTTTTACTAACGTATCATTATCTACCCATACAACAACATTCGTTTTCGTTAATTCTGGGTGTTTCTTAATTGTTTCAACTGTTTTATCTATTTCATAATTTTCAATTTTGTTGCCATTTTTATTATCGTAGACAACTTTACCATTTTGATTATTGTTCGTACCGTAGTTTGGCACTTCACCGTTAGCTGTAATACCAGCACCTTGCTTCGTATCTGCCCCTTCTTGCGCAGTAGAGCTTTCCTCTTGCTCTTGTTTACTACGAAGTACACCTTTATCACCATACTTCTCTGACTGACGTGTAACTTCATCGTAGTTTACAGATACTTTCGTATTCACTTTATATTCATTCGGTTTAAACATCGTCATTAACGTTGCATCAATGTCTTGCTTTAATTTACCTTCAAGTTGGTGCTGCATCTCTACTTCTTTCTCATAAGAGGAGGAACTACTAGAATGTGCTTCATCTGCTCCTTTTGAGATAACACCTTTTTTACTATCAATAACACTTACTTCTTCTGCTTTCACACCAGGAACCGCTGCACTAATCATTTGCTGTATACCCGCAACTTGATCAGCTGTTAACAATTGTCCACGCTTCACTCCAACCGTAATCGCCGCTGTTCCTTTTGCTTTTTCTTCATCAAAAATTGTCTCTTTTTCAGGCAATGTAATTTGAACATTTGCCGTTTCAACTGTCGCAAAATTTCTTACAATATCTTGCTCCAATTGCTTCTTCGTACCGACAATTTGCTTCATTTTTTTATCTTGCTCACTTGAACCGAGCGAGCTTTCTAATAAAATTTCCTCACCGCTTTTCGAATTAAACGGTAAGCCCATCCCATTCATTTCTTTTCGAACCCATGGAGCATCATTCTTTTGCACACGAATCGAACCATCGGCCGCTAATTGATAATCGACACCTAACTTCGATAATTCTGCTGTAATCTCTTGTTTATCTGTATCATTTAAATTTTGATATACAACAACATATTTATCTGGCAAGGTGAAGTATAAAAGTGCTCCTGTTACAATCGCTAAAAGCGCAGCACCAATTACTAACTTATGCCACGTTTTTAACGATTGGATAACATTTTTCATCTTTTCCATTTAAACACACCCGTCCACTTTCCTAAATTTGCATATTAATTAGTGACTTATAATTTTCAATAAGATTATCACGTACGAGAGCAGCTGTTTTCATTTGAGACTCAGCTTTCTTTTGCTGAATTAAAACGTCATGTGTTTCTCCTACCCCTTTAGTTAGTAAATCATATACTGCTGTTTGCGCATTGTTTTGCGTTTGATTCATATCTTCCAATAAATCAATAAACTTTTTCCCCTCAACTACAGATGTTTGAGAAGTTTTCGGTGCACCAATTGACTGAATTGCTCCAAATGGTTGTGTATGTAACATTGGTTGAATTTTCATATTACTATCTTCCCCCTTATCCTCGGCCGATTTCTAAATCTTTATCAAGCATTTTTTTATTCGCATTTAATACACTCGTATTCGCTTCATACATTTTTTGAGCAACCATTACATTCGTCATTTCAGCAGTTACATCAATATTGGGATAACGTACATATCCTTCTTCATTTGCGTGCGGATGCGTCGGATCATACACTAAATTTTCCGTTTTGTCTGCTTCAATACTTTTTATTTTTACTCCGTTAGTAGGAGCCCCATCTAGCATACTTGCAAAACTATTGTTTGATTCTAGCACCACACTACGACGCTCATATAAATCTGCCCCCGGAGCCGCCGTCGTATTTGCATTTACAATATTGTTAGAAGTAACTTCCATCCACTTTCTCGCTGTCGTTAGTCCTGAGCCACTTGCATTAATTGCCTGAAACATCCGTTGTCTCTCCTTCTACTTTTAACGTCCGCGTGCCGCTTGGTTAATTGCATATTGTGTATTAATTGCGTTAACTGAAATACCGTATAACTGATTTGCTTTCATTAAATCTAGCATTTCTGTCGTTACATCCACACTATTTCCGTCTTTATTCGTTTGCATTGATTTTGTTTGAATCTTTGCATATGTATTTTTCGTATTTACTGTCGGCAAGTGCATTTCATTCGTTTGATATAAATCTGGATTACTCTTTAAATCAGCCGCATTGTTTTTATATAATGCACTACTTTTATTCATCTGCTCAGCAAATGTTACATCTTGTGCTTTATAGCCAGGTGTATTCGCATTTGCAATATTACTAGAAACCGTATTTCGTTTCGTCACTAAATAATTCATATAATGGCTTACATCACTCACTAAATCTGGCATATTCCACACCCTTCCTTTTCTAACTTAATGATCCACTGATAGAAGTTTCACTTCATTATTTATTTTCTTATATGCATTTATTAAAATATTTACTATTATGTACCCTTACATATTTTATTCCATTTTTTCATTGTTGTCTTTAGAAAAATATAAAAATATAAAAAAGAATGCAAAAAACTGTATACACACAGTAATCTATAGAACATTTCAATATATAAACTAAAGTCCATTTTTCTATTATTTAGATTACAATTATTATTTTATCACAGTCATAAAATGAAACCTCAATCAGCGGGTTCTTTATGTAAACGAAGGAATAGACCCCCTTTTAAAAGGGGAACCTGTTTCCAGACGTTATTATTAATATTTACCGTAAAATGAATTAGCCTTCATTCGCCCATCATTTGTCATAATCATTTCTTCCAAAATCTTTTGCTTATCCCGAATATGCTGTGCTGCCTTAATAATGAACGGGCTTACTTCTGCTGCAACTTGTGCACGCGTTTCTTCATCCAATGTCATCATCCAGCGATTTAACATCTCACTCTTCTCAGCAAACTCTCTGTCTGACACTTGCAATTCACCGATTTCATTAAAACAGCTGACAAACGTCCGATAAATATCATTGTTCATTTTCAAGTGCTCCGCGGTAACCGTCTATTAAATCTTGTAACACTTTCACAATTGCATCAATATCTTTCGCTTCACGCGTTACTTTCATCGTTTGAATTTGAATGCTAATCCAATCATATAAACCATAGAGACTATCATATAAATCTTTCGTAATCTCAGGATTTAATTGAAGCTTTAGTTCTTCAAAAATACGTTCTAATTTTTCAAGAAGTGCGTCCCCTTCTTGTAGTTTAAAAGTATGTAAAAGTTCTTCTAAATTACGAAACTCTACAATACATCTTTCATAAATAAAAATTGTATTTTTAATCGGATTACTCGTCATAATATCATTTTGCATATAACGTTGCCATGCTTGCATACGATCACTTCCTCAACTTTCATTAATCATCACTTTTTTGTTTTGTCATTGCTTTAATTGTTTTGAGTTGGCTATCAAGCGCCGCCAATGTACTCTCTAGCTTTTGATACTTCTTCACGATTTCATCTTGCTTTTGCAAGTTTTGCGTCTCAATATCTTTAATCTTTTTATCTAAATCACTTACACGTGAGTCAATGTTTTTAACTCTCTCGCCGACTACACCTTTATCACCGAATAGTTTATCAAGCGGTTCTTCCATCATTTTTCCTAAACCGTTAGAACTAAAGAAAAATTGCTTCGCTGCATCGGGTTTTTCTTTTAATGCTTGTGTTAATTTTTCATCATTAACTTCCATCGTTCCATCTTGCTTTAATTGAATACCAAATGTGAATAAATAATTACCATCTTGAGAAAATGTTACGACATTGTTCATTGCCTGACGTACACTTTGCATAATAGCTTGACCTTGGAAAGCTCCACCTTTTCCAGCAAAGATATCTACTGTAGAAACAGCTTTATTATAATCAGCTACCATTTTTTTAATAACATTCGATGCGTCTGTTACGTTTGAGTCATTTACTGTAAATTTTAGATCTATACCTTTTGCTTTTTGATCTGCATTTGTACCTGTTCCATCTTCTGGTTTATTTTCCACCTTTGATTCCGTTACTTTCAATAGCTCAATTTTCACACCTGGTAATGCGTCAATTGTATTACTATCACTTTTTCCCTCAACACCATTAATACTATATTTTGCATCTAGCGCTTCGTTAATAGTATTTAATTTCATTTCTGTCGTAGGTTGATTATTCTCATCTGTACCTTCCACTTTCGTATAAAACAAATCTGTAAGTACATTAGGCGGTGTCTTTTCTAATTTAATTTCATTCATTGCCCCTTCTTTTTTAGAGGTCATGAAAATTTTATTTCCAAGTGTATAAGCTGATACACCATAATCTCCATCATTAATTTTGTTAATTAAATCTTTATATGTCATATCAGTTGTTACTTTTAGTTCTTTATCGCCTAGTTTTAATGTTTCATCTTTAGGAAGTTTCGCATTTATATCTTTAATTTCATTAGAAGCTATTTGATGACGTTGCGCGAGCTGTGTAATTGTCATATTAAAAGTTCCTGCAATCGCACCACCATCTGCTTTTACATTAATATAACCGTCTTGTGTTGTCGTTACTTTTTTCTCATTTCCTTTAAAAGCCGCTAAGTTTTTAAACGTTTGTGTGAAAGAACTAAATTCTGACTTCAAACTTGTATATAATAATTTATCATTTGTAAGGTCGTTCTTTTCTTTCGTATATGGTGTTTTTCTCATATCTAACGCTTGCATTTCTAATTCTACTAGGTTAGAAGTATCGATCATATTATTTCCGAGGTTCCAAATTTGTTGTCTACCACCAATACCTGTCATCGTTGTTCCTGCCATTTTTCTCACTCCTTGTAGATTACATGTAGTCTAAAATACTCGTTTTACTCATCGTACTAACTGCTTTAAGTGTCGCTTCATACGTCGCATTTATATATGCCAAGTCAGAAATTGCGACCGCTAAATCAACATCCTCAATTTCTTTACGGTTTTCTTGAAGCGCTAAATTTTGCTCACTTAAAATTGTTTTAAACGTCTCCATTGTGTTCATTGTTGAACCAACTTCAGTTGTACGGTTAATGATGCCATCTAAGTTTTTCTTATTTTCTCCTAATAACGGTTGTAACGCTTTTTGGTCACCTTTTTGCATCGCTTCGCTCATCTGTTTTAACGTTTTTATAACCGGGGATAATAATGCTTCTCCGTTACGAAATGCCTTTAACTCATAACCGTCATTTAGTTGCCAGTTCACATCATTTTGTCCACCCTGGTACGTACCATCTTCTGTAAATGGTGACTTTTCTGCACTATCACCACCGAAAATATAACGACCTTGCTCTTTCGTATTCGCTAAATATACAACTTGTTTTAAAATTTGATCAATCTCTGCACCGATGGCTTTCAATTCTTTTTCACCATTTGGCTCATTTAATGCCTGTACCGTTAATTGATCTGCTCTCGTTAAAGATTTAAAAATACCTTGCAAAGTATTTTCAGTTTGTGTTAATACATTTTTTGAGTCAGCTAAATCTTTTTGCATTTGTTCAATATTCGCCAATGAATGTTGAATCGCAAATGATTTACTCGCTGCAAGTGGATCTTCACTCATAAGAAGATTTTTCTTCCCTGAAGTTACTTGGTTTCTATGGTATTGTTGTTGCACATTCAAATCCATTAACTGATTCTTTGCCCAGTTTGCATTTTGAAATGTAGATACTCTCATTTCTATCTCCTCCTTATATATTTCCAATCAATTATTATCACTTATCGAATAATCGAAAATAGACTATCAAACACTTCATTCATCGTAGTAATAGCTTTAGAGTTTGCGACGAAATATTTTTGGAAGGCCATTAAATTTACCATTTCCTCTTCCATATTTACACCTTCAACGCTCATTTTTTCTTGTTGAATACCTTCTAGTAAGTCGCCATGAATTTTTTGATAACCATTTACTGCACTTTTATCAGATGCAACACGAACTATAAATTGGTCTAATGCTTGTTTATAAGAAAGACCTTCTTTATAATCGTCATCTGTAACTGCTGCTAGTTTATTTGCTGTTTCAGCAGACATTTTCATTTTCGAAACATCTTTTTGGAATTCTGGATTTAACTTCATCTCTTTCGCATAATCTCCAACGAAGAAATCTTTTCCCATCACTGTATTCACTTGATTTTTCATTGAACTCATTAAGTCTTCGAGATTTTTTTTATAATCAACAATCTTCGCTTTCGTATCAATCGCTGATTTTATCGCTCCGCTAGTTACAGAGATTTCTGAACCGTAAATCTCAACTGACATTGGGTCTTTTTCTTTATTTAATTGAAGTGGATATGTATCTTGTCCATTTACTGTTAAAATACCATTCATTCTAACACTCGCGATATTAGGATTCATAGATTCATAAGATACTTCGATGTTTGCATACTTAGACATCTCTGTAACGATGCGATCTCGTTCGTCTAAAAGTTGATTCGGCACTTGTGTACCCGCTTGTCCAATTTTATGATTCGCTTCTGCTAAACTAGCAGCCAGACGATTAAATTCATTAACATGCGCTTCAATATCTTCTGCCGTCTGCGCTTCCACTGTATCTAAGTTTTTCGCAAGACGATTTACTTGACTAGTGAACTTCCCAGTTTCAGAAATTAATGTATCATAGTAGTTTGGTTGTTCTGGATTTTTTGCTACTTCACGAAAGGCATTAAAGAAACCGTCCATTAAACTAGATAATGAATTCTTCCCTGTCGTTCCAACCATAGACTCTACACGTGATAAAGTTGAATTCATGTAGTTATAGTAAGAGAGCTGAGATAATTGATCATTAAACTGCTTCGTTTTTACCTCATCAGTAATACGGTCAACACCTAGCGTTTGTACACCGTAACCAATTCTCTGTTCTGGCGTATGACCATTGCTTGCTCCAACAGATCCGTAATTCACCATTTGACGAACATAACCCGGTGTATGAATGTTAGACAAGTTTTGTTTCGTTGTTTGTAACCCCATTTGAGCCGCTAACATGCCCGATAGCGGTGTATTATAATCAGATAATCTCATATAGCTTCACTTCTCCTTTACAATAGTTCATTCATAAAGATTTGCGAATTATTGTTTCGCTCTAAGTTATATTCAGAAACAGAATCCACAATACTTTCTGTAGTTTTTAATAGTACGTTTAAGTAATATTGATTTTTCAAAAGAATCATTTTTACATTCTCTTCTAATTCAGTTGCGTTTTTTTGTAATTCTTCCATTTTTTCAATTTCTTCTTGAGAAAAATACGAAAATAACGCACTTACACGAAACGATTCAACCCCTTGTTCTTTACAGAACTGAACAACCATTTCTTCAAATGAGCTTGATAACCCTTTTAAACCATCAATGTACTGCAATTGCTCTACTTGCAACTTTTGAACTGCATTTACATTTTTATTTTTTAAATTCTCATATATTTGCTCTCCAAGCGCTTGAATATTTTCATACGCTTTTTGAATAATAACGAGTTTTTCATATAATTGTATGTACATATAGCTTCCTTTCTTTTACAAGACTAAATTCACAATTAAACCATGGATTTCTCCAATTTGATTTAACATTTCTAAATGTCCTGTTTTCGTATTAATTAAATTCATAACATCTTCTAATTCATTCAATCCCATTTCTGCCTGTTTCACAATCGTCATTTTCTGTGAATATCCGTAACGCGGGTGACGAGACATGACATCTTTATACTGCAATACATTATCAACGTAAAAATTCAAAAATGATTTTACTGTATTTTTGTATTCCATTACATTATCAAGCGTTAATTCCATTTCAATTTTCTCTTTAATTTCTCCAATATTATCGACAAACGCTTCCATTTGTTCTAGCAATTTATCTTTTTTCGGATCTGCATGCAAATTATCCGAAAATGCAAGTCCTGTCCTGACATTTGCTTCTTTCGGCATTTGAGTAGCAGGCGGTATATGCGATAAAATTGGATTATGCGAGATAGAACGTAGCATATATATCACCTATTTATTTTTTTATTTCTTCCTAAACTTAATCGTAAAATCCAGTTATTTATAATTATACTCTGAACAGTAATATTTTGCAGTTATTTTTTATAAAAGATATGTTACAATTTAGCATGAGGTGGCACAATTCTATGAATATTTTCCTTTGTGGTTCAAATCAATTAACAGCATTAGATCAAGAAGAAATTAAAAAATTTTTAACTGACTATGCTCACAAACATAAAATTTACATATTATGTTATAAATCTATTGAAAATGAGGTTCTTCGTTTTTTCGTTGAGAATGAAAGACTCGCTCAAAATTTATGCCTTTACACGCTGCAACCATTGCCAGCAATAACAGATGAATTTCAAGAAGTCGTTGATTACTTAAAAAAACACGGAGCCGAATATGTTGCTTTTGATCATCCTTCCGACTCCATTTACCGATCAGATTATATGTTTTTTGTTAAACAAATTATTGAAGACACTGATTTAGTTCTCTGTTTTTATAATGGTGACAAACATACATCTGTCATCCCTGTCGATGTTGCAAAAGAAGCAGGTATTGATGCTGTCATTTATGATTTACCAGGATTACATGAAAAGCAAATGAAAAAAAGCTTTGAACAAAAAATTCGTATGATGTAAAGGGGGAGGCACAATACCATTATTGTGCCCATTGTAAATATGATAATTGAACAAGATTATGATCATTTTATCGCGAGTTTTAAACAACAATTCAATATGGACATCGCTTCATATAAACAAGATAGAATGCGCCGTAGAATCGATGCTTTCATTTCGAGAAAAGGCTTCGAAAACTACACTAATTTTTTAAACAAATTACGCGCTGATCAAAATTTATTTTTAAATTTTATTGACTATATTACAATTAACGTTTCAGAGTTTTTTAGAAATAAAGAACGATGGCAAACTTTAGAGTCGAAAGCACTACCAAAATTACTCGAACAAAATAGCGGAAAATTAAAGGTATGGAGTGCCGCTTGCGCTGCTGGTGAAGAACCATATACACTCTCTTTAATTTTATCAAAGCATCTAGCTCCATTCCGTTTTGAAATTCAAGCAACAGATCTTGATTTTCATATTTTAGAAACCGCAAAACGCGCTCAATATACAGAACGTTCGTTAAAGGAGTTACCTACTGATTTGAAAGAACGTCATTTCACAAAAGAGAATGGTCTATATTCATTGCATCAAAACATTAAACAAAACGTCTCGTTTAAACAACATGACCTTTTAATGCAGTCATTCGATACAAATTATGATTTGATTATTTGTCGTAATGTAATGATATATTTCACAGAAGAAGCAAGAATAAAACTTTACGAAAAATTTAGTCGTTCTTTACGAAAAGGCGGTGTGCTATTTGTTGGTAGTACGGAACAAATTTTAACACCCGAACGTTACAATCTTCAGCGATTTGATACATTCTTCTACGAAAAAATATAAAAGAGGTCGTCACAATGGAGTGACGACCTTTTTACATAACTCGAATTAAAATAATACCGACAATCCATATGAAGAGAAAAAGAAACGTCATAGACCATTTATGTTCTTGCATCGTTTGTTTCAATGCCTGTGATAATTGTGTCATGTTCATTTCCGCAAGCGCTCTCCATACACTTACATCCCGATCTTTAGCAATGAGGTCTGTAACGCTAATTAAAATCGTTTCGTTAGACAATTTCGTTATATAAGCAGTAATAACCGTTACCATCAAATTTATATTTCCTTCTGAAGAATCACTTTCCACTCTAGAGATGAGTGCACTTACATCTAGTAAAGGAATATGTACTTTTCTACCAAATGATAGTTGCACTTCAGCGAAATCATATGTTCCATCTAACAAAGGAAGTTCTTTTATATGCGCCTGCTTAATAAGTCCTTGCAGGCTTCTAATTACTTGTTCAAACACTTTTTCTGATTGCTTTCCTTCTTCAGATAACGTATGTAACTTTTTAAAAAGTTGTAACACTGTATCCATCTCTTTAGAAAGCATTTCCTTCATAATCTTTCCATCACTTAAACTTGCAAGTAAAATACCTATCTCATTATTTTTCGAAATAATTTTAGACTGTCCAGTAAACACTAAATTGCTACGCTTTCGTTCTTTCTGGATTTCATGTTCCGAAATAGCTGCAGGCTGTTTTAATGGTTGTAGCGTCTTATCTTCAATTGTCGTACGTTTAATCTCCATTTAAGCGCCTCCACTACTATGAAATAATTAGCCCCATTCTTTATTACTCTTTAAAACTAAAAACAGTACGAACAAACCTGACATGATAGTAAATACATCCGAAGCTTGTACTCCCTGTTCACCTTTTTCTTCTTCCTTGTCTTTCGTTTCTTCTTTTTGTTCTTTCTTTTTAGAGACAACTTGTTTGTTATTTTTCTCTTTTTGGTCCTTCGCCTTATGTACTTCCTTGTTGTCTTCGAACGGCTCTTTTATAACGTAAGTAAATTTCTCTTTCAACGGTTCTTTTATAAACTTATTTACTTTCTCATCTTGCTTCGGAATTTGAACAACCGGCAATTTTTCTTCTAGAAGCGGGTTTTTGACTTTCAAATCTTCTTGCTTCTCATTTTCTTTCTTATCTTCTAATTCATTTTCTAGTTTATTATCTAATTTCTCTTCTTTCTCTTTCTCTTTCTCTTCTATCTTTTTATCATCTTCGTTTTTTGGCGCCAAAACAGAAATGGTATATTCACTTTCTTCAACAAGTTTATTACCTGCTGCATCTATTATCTCTACAAGTAATTCGTATGGCCCAGCCGGCAATGCTTCTGTTATTTCAAATACTTTTTGCCAATCCATATCATGCTTGTTGTAGTCTAATAAAAACGAAAGCTTTTTATTTTCTTTCCCTTTTAATGTAACGCGCACTTCTTTTACAACCGATTCTATATCTGACGCTTTTACTCGTATATGTATAGAATCTCCCTGTTTTCGTTCAACTAAGTTCTCTTTTACTTCATCAATAGTAACTTTCTGTAACTTTGGCAATTCTTTATCTATAGTTGGCGTTTCATTTTTAATACGAATGAGCGGGACTTTCACTTCATTTTTTACGATTTCTTCTTTCTCATTCTCTTTGTAACTTTGAACGAGCTGAAGATTCCAATCACCTTGCAAATCAAAATTCCCTGCTTTATAGTTAGCAACCCAGCTCTTCGTTTCTTCATCATACTCAAAAGATAGTATTCTTTCTTGCGCATATTGCTCGCCATTTTTTTGTAGCTGCAATATACCTTTCATACTTTGAATGTTTTTCCCATTTGGTTCTACAGCAATTCGCACTTCTTCGCCAACTTTAAGCTCCGGCTTATTTACTGTAATAATTCCCTGTTCCGTTTCTATCTTTCTTTCATTCAATTGTTTATTTGCTACTTCTTGTTGTTCTACTTCTTGTTGCTCTGCTTCTTTTTGTTTCTCTTCATCTTGCTTCGTTTCCACTTGTTCTGACGATTCTTGAGATTCCTTATTTTCTTCTTGTACATTCACTTCATTTATTTTTTGATCTGACTCAATTTGTTCCTCAGCCTGACTTTGCAAGGGGAAGAACAAGCACACATGTATGCATAGCCAACTCATTAGAAAAAACTTTACGTTTTTCATCTACTAGTTCAAACTCCTATTTCAATGCCTTATAGTGATTTCGTCACTTTTACTCCAAAAAATCCATCTACATTTACAAGTTCACCATACGCCACTAATACATCATTTACATAAATACGAATCGGTTCATCAATATCCTCATCTAGTACAACTGCTTCATTTTCTTGTAAACTTAATATATCTTGAATCGTTTTCACTGTACTTCCAAATACAAATTTCACGTTCATTTCTACATTTTGTAGAATGGACGTGTCCATATATACTGGTTCCATTTGTTTTACTTCTTTAAATTCAATAGGTTGCACAACTGGTTCTACAATTTTTTCTTCTTCAATTTCTTCTGTGGCAATCTCTTCTTCTTCCACCATCGGATACAGAAGTCGCCTTACCATTTCTTTCGCTTCGGAAATTGGCAAAATTTGATACATCTTCGATTGAAGCAAATCGCCAATTTCAAGATTGAACGTAATTTGAACGAGTTCGTCCACTTCCATTGACTCTCCCAAATATTCCATTTCTTCTTTTAACGTTACAAATTTAACATTTGGCGGCGTCATGTCCATTTTTTCTTGAAACATTTCTGACATTGCCGTAGCAGCATGACCCATCATTTGGTTCATAATTTCTTTAATACCGCTCAGTTCTAATTCAGTAAGCTCTTTTTCTGGATCAACTTCCCCTGTTCCCATCATCATTAAATCTACCATTGTTAAGGCAACATCTTTCGTAAATACGAATACATTCTCATTCTTTAGCCCTTCAACAAAGTCGACATTTAAAATAACAAATGGTACTGGTACTCCATCATAATGACGAACATTGATTGCTTCCACATTTGGTGTACTAATTGTAACTGGCTGATTTAAAAGCGTTGATAATACTGTTGAAGCGGAACCAATTGAAATATTTGCAATTTCACCAAGAACATCTTTCTCTTCTTGTGTTAAATGCTCTTTTTCAACTTGTTCTTCTACAATCTCAGTTTCCACTACTTCTGCTGGTTCGTCTGTTTCTTCTACTCCACCAGATAATTGCATTAATTTATTTACCATTTGTTTCGCATGCTCAACTGAAACAATTTGTACAAGTTTAGAGTTTACAAGATTATCTATCTTTAAATCAAACGATACTTTAACAATCGTATGATTCCCATCGATTTCAGAGATTTTCTCCATTTCTTCTGATAACTTTACAACTTTAATCGTCGGCGGAGACATATCTACTGTATCTTGGAAGAATTCCGACATAGATGTAGCTGCGAATCCCATCATTTGATTCATCGCTTCTTGTACAGCACTTAGCTCTAATTCACCAAGTTCTTTTCCGTCCTCCACTTCACCTGTTCCCATCATCATTAAATCAGCAATGGACAATGCAACATCTTGCTTAAGGACAAGGAGGTTTTCCATATCTAATCCTTTTGTAAAATGAATGTTTAATACAACATGCGGAACTTCGACATCTCTTGAATCATATAAATCTACCAACTCTATACGAGGAGCAGTAATGCTTACTTGCCTATTTAAAATTGTTGATAATACAGTCGAAGCTGAACCAAATGATATATTTGCAATTTCGCCAAGAATATCGCATTCTTGAGGCGTTAAATGCTCATTTTCTTTTTCTAGCACAATCGTGCTCGTATCCCCTTTTGTGTGTTGCTCAGGCATTTTCCCTGCCTCCTCATTTCTGTTTTTCTATCAAATAATATAAACTCTTATTTTAGCAAACTCATTAGTATAAAACGTTACTATGTATCCATTATTAGATTCGTAACGATTAGCCAAAAAGCTCCCCAATTGTATACAAGTGGGGAGCTTTCCTTCATTCCTATTATAAACCTTCTGGGTTTAAAATGAGGACCACTCGTCCATCACCGAGAATCGTCGCACCAGAGAAATAGTTAGAACTCTCTGCAAAGAAGTCACCTAATGACTTTAAGACTATTTCTCTTTGACCGATAATTGTGTTTACAATAAGTCCATAGCTGCGATGTGTGTTACGAACAATTAACACAGGAACCATTTGACCATCATATGACGCAAACGCCTCATCTACTGTTTTTTCACCAAATACAGTACTTAAATGTTTCACTTCAATAATTTGATTACGATAATTTAACACATCTTTTCCTTGTAAGGATTGGATGTCTTCTCTCTTAATTCGAATTGCTTCAACGATATTTCCAAGAGGTAAAGCATAACGCTTATCATTCGTTTGAACAAGCATAGATTGAATAATAGACAACGTTAATGGAAGTTCAATTCTAAATGTACTTCCCTTTCCTTCCTCAGAATCAATAATTAAATGTCCACCTAAACTATGAATCGTATGTTTTACAACATCTAATCCGACACCGCGTCCAGAAAGATCTGATACAACTTCAGCTGTACTAAATCCTGGTTGGAAAATAAGATCAAACACTTCACGATCTGTTAATCTATTCGCATCCGCTTCAGTTACAACGCCATTTTTAATCGCTTTTTCTAATACTTTCCCTTTATTAATACCGTTTCCATCATCCGTAATTTGAATAACGACATGATTTCCACTATGAAAGGCTTCTAATTTAATCGTACCTGTCTCATTTTTACCTGCATCACGTCGTTTTTCAACAGTTTCAACACCGTGATCGATTGCATTTCGAATTAAATGAACGAGCGGATCACCGATTTCATCAATAACAATTTTATCTACTTCAGTATCTTCACCTGTAATTTGTAAATCGATTTTTTTCCCTAAATCTTTCGCTAACATACGTACCATACGCGGGAAACGATTGAACACAGTTTCAATCGGCACCATACGCATATTTAATAGTACATTTTGAATATCTTTTGAAATATCGCCTAATCGATTTAAATGTTCAATTAGCTCCTTGTTTTGAATCGTTTGAGCCAATTCATCAATGCGCCCACGTTCAATTACACTTTCTTCAAACATATTCATTAATCTTTCGATTTTCTCTAATTGAACACGAATTGAACGATTCTCCACTTTAGCATTTTTCGTTTTTGTAGTACTTTTAGCTGGCATAGCACTTGAAGGTTGATTCGTTGCCTCTATTGGTGATTCTACCTGCGTAGCCACAGCTGGTTGTAGCTTTCCTTCTACTTGCACAACTTCTTGTGTAACGACTTTTTTAGAAGCTACTTCCTTCGATATAGGTTCTCCTTGCTTTACTTCCACTTTCTCAATTTCAGAAACATGAAGTACTACTTGTTTCAATTCTTCTATACTACAATCAGTATCCATAAATACTGTAAATTCAAATCCGAAAGCATCTGCTTCAATTTCTTCAATACTCGGAGCTGTTTTTTGTATATTCCCTACATTTTGCAATGCTTCAATACACATAATAGCACGTACCGCTTTTAAAATTGCTTGCTGTTCAACTGTTATATGCACTTCATGCGAAACTGCATCATCGGTGTCTATATGATTTTGCTCTATATGTTCCGTAGGAGTTTCTACATTGCCGTTCAATAATGCTTCTAATTTCTGTTTAGTTGAGGCTACATCAATATTGCCCATTCCACCTTGTTGCACATCTGCAACCATCTTCTCCAAATTATCAATGCACTCAAAAATCACATCAATAATATCCGCATTTACAACTATATTTCCATGACGAATTTCATCTAACACATTTTCCATCTTATGCGTTAAATCAGCCATTTCCGTAAATTCCATGCTCGCAGACATACCTTTGAATGTATGAGCGGATCGGAATATTTCTCCTACAACATCCATATCAGCAGGATTTTGTTCTAACACTAGCACATTTTCATTTAGCGACTGTAAATGTTCTTCTGACTCTTCGAAAAATATATTTAATAGATCTGTTTGCATTTTTATCCCCTACCTGTCTAACAAACATTTCATTTATGTATAACAATTTAGTGTTTTACAATGAGAAAAAAGGGGGCCACACGTCGATCCGCTATCACTGTTTTGATTCCTTGTGGCACCCCTTCTATATTAACTATTTGCTACTTTTGTTAAAGCTTCAATTACACGATCCGCTTGGAATGGCTTTACAATAAAGTCTTTTGCCCCGCCCTTAATTGCATCTAATACCATACCTTGTTGTCCCATTGCAGAACAAATAACAACCTTTGCACTTGAATCAATTTTAATAATTTCTTTTAATGCTTCAAGCCCGTCCATTTCTGGCATAGTAATATCTAATGTTACAATATCAGGTTGAAGTTCTTTATACTTTTGAATTGCTTCTACCCCATTCTCTGCTTCGCCAATAACTTCAAATTCAGCATTACTTTTTAATAAGTTTTTAATCATCGTTCGCATAAACATCGCATCGTCTACTACTAAAATTTTATGTGCCATTCTTTTTAATTCTCTCCTTCTATGTATAAATATATCTTAATATTTCACCTTATCATTCTCACTCATTATACAAAATAAAATGATAAAATTTAATATTTTTTTAAAAGAATTTTCGTGTTTTTATTATTTTATTATTAAAATAACAATATACTACTCTTTTATATAAATAACAACGCGACGGTTTTTTTCCCAGTTTTGCGGTGAATCATTTGGTACAATTGGCTTTGTGTCTGCATATCCTACCGCAGCTAGCCTTTTATCGTCCACATTATACACTTCAATTAAATGGTGAATCATATTTGCCGCTCGTGCTGAAGATAACTCCCAATTAGAAGGGAATTTCTCGTTATGAATAGGTCTACTATCTGTATGTCCCTCTACAACAATTGGGTTAGGTACGGATTGAAAAAATCCAACTAATTGACTTATTATCCCTTTCGCTTCGGGCTTAACGTTCGCATCGCCTGTATCAAATATTAAATTATCTACTATAACGACGCTTACCCCTGTATCCTCTCGATATACATTCACTTGACTAATACCATTATTATCTACATATGCTTTTAACTTCTTATATAATTCATCCATTCTCTTTTTTGAAATCATTTTTTCATCATTTTTTTCATGTGAAATATCCGGTATTGTATTTTCCATTACTTTTGCATCTACTTGCCCCGTATCACTAAACTTTTCAAGCATCTTTGACAATTTTACTGCATCTTGCTTTGATGTAGCAACTAGTAATACAAAGAAAGTTAATAATAACATCGTTAAATCTGTAAAAGTCGTCATCCAACGAGGCGATCCCTTTTGCGGTCCTTTACTCATCATACCACTCCTTGAAATATTAGGCTGCTCCTTTTACCTTTTTTACCTTTGTTTCGTATACGTATGTATCCAGTTTCAACTTTAATTTAGAAGGGATTTGTCCACGATACAATTCTGAAATTGCTTCTATTACAAACTTCTTCTCTGTATATAAATCTTCAATACCACGATATACTTTTTCCGCAAGAGGGATTGCAATCATATTCGCAAGTACAGACCCATATAATGTCGTTAACATCGCAACTGCCATTCCTGTACCAATTTGCGATGTATCTTGTAAGTTTTGGAGCATAATGATAAGACCGATTAACGTACCAATCATTCCCCAAGCTGGAGCAAAATCACCAATTTTATCTAATAATGCTGCTCCTTTTCTTAACTCATACACTTCCGTTTCAATATCTTTCAATAACACTTCTTTTAATTCATCTTCATCGTAACCGCTTAACATTAATCGAATTCCTTTTTGAATAAAAGGATTGTCTACTTGCTCTCCATCTACCTCTAAAGAAAGCAAGCCGTTCTTTTTAGACTTTTTCGAAAAATCGACAAACAAATCCGTTAACTGTTCTAAATCTTCTTCTCTTCTATGTAAAACAGTAAAAATGCTTTTCGTATATTTTTTTATTTCTCCAAATCGATATGCCACAACAATTGTCGCTGTTGTTCCCCCTATGACAATTAAAATAGATGAAATATCTAAAAAGTTTTTGAAAGCTTTTATTCCACCGCCACCAAGCATAATTGCCGCTATCACTATAATGAAACCTACTATAATGCCCACTGGGCTAGAAATATCAAACTTCCTTTTTCTTCTTTGTGGTCTAGCTAATACTTGATTTTTCTCTCCCATATTTCTGCCCTTTCCTTTCCATTTTTATATAACATTTTTTTATTTTAATAATACGTTTTCACATATAACATGTATTATACGCTTATCATCTGTTTATCGCAATATACTCATGAAATTGACACATTTCATTTCTATATTAGAATTATGGTATGAATAAATGAGGAGGATCACGATGGAACACAACATTTTACAAGTCATTGCATTAGCAGAAAAACTAAAATATGAAATGCGACATAGCTGGCTTTCCAACGGACGTCAAGAAAGTGTTGCCGAACATACATGGCGGATGTCTCTAATGGCCATTTTAGTTGAACCTTATTTGGATCAAAAAGTAAGTATTAAGAAATTACTTAAAATGGTTATTATTCACGACCTAGTCGAAGCCGAAGCTGGTGATATTCCTGCTTTTGATACAATGAATAGTCACGAATTACAGCTACAAAAACAAAAAAATGAACTGGAGGCTATTTTAAATATTAAACAAACGTTAACAGGTTCTCTCGGCGAGGAATTATATGACTTATGGATGGAGTTTGAAGCGAAAGAAACGTACGAAGCAAAAGTTGCTAATGCACTCGATAAACTTGAGGTAAAAATTCAGCATAACGAAGCTGATATTGATACGTGGCTACCAATTGAACATAAAATGACGTTCCAAGTAGCAAAGCATACAAACTTTGATTCTTTCTTATCTAAATTACAAAAAATTATTGAACAAGATGGAGAAAAGAAGTTAATTGCTGCCGGCATTGATGTTGAGGCATGCAAGCAATAATGAAATAAGACACTCAACAAGAGTGTCTTATTTCATTATTGTTGATATAGCCTGCTTATAAATAAGCTGTTGTTTTCCATCCACTAAGATTAAAACTGTAAATTTATCCACTCCAACAACTTCTCCTATTATTCTAACGCCACTCTTTAAGAAAATTGTAACTGTACCTTTTTCTTCTTTTATTTGTTTATACAATTCTTCCTGTAAATGTTCCAATTACTGTCCTCTCCTTTCTGTGAAACATCTTAATATAAAAAACTATAAATTTTTTATTTATGCACTTTGTCTTTTATGTTCATAAACTTATTAATAAGTATATCTAAATCACGACTAAATAACAAAACTTTATCATGATCCAATCCGTGTCTCGCAACAAGTTGAATTAACTCTTTCTTTTTGTTTTCTATTTTATTTTTTAATTGTCCCATCTCCATCTCTATACTAAAACTCCCTTTTCCCATAATATTACTTGTAAAATTATAGTACATATTCTCTCATAAAAAAATAAGAAAATGGTTTTTTTTACAATTTTTTATTTTTTATGCCTAAATTATGAATTACGTAAAGGTTTATTTACAAATCACTAACATGCAATCCTAATGAATCTACAGGCATTTGTCTAATTATAAATGAGACTGGCTCGTTTTCTATACAAAAAACATACTGTATATAGTAGTCCATGAACCATATAGATTAACTTACTAAAAAGGAGGAAAACATATGAGTTATGGTGGAAGTTGCGCTGGTTTCGGCGGTGGATTTGCTTTGCTTATCGTACTATTCATCCTTCTAATCATCATCGGATGTAGCTGTTGGGGTGGCGGCGGATACGGATATTAATATATCCTATCCTTGAAAAATGAACTAAAAACTATAGAAAAACAGCTCAAATATGAGCTGTTTTTTTTCATACTTTCGTATGAATTTATATCCCTCTTATTTGCGATTTCAACTAGCAACATATTGTTTACTATGGAATAAGAAACATTTTTACTAAGGGGGATTACAATGATTAGAGGTCTTTACGAAGCACATTTACCTGTCCGCAACTTAAAAGTATCAATACCTTTTTATGAATCACTAGGGCTAAAATTATATAAAAGAGGAGATAATATTGCTTTCTTTTGGATTAAAGAAAATGAGAGTTGGCTCGGCCTTTGGGAAGGCACAGAATACAAAGTGAATTATCACCCCTCTTTACGACATATCGCCTTTCAAGTAAGTTTACATGATTTAGAAAATGCGATTCATTGGCTAAATCAAAAAGGAATTTCAGCACGAAAAGACTTTGGAATGGAACCAATTGAACCGATTGTTTTTCCGGAATTAGCACATGCAGCCGTATACTTTAACGACCCTGATGGAAATAGTTTAGAATTGATTGCACAATTACCTGTTGGACTTCCCACAGCGGAAAAAGTGTATTTAAGTGAGTGGAAAGAACAAATTCAAACATCGTCATTACATAAGGATTAATCTATTTATGTCAGTTTCTTATTCCACACTTCTTAAAACAAATAAAAACTTCAATAAACTATTTTATGGGCAAACATTAAGTGTACTTGGGGATTGGTTCCATACGGTAGCTTTATTAACATTTGTCTACAGCATAACGGAATCGCCGTTTATGATCGCACTTACTTTTATAAGTAAAAGTTTACCACAGCTTCTTCTTAGTCCATTCATAGGCGGAATTGTAGATCGTTTCTCTAAATAGAATATTATGATTTTTACCGATATTACACGGGGAATTCTAGTCCTTACATACTTACTCGCAGGCTATAAAATTGAGATTATTTTCATTGCTAATATATGTTTATCTGTACTTTCTTGTTTATTTGAACCGGCTAAACAAGCAACCCTAAAAAATATCGTACACCAAAATCATTTCGTAACTGCTAACTCTCTTTCTAGTACAATTAATGGTTTTATGTCTATTATGGGGGCTTCTTTGGGCGGAGTAATTGCACAATCTTTACATATTGAGTTCGCTTTTTTAGTAAATAGCCTATCATACTTTATTTCAGCCTATTTTATTTATAACATGAGTATTCCTGCTCATGATACTTGTAACAAGAAGAAAGCATTTTTCACTGATATAAAAGGTGGTTATACATACATATTACAAACAAAAATCATTTTAACATTAATTCTTGTCGGCATTTCATGGGGGATTATTGGAGGTGCTTATCAACTACTTCTAACGATCTATGCCGAAAAAATTTTCCATACGAACATTGGGATTTTATATACGGTTCAAGGGGCTGGGCTTATGATAGGAAGCCTTCTCGTTAATCTTTATATATCCCATAATAAAGAAAAAATGAAAAAAGTATTCGGTTGGGCCTACTTATTACAAGGAATTTTCTTTCTCGGATTCATTCTATCCGATCAACTTATTATCGGTATCATTACTTTATTCTGTATGCGCATAGCAGGAGGAATCATCGTTCCACTTGATACGACATTACTTCAAACATACACACACGAAAATATGATAGGTAAAGTTTTTTCATTCCATTATTCCATTTACGGATCTCTTATTCAGTTATCGATGTTTTTTACAGGAGGGCTGTTAGAAATTCTTTCTCCTCAAATGATTGGCTGTTTATTAGCTACATGCTGTATTTTTGTAAGTTTTATATGGCTGTTCTTGTTTTATCGCGGGGATCTCAGTGAATAATTTAATGATAATCAATACATTTTGATCCCATTCATTATTTGTTTCCCCATAATAAAATTGTTTAAAAATACAAGTCAGATTTTTTAGTTAAAGAGCCTTATATGGCAACACTATTTGAGAAAAAACTAGATATTTATGTTAAAATACAAATAAGTTTGTGAAACATTGCACTTAAATAATAGACTTTAACTAGTTAAACTTGATTAAATAGGAGGGCTGTTTTGGGTATCACATTCTTTTTCATATGTATTATATTAGTGGCTTCTATTCTGCAAGCAAGTACAGGTTTTGGCTTTTCCATAATGGCAACCCCTTTCTTACTTATGTTATTTCTACCACAAGAAGCTATACAAATAAACATTATTTTATCTTTAATTATCTCCATTTCACTCATTTGGAAAATAAGAATGGACGTTGATTTTGTCCTACTGAAAAGGTTTATTTTTGGAAGTATAGTTGGTGTTCCTTTTGGCATTTTAATTTTCATTTCCGTTAACATAAACACTTTTAAATTAGCAGTTAGCATCCTACTCTTACTATTAACATTGTTGCTAATATGCAACGTTAAGGTTAGATCAACACAATCTAGAGATTTCATAGCTGGCGGATTATCTGGTCTTTTAACGACAAGTATCGGTATGCCAGGTCCACCCCTGTTACTT
The DNA here is from genome assembly GCF_003458115.1 of Bacillus sp. ISO11. NCBI lineage: Bacteria > Bacillati > Bacillota > Bacilli > Caryophanales > Bacillaceae > Bacillus > Bacillus sp. ISO11. The sequence continues at coordinate 47,373 of NZ_QXCO01000012.1, read as the reverse complement.
TATTTTACAGGAACTAATACTGAAAAAGAGAAGTTAAGAGCAACTACATTAGCTTTTTATCTGTTTATATATTTCATTAGTCTAGTAACTCAAATACTCTTTACTGGCACAAACAAAACCATTTGGGAATCAAGTTTTTATGCCATTCCAATTGTATTTTTAGGTTTGTTTATAGGTCAAATTATTTTTAAATGGCTTAATCAACGGATTTTTAAAATATTTACGTACATTCTTTTAAGTTGTACAGGGGGTTATCTTCTTATTGAAAGTTTGAACTTGTTATAGAAGATGCTTTAGATCGTGCAATAACAGATATGTTCAAACGAAATTATTGCTGTATTTTCCGGCGGGGTATTCCATATCAAAACTTAAATAACTTTATTGACAGTTTACAATTAGCAATAATCTTTCTTTCATAAGGAAAATATTTCAAATCAAATACTAAATAAAACGATAAAAAGCGGCTATTATGCCGCTTTTACTTACTATTGGCATTTCATTCTCATTTTCTATCACTTTTGTAAAAAATTATTAATTTTTATTTCTATGTACATGATAACAAACAAAATACCTAAGTTCAGAAAGAATAAACAACTTTCTGGCCTTAGGTATTTTTCCTTCTCAAAAAGGCAAACCTGCATCACAGGTTTGCCTCTTTACTCACTTCTTATTTAATCCTTTTTCACTTAAAAACTCTTTCATATGCATTCTTTTTTCTTTAGACATAAACGAACTCATTGATTCCGTCCATGTTACGTTTTTCTTGTTTGATGATCTTTCTTTATAATACGCGTTCATCGTTTCATCATATTCGTTTAGTAATTCATCATATTTTTGTTCATCATATCCATTTTCATGAAGAACTGCTGCTACTGGTAAACGTGGTTTAACTCCATGTTCTTCATCTGGTACACCGACTGTCATTCCGAATACAGGATATACTTTATCCGGTAAATGAAGCAGTTCACTCACTTCTCTCGGATTATTACGAATACCACCAATATAACAAATACCGTATCCTAACGATTCTGCTGCTAGTGCTAAGTTTTGCGCAAAAAGTGAAGCATCTACCGTCGCAACGATAAAGTCTTCTACTCCCTCATGCTTTATCTCTGTACTATGTTTTTCACATGCAATTTCAAGTCGTTTTAAATCTGCACAACAAACAAAAAATGCTGCACAGTCCTTCACATGGCGATTTCCGGATAGCTCTGCTAGTTTAGCCTTTAATTCCTGATCTGTTACATATATAACAGAATACGCCTGTACAAAATGTGATGAAGCTGCATGTTGCGCAGCATGCACCATCTTTTCTACTACATCTTTCGGAATTGATTCTTCTTTATATTTACGAACTGAAACATGTTGCTCCATCTTATGTATGATCTCATTCATGAAAATCACTCCTTTTTTCTCTTCATAATGAAAAATTAACATATCTTTTTCAATTTTCACAACTTATAAGCACAAAAAGAGCAATTCTTTTTGAATTGCCCTTTTTTAAAACGTTTATCGATACGGTAAATGAAATTATAATTATCTTATTACGCCGTTTTCAAAACTTTAATACCTTTTACGATATTCCAAATGAAGTAGTAAATTCCTACAAGAATGAACACTGCATATGTGATAGCCATTCCAATTCCAGCACCGTCAGATTGATTGAAACCTAAACCGTACATGCCTGATACTGCTAGTCCTCCAAATAAGATTGCGTATGGGAAAACATGTGACCAAAATGCTTTTTTCGCGTGATACTTCACTTCATCTTCTGCAACAAAGTACACGATAATTGGTAGTAAAAATGGTGCAAAAAAGATACTAAAGTAACATAATGAAGATAAAATATTATTTCCTTTCATCCGATTCACCTCTAAATAGTTTTTGTTACCTTCATTATGTCAGGAAATCATTCTAGAAACTATCGCTTTACCTTTCACGAACGTGACATATTTGTAAGATTTTCCTCAAACTAAATCCCGCCTGAGTTTCAGACGGGATCACTTTCACTATATTCGATTCATAAACCAATACTGTGTAATTGCTAAATATTCTCGTACATTCGATGGAATGATGATTGGTTTCGGTGTTTTTGCCGGAAGACCTTCTAATTGTAAACCTTGTTTGGCCGCTATTTTTTTCGCTCTAAACATGTGAAAATCGTTTGTTACGATCATACCTTTTTTCATATCGGCTGGAATTAACGGTTTTGAGAATGTAATATTCTCATCTGTACTCGTAGATTTGTCCTCCATTATAATGCGGTCTTCTGCGATATTTTGTTTTATTAGTCCTTGTTTCATTGCTAATGCTTCTGAAATGTCTTCGCCTTTTCCTTGTCCTCCAGATACGATAGCGATTGTTTTCTCATGTGATTTTAAATATTCAGCTGCTTTATCAATACGATATTGCAATGAATAAGATGGTTTCGTCCCATTTACTTTCGATCCTAGTACAATTATGTAATCAGCATCGTATGTTGCATTCATATGCCCATGCTTATAAATGTGATATTGTAAAAACCCCGCATACACGGCGCAAATCATTATAACAACTAAAATGCCCTTCATTATTTTCTTCTTTCTCATATTCATATACTCCTATTTTCTTTTACTTCCTTCATGATAATATCCATTTATTTGTTTGTATACAGACAAATTCCAATAAACCCTAATTTATCCTCTGAAAGGTAATATTTATATTACTTTCGGGAATAGTAAGTACAACTTTACACGAAGGAGTGTCTCTATTGCTTCTCTTTTTATGTAACGTGTCGTTCTTTTTCATCTTATTTTTGCTATCGCTTAAGTTACTCGGTAAATCCGCGTTAGCGCAACTAACTCCTCATGATTTTGGGGCTATAATTTTTTTATCTTATTTAGCTTTCCAGGCCATACCCGTCTCTGGTGCTTTACAAGCATTTCTCGGTATGGTTGTTATCACATGTTTACATTTACTCCTTACAAAATTAAGCCTATTCAACAAACTAAATCGTTTTATTCTCGGACACCCTATCATTTTAATTAAACATGGTGATATTATTTTTGAGAACTTACAAAAAAGTAGATACCCCATTGCAGAACTGCTTTCTAATCTTCGCGTTGCAGGATATCCAAGTGTTCATGAAATTGAATACGCTATTTTAGAAGCGAACGGCGCTATTAGTATTTTACCAAAAAGAGAACTTGTACCATTAACTCCAAAAGATTTAAACATAGATGTTAAGTATGCTGGATTACCAATTGCACTTATCGTCGATTCACAAATTCAATATGATAACTTAAAGTTAATACATAAAGATGAAAAATGGTTATATAAAGAATTAAAAGAAAAAGGAATTACAAATATTAAAAACGTTGCCTTTGCTTCTGTTCAAGAAACGGATGGATCTTTTGCTATTAGTTTAAAGGAATAAGAAAATCCCCTTAATTGCTTAAGGGGATTTTTTATCATATCGCTTCTTTCTCTCCTGCCATATTTAATGGAACAGGATGTTTCATACGATTCATCGTAAATACGATAATCGCTGTCATTACTTCTGCAACTGGCATAACGAGCCAAATTCCATTTATACCAAATAGTTTCGGCATAATCCATAACAATGGAATAATAAATAGTAATCCTCGGCTCATTATAATAAGTACTGATTTCTTCGTTTGTCGCACTGATTGGAAGTACTCTCCATACACAATGTTATAACCTAAAAATACGTATTGGATAAAGAATAAACTAATACCTGTTAAGGTTAACTCCAATAATTCTGGAGATTGAACATCAAATAAACCAATGATATATTTCCCGAAGAATAATCCGACAATTATCGCAACGCCTCCAAGGACAACTGCAATTTTCACAGCAAACTTCAATCCTTCACGAAGTCTCTCTGATAAATTTGCCCCGTAATGGAAACTAGCAATTGGCTGTAATGCTGCTCCAACACCAAAGAATAATAGTAATGTCATTGCATGAATACTATTCACCATCGCATAGGAAGCTACTCCTACTTCTCCTGCATATTGGACAAATGCGATATTAAAACCAATCGTTACGATTGCAACCGTACTTTCTGCTGTAAAACTTGGGAAACCAATCACCATAATTTGTTTGACAGTATCCCATTCAAAATGAAATTTCGTCCACTTTAAAATACTACTTTTTCTAAAGAAATGGGTTAATAATACAAGGAAACCAATCGCTGCCGAAAGAATAGTCGCTGAGGCAGCACCTGTTACGCCCCATCCAAAGATAAAAATAAAGATATAGTCAAACACTATATTTAATACAGCCGTTACAACAAGACCAGCCATTGCTAAATTAGGATTTCCATCATTTCGTATAAATGTACTTAAAATATTTTCTAAAACGTATATCATTCCAAATGTTAATAATACGTGTAAATAGTCTAACGCATATGGTAGAATCACTTCGTTTGCACCAAATAAGTATGCTAAATCTTCTATTCTCCATAAGCAAATCGCTGCTAAAATCCCTACGATAACAACTGCTACCGTCATTGATTGAGTAAAAATAGACCTTGCTCTTTCTCGTTTATTTTCACCTAATGCAATGGAGTATAACGTTGCCCCGCCCATTCCGATCCATAATGAAATAGAGAAGAAAATCGAAAAGGCTGGAATAGCCACGTTCACTCCTGCTAAACCGTTCGCCCCAACTCCTCTACTAATCATAACCGCGTCAATTACAATATTCACTGACATTAATACCATTCCAAGAACTGCTGGTATTAAATAAGAAATAAATAAGCTTTTAATTGGTTTTTCTCTTAATTTTTCTGTTGCTTCCATACTCTAATATGCTCCTTTTTTTCAACTCTCTTTTCTTAGTTTAAACCTTCAAGTAACTTTAAGGTCAATAGAGAATTAAAAAATAGGTGACTTAATTATCGCGTTTGATGCTCATTTGTAATTATACGAGTCCTATAACTTATTGCTTTGTTTTTTCATTATAGGAATTTGAATTTCTGTTACTTGCTCCTCAGGATCTTCTGTTACAGACCAATCAATTAATGCAATCTCAATTGCATCTCCACTTATTTCGTATCCTTCTTGATCAATATATTTCATTAGCTTCTTATATGTTTCATCAGTTTCTTCATATGGCCCATGATGATATACACAGGCAAACATACCTTCTTTAATTTCATCTGAACTCTGTACTTCAAAAGGCATATAATCCAAAAGAATAAATACACTGCTATATGCTTGAAACTCATTTTGCATTAACCCTTTTTTCGCAACAGTTACACCAATATCTCCAGAAAATAAGCTATCATCCATTTGCCTCATATTTTTTTGCAACGAATGAATGTAGTACTCAAACATATCATCCGTCGTATTCGGGGCAACCGCAATAGCTGTTATTTTTCGCTGCGGGATCTCTTTTATTACCATTTGTTCAGCTTTTGCTTTTGTTGCTTCCTTAATTAAATGAATTCTATGCTCCATTTTCGCCAAAGCATACTCAATTTCTCTTTGTTTCTTCAGCATCATCTCTTGTTGTTTTTCCAGTAAATTGAGTGCGTATGCTGGATTTCTTTCATCAATATATTTTTTAATTTCCTTTAATGGAATGTTTAATTGGCGTAAAAACTTAATCGTATCTAATAGTGAAAATTGATCGATTGTATAATAACGATAATTCGTTTGAGGATCAACAATGGACGGATGAAAAATTCCTTTTTCATCATAATACCTTAATGTAGATTCTGCGATATTATGCATTTTTGCCATTTCTCCAATTGTAAAACGTTTATTTAATAACATCTTTTATTTCCTTCCATTTCTATTTATTTCATTATATGTTCATTTTGTCTTCAAAACAAAAAAGAATTCCCATACGAGAATTCTTTTTTTACTATTAAACCTCTATTATTATAGGAAGAATCATCGGCTTTCGTTTTGTATTTGTATATATATACTTCCCTAACGCTTCTCTTACCTCCCTTTTCAAAATACCCCAGCTATTCACATTCTCTTTCTTTAAATTATTAATTGTAATAACAGCTAATTTATTTAATTCTCTTAAAAATTCTTCTGAATCACGAACATAGACAAATCCACGAGAAATAATATCAGGACCTGAAATTATTTCTCCATCCACTTTATTAAAAGTAATAACTATAACGAGCATTCCATCTTCTGAAAGTTGTTTACGATCACGTAATAATGCATTTCCAACATCTCCAATTCCTAATCCATCTACATATATATTTCCTGCCTGTATTCTTCTAGATTGAATTGCCACTTCATTACTTATATCTACAACATCTCCATTACGTACGATAAAGATATTTTCCTTTTCAATACCAATTGATTCTGCTAACAAACTATGGTGATGTAGCATTCTAAACTCTCCATGAATTGGAATAAAATATTTTGGCTTCATTAATGTAAGCATTAACTTCAACTCTTCTTGATATGCATGACCGGATACATGCACTCCAGTAGAACTACCTGATCCGTAAATCACCTTTGCTCCTAATGCAAATAAATTATCGATAATTCGAGAAACGTTACGTTCATTTCCTGGGATAGGTGTCGCGGCTATAATAACCGTATCTTCTGGTAAAATATCCACTTGTCTATAGTTTCCACTAGCTAAACGCGCTAAAGCTGCCATTGGTTCTCCTTGACTTCCTGTACAAAGTAATACAACCTGCTTTGGATCTAAACGATTTACCTCATTTGCTTCAATTAACATACCTTCTGGAATATGTAAATAACCTTTCTCTAGAGCAACTTCTACTACATTTACCATACTTCTCCCGAGCAAAGCCAATTTTCGATTTGTTTTTATGCAAGCTTCAACTATTTGCTGAACACGATTCACATTAGAAGCAAATGTAGAAATAATTACTTTTCTATTTGCTTTCATAAATATTTCCTCTACCCGTTCTCCTACTGACCTTTCTGATGGAGTAAAACCTGGGCGTTCTGCATTTGTGCTTTCAGATAATAAAGCTAGTACACCTTCACTTCCTATTTTAGCCATTTTATGAATATCAGGATGTTGATTATTTACTGGTGTTAAATCAAATTTAAAATCACCTGTATGTACTACAGTACCTTCTGGTGTATGAAAAACAATACCGAGACAATCCGGAATACTGTGGTTCGTTTTAAAAAAGGTTGCCTTAATAGAACCACAATCAATTTCTGATTCTGAATGAATAACGATTAATTCCGTATCATTTTGAAGATTGTGTTCCTTTAATTTAATTTCAATTAAACCTAACGTTAACTTTGTTGCATAGATTGGTACATTTAGTTGTTTTAAAAAATATGGTATTCCGCCAATATGGTCCTCATGCCCGTGCGTTACTACTAAACCGCGAATTTTTTCTTTATTTTCTTGCAAATATGTGACGTCTGGAATTATTAAATCAATCCCTAATAAACTTTCATCTGGAAATTTAGATCCACAATCAATGACGACAATATCATTTTCATATTGGATAGCATACATATTTTTTCCTATTTCATTTACTCCACCTAAAGCAACAATAGACAAGTTATTTTTTAATGAATTCAAATGATAAAACCTCCTTTTCACATTTATAATTCGTGAAATAGCATTTAGGCTTTATTATTTGTAATGAAAAAGGACTTCATACTATTTCATACATATAAAAATTCACACACTATTCTTATATGTATATCTCTAATAACACCGTCTCTCTCTAAAAAAGCTCCCATTTTTTCATTGATTTTTTGCAAAATATATTATATATTAATTACAGGTTCAAATTACAAGTTCAAAAGAACTCGTAATCAGACCCTTTTGTTTAATGGGTTTTACATATTTTCATTAGGCAAATTCCGAGAAATCGTATGATAAAACTAAAAATGATGAGGAGAGGATCAGATGGAATTCGAATTTTTCTTTCAAATTGCACTTATTTTATTAAGTACAAAGCTTGCTGGTGATCTTAGTGTTAGATTAGGTCAACCTTCTGTACTAGGTAAATTAATTGTCGGTATCGTTATCGGTCCAGCTGTATTAGGTTGGATTGAAAATTCAGAGCTTCTAACTCAATTAAGTAATGTCGGGGTTATTCTTCTAATGTTTATGGCTGGACTTGAAACAGACTTAGAAGAATTAAACGCCAATCGTAATTCTTCTTTAGCAGTTGCACTCGGAGGTATTATTCTTCCATTCGTAGGTGGTTACGTTTCCGGCCTTGTTATGGGAATGGAACAAGGAAACGCTGTATTCTTAGGATTACTTCTATGTGCGACAAGTGTTAGTATTTCCGTACAAACACTTCGTGATTTAGGTAAAATGAAAACACGTGAAAGTACGACGATGCTTGGAGCCGCTGTATTTGATGATATTCTTGTTGTTATTTTATTAGCATTCGCAATGAGCTTCTTAGGCACTGATGATGTTAACTTAACAATGGTTATCTTGAAGAAAGTAGTATTCTTCGCTTCTATTATTTTAATTGGATGGAAAGGTGTTCCAGCAATTATGCGTTGGTTGTCACCACTGCGCGTATCTGAGTCTATCGTGAGCGCAGCTCTTATCATCTGTTTCTCATTCGCATATTTCGGCGAACTATTAGGAATTGCTGGTATTATCGGTGCTTTCGCTGCTGGTATTGCAATTTCTCAAACAAACTACAAACATGAAGTAGAAAAGAAAGTAGAACCAATTGCTTACGCTATGTTCGTTCCGGTATTCTTCGTTAGTATCGGTATGAATATTACATTTGACGGTATTGGCAATCAAATTTGGTTCATCTTAGCATTAACAGTAATCGCTGTATTAACGAAACTAATTGGTTGTGGTGTTGGTGCACGCATGACTGGATTTGATGCTAAGTCTTCTGCAATTATCGGTGCTGGAATGGTTTCTCGTGGTGAAGTTGCACTTATCATCGCAGGAACAGGTCTTTCTTCTGGGCTATTGGCACAAGATTACTTTACAGCAATCGTTATTGTCGTTATTTTAACTACAATGATTACACCACCAATGTTAAAATACACGTTTGGTGCAAAAGATAAAGCAATGAAAGCAAGTAAATAAGTTTACTATAATAAAAGGAGATTGCTATTTTATAAGATAGCAATCTCCTTTTTGTTTTATCTTTAAACAATCTCGTTCTTTTTTAACCATTTTCAAAAATAGTTCGTGCTTCTTCATCATCCATATCATTACTAAATGAATACATCATAATGCCGTAATTATCTATATATTCACCTAGCTTCATTTCCTCCACTTTCTTATAAAAATCTTCCACCTCATAGTGCGGAATATAAGCATCCCAAACCGGCTCATTCATTCTCTTATACGCCGTCACTTCTAAATCATATCCGTCTTCATAAATGTGATAATGTTTGTTCGGATCATATTTATCCATTAAAAGTCCCCTCTACTAAACAAAAGCGAGCCTTATATTAAAGCTCGCTCCTCTCTCTATTTATTAAATACGTTCCATCGCCGTCTTCAACGTTCCAACAACAAAGGCAATTTCTTCACTTGAAATAATAAGCGGCGGTGCTAATGTTAAGACGTTATTATATCCTGCTGTCGTCATACCGTTTCGTCCTATAATAAGCCCTTTTTCTTTACAAGCATTTACGACACTTGCGATTTTGTCGTTATCAATTGGCTCTTTCGTCTCTTTATCATTTACTAATTCAATTCCAACTAATAGACCTTTTCCTCTAATATCCCCAACAAGCGGATGTTCCCCAATTTCATCTTTTAGTTGCTCTAATAAAAGGGAACCCATTTGCGCAGATCGCTCAATTAAATTTTCATTTTCCATAATCTCTAAGTTTTTAAGGGCTAATGCACAAGCTGCTGGATTTCCACCAAATGTATTAATATGTCGGAAGAATTCATACTCTCCCTTCCCTTTAAATGCTTCATATATTTCTTTTTTCACAGCTGTTGCAGATAATGGTAAATATGCGCTCGTAATCCCTTTTGCCATCGTAATAATATCTGGCTTCACATCATAATTCATAAATCCAAATGCTTTTCCTGTACGTCCGAAACCGCAAATTACTTCATCACTAATAAGCAAGGCACCGTGTTTTTGACACGTTTCATGAACAGCTTTCATATAGTCTTGTGGTGGCATTAATATGCCCCCGCCTGTAATAATTGGTTCCATAATAAAAGCGGCAATTGTTTCACTTAATTCCCACGTCATAACACGATCGACTTCTTTCACACATTCTACATCATAAATATGCTGCCCTTCAATTTCAGGCATACGGTAACAATCCGGTGGTGTTACGTGTAAAAAGCCTGAAGCAAACGGTTCATATTGATATCTACGCTGCGCTTGTCCCGTCGCTGCCATTGTCGCCATTGTATTCCCGTGATACCCACGATAACGTGACATAAATTTATAACGATGTGGTTCACCTTTTTGCGCATAGTATTGTCTTGCTATTTTAAAAGCTGTTTCGTTCGCTTCTGAACCACTATTTGAGAAGAAAATAACATACTCTCCCCCAAGCCACTCATTTAATTTTTCAGCAAGCTTTATAGCTGGTTCATGAGATTGTGACATTGGAAAGTATGATAATGTTTGTAATTGCTTATAAGCCGCTTCTGCGAGCTCCTTTCTTCCATATCCACTATTCACACACCAAAGACCACTCATACCATCTAAATATCTTTTTCCTTGTATATCTTCAACCCAGCACCCTTCAGCTTTTGCCCCTACCATTGTACTATTTGGACTAAAGGGACGCATTCCGTGCCAAACATATTGCTCATCTTTTGCTAATAATTCATCAGTTTGCTTCGTTTTCATCATTACTTCCACCTTCCATAACAACTTATTTTTCACAAAAGCTGCGCTGGTGCCATGATGACTTAAATTTCTCCCTGCTATTTTCATTCCACAAAATTAAGACAAATCCTACTTACAAATCAGTAATATTTACAAGAAAATGACAAAAGAAAAAAGAGCTTTTCTTATCTATCGAAAAGCTCCTCTTTTATTTAATGTGAAGACGCATCACTAATACCGTGACCAGTATTAGATTTCACAAGAATTTCATCAAATTTCGCTGCATCTTCTTTCTTACTAGATAAAACAGTTCCTAAATATGCTGCAAGAAATCCGAGCGGAATTGAAATAATTCCTGGTGTCGTATATGGGAATATCGCTTCCCCAACAAAAATAGCTTTTCCAGCTACAGGGTTCCAAACATTCGGACTCAACGCTACGAGAACAATTGCTGATACGAGCCCTACAATCATACCGGAAATAGCACCCGTTGTATTAAAACGCTTCCAATATATTGTAAATAAAATCACTGGTAGATTTGCACTCGCTGCAACTGCAAATGCTAATGATACTAAAAATGCTACGTTTAATGTTTGGGCAAATAATGCAAGTATGATAGATAATATCGCTACTCCAATAGATGCATACCGAGCCATAGATACTTGCTCTTTTTCCGATGATTTCCCTTTGCGAATGATCTCATTATAAAAATCATGAGCGAATGCTGATGCTGCCGTTAATACGAGACCTGCCACTACAGCCAAAATTGTTGCAAAAGCAATTGCTGATACGAAAGCAAATAAGAAGTCTCCACCTAACGCTTTGGCTAATAAAGGTGCTGCCATATTACCCGCTGGGTTCGCTTTAATAATCGCTTCATTTCCTACAAACGCTGCCGCACCAAATCCTAAGAAAATCGTCATAATATAAAATGCACCAATTAACCATGTCGCATATACGACAGATTGACGTGCAGTTTTTGCATCACGTACTGTAAAAAAGCGGACAAGTATATGTGGTAATCCAGCTGTACCAAGTACTAGTCCTAAATTTAAAGAAAGTGTATCAAGGCCATCCTTATACTTTACACCTGGATTTAAAAATGAATCTTTTAATGGTGTAGCTGTTTTCATTTGGGCAAACATTTCAGTCACGCTGAAGTTGAATTTTGCGAAAACGATAACAGAAATAATAAACGTACCGGCCATAAGTAATACAGCCTTTACAATTTGTACCCAGCTCGTTGCTGTCATACCACCAAAAATAACATACACCGTCATAAGTGTTCCAACGATTAATACAGATGTCGTATATTCAATCCCTAATAATAATTTAATAAGTGCACCCGCGCCAACTAATTGTGCAATCATATAAAAGATAGAAATCGTCATCGTATTAAGAGCTGCAACTCCGCGAACTTTTTTCGCGTCAAAGCGTGCTGCAATCATATCCGCCAAAGTGTACTTTCCTAAATTTCTAAGCGGTTCTGCAACAAGATATAGTACAACTAAATAAGCAACTAAAAAACCGATACTATAAAAGAATCCATCAAACCCAGTTAATGCGATTGCTCCAGCTATACCGAGAAATGAAGCAGCAGACATGTAATCTCCAGCAATGGCCAGACCATTTTGCCAACCAGTTAATCCCCCTCCAGCCGTATAAAATTCACTCGCATTTTTCGTTTTTTTCGATGCAAAATAGGTTATGACGAGCGTACCAAGAACAATAATTAAAAATAGTGCAAATGCAGTAGTATTCAAGTTCAGCCCCTCCCTTTTTGCATATCTTGCAAAATTTTTCGGGAGATTTCATCAAATGATTCTGCTTTTTTGCTATAAATCATACATAGTGCCCATGTCATAATAAATTGGGAAAAAGCAAATACCCACGCCCATGTAACGTCTCCAAATGCAGGTGTATTAAGCACCTTTGAATACGATGTTAGAATAGGTAATGCGATAAAAAAACTAAAAAAGAAAATACTCATTGGAATGATAAACTTCTTTTTCGTATTTAATAACAATTGAAATTCTTCCGACTGAACGACCTCTGTATAATTCACCTCATTTTGCAACTTACGTGCTGACGTATCGTCTCGTTTCATTAACCGATCCCCTCTCTTACTTAAAATACACTTACCCCTTGCATACCTAAAGACTAAATTTTATAAATATTCAGAAACTTATATTCATTTTAGACAATCCATGCATTCATGCAAAGATTTTTTGATAGACATTTTTCGGCAATTTCCCCTAAATTTTTAATATACTTTTTCAAAATAAAGTGACACCTTACTTATTTATCCTCATTAAGACAAAAGTAGTGCTTAACGCACTACTTTTGTCTTTTTTTCCTTTTCTAAATTACGAGCCGTTTCGCTTAACTCAACATCTTTTCCGTCTTTAAGTGTTCCAAATATAAAATCGAATACTGGATTTGAAACACCAAACCAAAACTTTTCGTTTTTATAATGGTGTAATATATGTTGTTTTTTTAGCCATCTTCCAAACTTAGTGACGGGACGAATCGGTCTATGAGCAATATAATGTTTCCATTCGTAAACGAGCAGCATAATAATCATTCCGATTCCAAATGAAAGTGCAATAGTAACACTTTTTGTAATACCATATGCTATAAGTAAATATATAGTAAAACTAGGTATACTAAACCATACAGGTAAAAACAAAAGTTTTAAATCATCTGGATATACGTGGTGATCATAATGCAATCTTCTTAACATTTTTAATAGAAATGTGTTTTTAGGTGGCTTTATATGGAATAAAAAACGATGTGTCATATATTCATTAAGTGTATAGAAAACAATCCCAAACACACATGCTAACATGCCAAACCACGTAAAAAATTGCATTTTTAAAATAATAATGAAAATAAATAGAATGCTATACATAATAACAATATCATGTTGTAAAAAGAACTCTTTCCCCACTTTCTTCATCTTGTTTCCCCCTTTTCCAAAAAAACAGCCGCAACATATCGTTACGACTATTTCTTTTCTATTCTTATTCTATTCACTTTACAAATTTGCCTGTTGTTCTATTGCCGAGAAAAAATTGTTTGATCCAAATATATTTTGCTTCGGAATAATATGTTCCACTGCAAACACTGTTACTTCTCCTCTTTGCACTTCTCCAATAATGAGCCCAAATATTTCATGATTTACTGCAAACGTCGGTTGCTTTGTTTGTAACAATCTTGCAGCATTATGAAATACCGCTTCATATAGTGGATTTCTATCAGTAATTTCTTTTCGGATTTTTGGCGCTAACGTAATTATAATTTCTTTTCCGTCAATAGTGGTTCGATACATAAAAATCTCCCCTTCAATCTTATGTGAACAACTGTAAAGCTTTGTATGCAAAATGTATAGAGTAACCTACTAAAATAATACCTGCTCCGGCTGTTATGTAGCCAAGCGCTTTTGGTTTTAATAAAGTTCTTCCAAAATGTACAGAAAAAGCAATATTTAAATTCCATAAAATAATACCAACAATAATGCAAAGACTGTACAAAAAAGCTTCTTGTTTCGTTACCTTCGTAAGTAATGAGCTAAGTGTACTTCCGTATATACCAAACCAAAAAACAAGATTTAATGGATTGGATATCGCAATTAAAAATCCTGCCATAAACGATTGCTTAAGGCCACCTACCTCTTCTTTTTTATATTCCATATTCGATTCGAAAATTCCTTGTTTTACACTTTGAAATCCTAAATAAAATAACAAGAAAAAACCCGTGCAATACATGAAGGCTTGTACATATGTATACATAAACACAGAAGATAAACCGAAATAAATGAGAAGCATAAATAAAACATCTGCAGTCATTCCACCAATTCCAACAACCCAAGCGTGCCAAAAACCACGTTCAATTCCTCGTTTTAACATTTCAATATTAATCGGCCCTACTGGCGCAGCTAATGATATACCTAATACGATTTGCTGTATAATTGCTCCAATCATCGCTCTATCCTTTCTACTCTCTTTACTACTAGTTAATGATGTAATTTTAAAAAATAGACTAGCTTTCATAATAAAATACCCTTTTTTATCCAAAATATACAAAAGAGCCATCTAGATGATGGCTCTTACTTTTCTATCCTATGAAGAAAAGGACATTTCCCTTTTATTGGCTCTACATCGTCTCCTATGAAATATTGTTTCCATTCACGATGCTCTGGGTCACCATAATGACTAATGTTAGGATGTTTCGGCAATTGATCCCACTTTTCAACTCGCTCACGGACCATTTGTCTTGAATATGCTCCTTTAGGACGATCTCCCTCTAATCCATCAAAAATAGTGCGTGGCTGAAACCCAATAACGAGAGAATTCCCTAAATGTCTAGTTTTTCGTTGTTTATAAGCTGGCGCATTTCCAAATGCGAATATTGGCTCACCACCAAATGAAAATTCCCATAAATAATGGTCTGGGTCTTCAGGAATTTGCTTTGGCCATGCTTGATTATCGTTTTCATGTAAATACTGTAACACTTTCCAAAAAGAATCACGGTAATATTCGAGTGATTGTTCTTCACATTCCGGTTCTACAAAAAGGAAAAAGCCCCTTCTTACAATCGGTCTCTCTTTCATTAACTCTAAAAAAGATAACATTGTATGCGGCAAATGACTCCAATCATTATGAGAAAGAAATGAATAACGAAGTTCATTCTTTTTCAAAGCTGTTAAACCGAAATAACATGGAAAAGTTGGTTCTAACACAACATTTGAAAAAATCTCAAATTCTTTTGCAACCCAATCCGGTATGTCGGTTCTCGTTCTCATTCCTTCATTATCTAATAAGTAAGACTTATTCATTCTTTCACCTCATTATGTATAGCATTCAATTAAGAATATTACATACTCGGCCTGTCCTATACCTATTTAAAAATTTGACTGGAAAATTATTTAAAAATACAAAAAAATAAAATCGCTTACTTGACTAAATTCTCCCAATTCGTGTATATTTAAATTAATCATTTAGCAGAATATTCAAGAATATAGCATTTTTAGTTTATATTATTTTTTTAATGAATTTCACTAAATGAAAATAGTAAACGCTTTTAGGAGGAATTGTAACATGCAAGGAAAAGTAAAATGGTTTAACAACGAAAAAGGTTTTGGATTTATCGAAATGGAAGGCGCTGACGATGTATTCGTACATTTCTCTGCTATTCAAGGAGACGGCTACAAAGCTTTAGAAGAAGGTCAAGAAGTATCTTTCGACATTACTGAAGGTAACCGCGGACCTCAAGCTGCTAACGTAGTAAAACTTTAATCCAACATATAACAGGAGGTTGCCTTACTTGGTAACCTCCTTTGTTATTCCTTTGTATATTTCCGTTTTACAGAGCAAAAACTATGTGAAATGCGCACTATACAAAGGAGGAATTATTAATGGGATCAGAAGTAAATGATTTTGAAGAAGTGAAATTCCGTGTAGAAACAGCACAAAAAATGGTAGGATCAGCAACAATTTCAATGGATCCAGATACATTAGAGCATGCTACTACTGCTGTAGAAGCAGCTCGCTCTCAGCTTGAAATTATGAAATCTGTTGCAACTGATTTAGATGAGCCATTTTTAATGAATGAGGAAAAGAAATTAAATAAATGTGAGCATCAACTAAACGAAGCAAGACACTAAAAAACATCCAGAGAATTTTCTCTGGATGTTTTTTCATGACAACTGTTCTCCATACTTTTTCAATGTTTCTCCAACTGTACATTGCCGTATACAAAATGAATGGGCATAATATTTACTATTTGTCTTTCGATTATGTTCTCGCAAGAAACATCCTTCACAATACGTTTCTAATAAGTCATTTACCTCTGTAATGAGTTGCTTTTTATCCACCTTTGCACCTCTCTATTCAGTTATTTCTTTATGACTATCAATAACTGTTCCTTCCAATGCTTGCGTAGCTAATTGATGTGCTTCTTTATTTTGTTTTCTAGATATTGGTTCACATATAAGTTTTAATTTCATTTGCTTCGCCTTTTGTTCAATTTGATCTAAATAATGGTTTAAATGCTCATCATAACAAGGCCATTCTCCGGCTAATTGCTGCAGTACAACTTGAGAATCACCGCGAAGTGTGACTGCTTCATACTTAATCCCTAATTCCTCGAGTATATTCATACCGTATAGTAACGATGCATATTCCGCTTCATTATTATCATATATACCTTCTATATATGCATTGCGGCGAATCCGGTAGTTTGTATTTCCTTTTTTATAATACACACATATACCAACGCCAGCTTCTTTCGTTTGCACATCATACCCCCCATCAAAATAAACGAGTATTTCTTGGGGATCTTCCTCTACTTGCTTACTTAACTTTTTCATCTCTTTTAATGACCATTCTGCGTCCATTTCATCATAAAATGAAATTTCTTTTACTCTTCCTGTTTTCTCAAAATCCTCTGCAAATTGAAGTACTTCTTCTATGTTCATATACTCTGTCGTTAATTCCGTCTGCAATCCGCGCTTCGTTTTATACAACCAATGAATTTTATATTTCATACTACATTCCCCTTATGTAAGACTTCTTATTTATCCGGCTAATTGAAGCCTCACTTTATTTTATTATATTTTATCAAGAGTCACAGTATTATATTCAATATAATCACATACAAAAAGAGCCATCCTATATAAGGAATAGCTCTTTCATCTATTACATAAATCTTTCAAATTGTACTCGCTTATTAATCCAGTACATTACAGGCATACCGATCGCCATTACTACGAATTCACCTGCTGCACATGTTAACCAAGTCCACATAAATGGTAGGTCAAATGCAAGATGAAGTTCAATTGCAATCATAAACATTGTAATCGTAAAGATAACTGTATTAAAAATCATACGAGCCCAAACACCTTTAATAAATCGCATAGAAATAATCGTTGCAACTAATGCAAGAATAGATTGCCCTACTCCAAATACTAAATCATAAGCGATCATAGGTGAGAAAAAGAGATTCGTTAAAAATACACCTAATACAATTCCGTAAATTGCTTTCTTGTTAAATACAACGAGATGATTAAACATCTCTGAAATACGAAACTGTACATTCGTAAAGCCAAATGGCTGAATAAGCATAGAAACAGCAATATATAATGCCGCTAAAATACCATTACCGACTAATGTTCTAATATTCATGACAAAATCTCCTTAGTTTTTTTACGTGGGATGGTTTCGAACCACGTTATTCTTTTTTTAGCAACAAGATTATATTTTACGTGGTAGCCCCTCTTTCGTCAATAGATTTCCTATCATAAACTACCTTTTTCCTTTTAGACAACGTATAATGAAACATATGAAAGATTTAGGAGGTTTCACTTCATGACAGCAACAATTCAAAATGAAAAAGTGATCGTTTCCATTTCTGACAAAGGTGCAGAATTACAGAGCGTTCGCTTAAAAGAAGACAACATAGAATATTTATGGCAAGGTGATTCTACTTATTGGGGACGCCGTGCACCAATTTTGTTCCCAATTGTCGGTCGATTAGTAGATAATACATACTACGTAGACGGTAAACCATATTCATTAACACAACACGGTTTCGCTCGTGATCTTACTTTCTCTGTGAAAGAACAAAGCGAAACAAAGATCACTTATATCGTTACTAGTAATGAAGAAACATTAAAAAAATACCCATACGAATTCGAATTACTCGTTTCTTATGAGCTAGATGGACAAAGTGTTCATGTAACATATGAAGTAAACAATCCTACTTCTAAAGAAATGTTCTTCTCAATCGGCGCACATCCTGGATTCAACTTCCCTTTATTGGACGGTGAATCATTTACAGATTATCACTTATCGTTTAATGGTTCGGAACGCTTAGAAACAAGCGTATTAGAAGGACCTTATCTTTCAAACAAAAAGCAATTAATCGCTGAAAATACGACTGAATTGCCACTTACATACGATTTATTCAAAAATGATGCACTTATTTTTGAACATATGAATACGAATGAAATTTCGATTCGTTCTCATAAACATAATAAATTTGTAAAAGTAGAATTTGATGGATTTCCATTTGTCGGCGTATGGACACCAGGGGATAACGCACCTTTCTTATGTATTGAACCTTGGTATGGAATCGCTGATGAAGTAAATCCAGCAAAAGATTTCAAGGACAAAAAGGGAATTCAATCTTTACAAGCGAATGAAACATTTACATGTCGTTACAGCATCACAATCGGATAACTACTCTATCCCCTACTTCAAAAAAATATTTAAGTAGGGGATAATCTTATAATTTGGAGGTTTCTCATTTTGATTGAAGTATATATTGATGGTGCATCAAAAGGAAATCCTGGTCCTTCTGGTGCAGGAGTGTTTATTAAAGGCGTTCAGCCGCCTGTACAATTATCAGTACCACTTGGAACAATGTCCAATCATGAAGCAGAATACCGCGCTTTACTTCTAGCATTAAAATATTGCATTGAGCATAATTATAGCACTGTCTCTTTTCGTACAGATTCGCAGCTTGTTGAGCGGGCTGTTGAAAAGGAATACGCAAAAAATAAAATATTTGCACCTCTTTTAGATGAAGCACTACAGTACATAAAAAACTTCAATCTCTTTTTTATTAAGTGGATTCCAAGTAGTCAAAATAAAGTAGCTGATGAATTAGCTAGAAAAGCTATCTTACAAAATTAACGGGGGTATGAGTGTGAAAAAAGAGTGGATTGCTCCTCTTGCTTTATTATTTGTCTCTTTTATTTGGGGAGCTACGTTTGTTGTCGTTCAAAACGCTATGTCTTTCGTTGGTCCATTTACGTTTAATGGTATTCGTTTTTTATTCGCTGGAATTATTTTATTATTCGTTCAAATTATTTTCTCACAGAAAACTTCAAAACAAGAATTAAAACATAGTAGTTTAGCTGGATTAATAGTTGGGTTCTTCTTATTTGTCGGCTATTTATTACAAACATTTGGCTTACTTTATACAACTTCTTCAAAAGCAGGTTTCTTAACTGGGCTAAGCATTGTTATGGTCCCAATCTTATCCTTTATCTTTTTAAAACAAAAAGCCACCATTTTCATCGTACTTGGTATTGCTGTAGCTACAACAGGTTTGTACTTATTAACAGCTGCTGATTCTTTCCAATTAAATATAGGAGATATACTTGTTCTCGGTTGTGCAGTCGCTTTCGCTGCCCATATTCTTATTAACGGCTTCTTTTCTAAAAAAATATCACCCTTATTATTAAGCACATCTCAAGTATTAGCTGTTGGTATATTTTCTTCTATTTGCGCTTTCTTGTTTGAAGATTGGGAAAAGTTATTTTCAGTATCACTATGGACGAATCAATCCTTTTTATTCGCACTCTTTCTAACTGCCCTGTTTGCAACATCTATTGCTTTTTTCATTCAAACATCGGCACAAAAACACACTTCTCCAACGAGAGTAGCAATTATTTTCGCAATGGAGCCCGTTTTTGCTGCATTAACAGGCGTTCTCGTTGCAAATGAACAACTTTCTATTTCTGCTATTATCGGATGTCTATGTATTTTTCTAGGCATGATTTTTGTTGAATTACCTTCCAAAACAAAAAAAGAAGCGCAGGCTGCGTGAAGTTACGCTTGTAACTTCCGCATAAAAGCCTTAGCGCTTTTTTTATCTGTAATTTCTTCCTCTTTCAATCGTTCTAATAACGCAACGAAATAACTACCATCAAACTGCAATTGATGTTTAATTGTCGCTTCTATTGCTGCGTTCACAATCCCATCAGACGCACCAGTATATCCTTGTCCAAACATAATAAACCCTTGTGCTTCCTCTGATAATTTAAATCCTTTCGTATGTAAGAATGAAAGATAATCTTCTACTGTTTGCATGTTATTCCCACCTACTCAAAAATTCTCCATCTCCTATCATACATGTTTTTACACGCTATGAGAATGAAATTTCTTTGACAACTTTGTAAATCAATCTTCTACTTCTCTTACAATGGAGGATTTTCTAACAATCTGAAGGAATATGTACAGTGGAACTTATTTCATATTAAAGGGGAGACACGATGAAACAAGCACTATTAATTATCGACGCTCAGCAAGAATTAATTGATGGAAATGAGCAAGAAAATGAAGTTTTTCGTAAAACCGAGCTATTATCTACACTAAATATAGCCCTCCAGAAAGCAATAGATTCAAATGCTCTTATTGTTTTCGTAAGAGATATCGATGTTGCTTCTGGTAGTGGCGAAGGATTTGAAGTACATAATCAAATTCAAGTACCCCAGTCTGCAATCTTTATTAATAAAGCAGCAACCAATTCATTCTACGGTACTTCTTTACTTGAACTTTTAAAAGAAGAAAACATTAATCATATTGTTATAGGCGGATGTAAAACAGAACATTGCATTGACACTGCCGTTAGGACAGCAACTGTACAAGGATTTGACGTTACATTAATTAAAAACGGTCATTCAACAACTGATTCTAACGTATTGTCTGCAGAACAAATTATTGGTCATCACAATAAAACTTTACACGGTCATTATAACGTTGATCATTTTTCTATGGTGCGAGATATCGAGGAAGACCTCTTTCAGCCGACTCATGACCAATATCGTGATTAAATTGGCTCAAAAAAGAATCCTTCATTTAAAAGGGTTCTTTTTTATCCAAAAATTTGCGCTGCAATACTATATAGTTCACTATTTCTTTTTAATAACCGATTACTATTTTTCATCATAATTGGTGGTGTATTCACCTTTTTAAAACCAGCAATCTCTAATTCTTTCATGAAATCGTTCTTTCCTTCTGGTACATCCATTCTTAATTTTCCATTATGCCCTCTTGCTAAATCATGTACTATTCTCATTGCCATCTCATTATTTTTAGCAACGACTGGTCCTATTATTTTATTTTCTGGCGTTTGTATACTTATACCGTATCCTACTACATTTTCTTTCGTATCCTTTACAACGACACACTGCTCACTTTGCATAATTCTTTGTTTTAAAAACTCGTTTCGGCTTGTTCCAAATGCGCCTTTATCTATTTTTATTATTCCTTCTAAATCACTCTCTTTATAAACCATCATATATTCTTCATTTTCTGCACATTTATGATTCGCATTGTACGAGTTACAAATATATTTAGAAACATAGCTTACTACCTTAAATCCTAATTTTTTATATAAGGGCTTTCCTTCATCCGTAGCAATAAGCATAAATGGAGTTTGAGCTGATACGCTATTCATGCATGAATTTGTAATCATCTTTCCAATTCCTCTTCCTTTATAATCTGGATGTACAATTACCATTCCGATAGATGCCAACGCCTCCCCATATAATATTATTGCTGCGCTAGCAATAAGTTTTTTTCTCTCATTCCATACGCCGTATACAATACCTGAGTTAAAAATTGTTTCAACTTCTTCTCTGTTATAATCCCAGCCAATATAAGAAGATAATGCTACAATATCGCCTATTTGTTCTTCCCTAAGACGCTCCAACCTAATTTCTAATTCAATCATACTCCATCCCCTTATCTAGACATTTAAATCATTATTACGAAATCAACTTGTACATGTTTCCCTTTATTTGTCACACACATATGTTATTTTGACCAAGACTATATTGGAAATGAGGTGACAACATGCCCATTACGAATCGATTTTCTACCACCACTAACGGCGCACTCGCTATTACAGGTAATACTTTAGGATTAAGTAAAATTAGTAATCAAAACCGTGCTGGTACAATCGGGGCAATTGGTGCGTTTATAACTACGAATACCGCTTTACAAGTACCTACTTTTCCCGCAGGTACAACGTTAACCTATACACAAAATAGTTCTACCGCTATTTTAAATATCCCTGCTGGTAGCACTATTCTTTACGCAGAACTCGTTTGGGGTGGAAACTATTTATCTCGTGATCAAAACATTACGAGTATTTTAGGGAATCCTGTTTCTTTCACAACACCTGTGTCAACATACTCAATTACCCCTTCGGCTATTACAGCTTCAAATCAAACTTTCGTTTCTGGATCTGTCACATTTGGATTCTATACACGATCTGCAGATGTAACATCCCTCGTTCAAGCTGCTGGATCTGGCTCTTATACAACCGGCTCTGTCCCTGGACTTGTTGATCCTTTAGATGCTTCTAATGGGGCTATCAATTCTTCTGGATGGACGCTCATTGTCGCTTATCAAAATGGTTCCTTACCTGCAAGAAACTTAACCATTTATGTAGCTGGTAACCGTGTTTCTGCAGAAACTGGTAGTGCCGATGTATCTGTTTCTGGATTTTTAACACCTTCAGGAGGACCAGTAAGCGGGAGATTATTTTTAAGTTCTACCGAAGGAGATGCAGATTTAACCGGGGATCAAGCTTTATTTGGACCAAATTTCAGTTCATTAAATGCTTTATCTGGACCAAACAATGCTATAAATAATTTCTTCGGTTCTCAAGTTAATAATGCTGCAGGAAACTTAGATACAACAGGGACATTTGGAACGCGAAATCAAAGTGCTTCTACAAGTACAAACATCTCCGCAGGAAGACAGGGCTGGGACATTACTTCCATTGATATTTCTCCTTATTTAACAAACTCACAAGTATCCGCCGCAATCCGTTTAACAACTAACGGAGATGCGTATATGTTAAATACAGTCGGTTTACAAATTAATATAAACTCACCAAATATACAAGCGACGAAAAGCGTGAATAAAAGTGTTGCTGCAATTGGAGATATTCTCACTTATACAGTTACTATCCCTAACACCGGGCTTCTTCCTGCCAATAACGCTATTTTTATAGATAGTCTCCCTAACGGTACTTCTTTTATACCCGGCACTGTAACAGTAGATAACGTACCACAAACAAATGCTAATCCTGCGGCTGGTATATCTCTTGGAACAATCAATAATGGTGCTTCTCGTACAGTAACTTTCCAAGCTACCGTCGTTTCTCTTCCAAATCAAAACCCTATCTCTAATACTGCTAATATTACATTTCAATATACACCAATCGCTGGAGGAACAACCTTTAACGGCCTTGCAACAAGCAATTCTGCTGGAACACAAATTAATCTGGCAGATATTAATGGAACAAAATCAGTTAACAAACTTTTTACCGATATTGGTGAAACATTAACTTACAGTATTGCCTTAGCTAATATAGGAAATATCGCTGCAACGAACGTTATATATACGGATCCGATTCCTAGCGGAACTACTTTCATTCCAGGGAGTGTAACTGTTAACGGAGTTACTCAAGCTGGAGCAAATCCCGCTAATGGTATACCAATTGGTTCGATTGCAGCAAATTCCACTACTACTGTTTCATTCCAAGTGCTCGTTCCTTCTATCCCTCAAACAAACCCAATATTAAATAGTGGAACAACAACATATCAATACATTCCTGTACCTAATCAACCAGCAGTAAGTGGGACTGATACGACAAATATTGTCTCCACTCAAGTGAATAATGCTACTGTAACAATGACGAAAGCAGTAGATAAAAATTTTGCAGATATTGGTGACCCACTAACGTACACCGTTTCCTTTACAGGTACAGGTAATACAAATGCGAACAATGTTATTTTTACAGATGTCATCCCTACTGGAACAACTTTCGTTCTAAACAGTTTAACAATAGATGGCACGACACAAGTGGGCGCAAATCCCGCTAACGGCGTGAATATTGGATCCATCCCAAGCGGCACAACAAAAAATGTTGCATTTCAAGTAGTAGTAAATACAATACCCGCGTCAAATGTCGTATCTAACGGATCAAGTGCTTCTTATCAATATACCGTCAACCCTAGCCAATCACCCGTTACAAAAAACATTTCTTCTAATCTTGTTTCCACTCAAATTAACAATGCGAATGTAACATTAACAAAATCAACTAACAAACAATTTGCCACAATTGGCGAAACGATAAGTTATACAATCCTTATTACAAACAGCGGAAATACAGCCGCTAATAACGTACAACTAACAGATCCACTTCCAAATGGAACGATATTAAATCCTGGTACTGTAACACTAAACGGAGTTTTGCAAAATGTAGATTCTCTCGTCGCTTTACCTATCGGCACAATTCCTGGCGGGGCTACTTTTACCCTTTCTTTCCAAGTAACAGTCATCAATATTACGACCCAAAATCCTATCATTAATAATGCCTTCGCTTCTTATCTATATACTGTAAATCCAAATTTGCCACCGACTTCAAAGACAGCAAATTCTAATTCTGTTACATCAACAATTAGACTAGCAAATCTCCATGCTAATAAATCTGTAGATAAAACGTTTGCGGAAGTTAGCGATGTATTAACTTACACCTTTGCTCTTACTAACGATGGGAATGTTGCAGCGAACAATGTATTACTATCCGATTCAATTGCGAATGGAACCGCCTTTGTACCAAATAGCGTTATAGTTAACGGTGTTACTCAACCAGGCGTTACACCAACTAGCATCAATATTGGTAGCATCAATGCTAATACTACAATTACAGCTTCATTCCAAGTAGTAATAACTAGCATTCCAAATCCAAATCCTATTTCGAATAGTGCTTCTATCTCCTACAACTTTATCGTTGATCCAAACGCTTCACCTGTAAGTAAAAACACTACTTCAACCACTACATTTACTCAAGTAAACGATGCAAATGTCATTTCAGCCAAAACAGTGAATCGAGCGTTCGCTACCGTAGGGGATACATTAACTTATACTGTTACTTTGACGAATGCAGGAAGTGTTTCTGCTGATAGTCCTACTTTCGTAGATACGAATCCAGACGGTACTACCTTTATTCCAAATACTTTTCTTATTAATGGTGTACTCCAAAATAACGCAGATCCAAATATAGGTGTTCCGCTACCTTCCATTGCTGCTAACGGCTCACTTACCGTCTCTTATCAAGTAACCATCACCTCTTTACCAACACAAAACCCAACATTAAATTCATCTAGTACACAGTATAGTTTTATTCTAAATCCGGGCGATCCACCAACTATAGAAACATCTGTAAGTAACACTGTAAGTACACAAATTAATTTAGCAAATGTAGTGATTGTCAAAGAAGTAGATTTAACTATCGCCGATGTCGGGCAACCAATCACATATACAATTTCTTTAGCTAATCTTGGAAATACTATAGCAAATAATGTTATTGTTACCGATATAATTCCTAATGGCTCCACTATCGTACCAAATAGTATTTTTATAGGTGGTACTTTACAACAAGGTGCAGACCCTAGTACCGGTCTTCAAGTCGGCTCCATTCCTTCAGGTGGTTTTACAACGATTGTTTTTCAAATAAGTGCAAATGGGCTACCTTCACCAAACCCAATTCAAAACAGCGCTTCACTTCAATATAGCTTTATCACTGATCCAAACTTACCTGCTCTTGTTAGAAACGCTGCTAGCAATATAGTAACTACACAAATTAATACTGCTAATATCGTTGCTACAAAACTAACGAGTACAAACTTCGCTGATGTTGGTGATGTCATACTATATGCGACTATTTTAACAAATAACGGGAATATCCCTGCTGCTAATGTAACGTTTACAGATATCATTCCAGCGGGTACCCTCTTCATTCCTAATACTGTAACGATTAATAATGTCCCTGTAGCTAACGCAAATCCTGCTACCGGCATTTCAATTGGTACAATAGGAGCGAATTCATCACGCACCGTTGCATTCCAAGTTTTTGTACCAACTATCCCTGCTGTAAATCCAATTACAAATCAATCAGGCACAACATTCCAATATACGTATGATCCATCCAAACCTGCTGTGATGCAGATGGTTGCTTCTAACACTGTACAGACAACTATTAATAACGCCTTAATTGCCGCTACTAAATCTGCAGATAAACAGTTTGCTAACGTAAATGATATTATTACGTACACGACTACTTTAACGAATAACGGGAACACACTTGCATCAAATGTAATATTTACAGATGTAATTCCAAACGGGACATCATTTATTGCTAATAGTGTTACTGTAAACGGGAATACACTGCCTAATGTAAATCCAGCAAGTGGAATTGCCATTGATCCAATAAATCCGAATGCAAATACGCTCATCTCGTTCCAAGTACAAGTAAATTCTATCCCGAATCCAAATCCACTCCCGAACCAAAGCAATACAACGTACCAGTACGTCGTAGATCCTAACTTACCTCCAGCATCCGCCAATACGTTAAGTAACGTAATAACAACTCAAATTAATAACGCTACTATTGTCGCTACTAAGTCTGTGAATACACCGACAGCTGCAATTGGCGATATCGTTACCTATACGATTGCAGTAACAAATACAGGTAATACTCCTGCTAGTGCGACTGTTTTAACGGATGGGCTTGGTGCAGGAGCTTCATTTATCCAAAACTCCGTAACGATCAATAATGTCCCACAACCAGGATTAGATCCATCACTTGGTATTCACTTGGCAGATATTTCGCCAGGGGATACTGTATTTATTACTTTTCAAGCACAAATTTTAGCGATACCACCTAGTGGCACATTAACAAATAATGCTCTTGTAAATTATGAATATACCGTGAATCCCAACCAATCACCTGCTGTCAATAGTACAATTACGAATACAACGGTTACTCCAATTATTGATGCTACTCTTTCTATAAATAAAACTGTCAATTCAACATTCGCTACTATTGGAGATACACTTACTTTCACTTCTACCATTACTAATTCCGGTAATACTACCGCAAACAATGTTATTTTTACAGATGTAATTCCAAATGGTACAACGTTTATTCCAAATAGTTTTACGGTAAATGGAACAACTATTACTAATGCAAATCCACAAAACGGTATCAATATTGGTAACTTGAATTCAAATGCATCTGCTACACTCAGTTTTCAAGTAAACATTACAACACTTCCAAACCCGAATCCAATCCCGAACAAATCATCGCTTCAATATAGCTTTATTGTAGATATAAATGAACCGCCAGTTTCACGAACAGTTCAATCTAATAAAACTTTTACACAAGTAAATACTGCTTCCGTTATCGCAACAAAAACTGCAAGCAGTGCTTTTGCTGCTGTTGGAGATACAATTACGTATACAACTATCCTCACCAATAGCGGAAATACTTCAGCAAACACACCTGTTTTTATCGATATATTACCACCTGAACTTTCATTCGTTCCTGATAGCGTACAAATTAATACAATCCCACAACTTGGATTTAGACCAGATAGCGGAATCTCTTTAGACTCAATTCCAGTTGGAGGAACGACAACAATTAGCTTTCAAGCTATCGTTGGCTCAATACCAGCTACAAACCCAACTTTGAACCAATCTAGCACAACATACTCGATCATTATTGATCCTACCCAGCCGCCGGTGATAGAAACAGCTACAAGTAATCCAACTTTAGTTCAAATTAACGAAGCGATTATTCAAGCAACGAAAAGTGTAGATCGACTATTTTCTGACGTAGCACCTGGAAATTCATTTTTAACGTATACTGTTTTATTGGATAATATAGGAAACGCAACTGCTACGAATATCATTTTTACAGATCCGATTCCAAATAACACAGTATTTATAGAAGATAGCGTTCGAGTAGGCGGAGTTTTATTGCCTGGAGTAAATCCAGCGAATGGGATACCGATTGGGGATATTATTGCTGGAGATTTTATAAACGTTACCTTCCGTGTGCAAGTAGTTAGCATTCCAAATCCAATTTTCACAATTGGACCAGGCGGACCAAACTCACCGGTTGTAAACAGCGCTTCCATTAATTATCAATTTATGACAGGTCCAAACTTACCACTCGTTTCAAGAAGTACGACGTCCAATCCGGTTTCGACACAAATAAATTCTGGGGAAATTGTGGCAATCAAATCTGTAAATAAAACTTTCGCAACAATTGGCGATACAATTTCTTATACAATTACATTAAGTAACCCTGGAAATGTCACTTCACAAAATATAATTTTTACGGATACTTTACCTGATGGAACGACATTCATATCTGGCACTCTTACAAACGATTCTGGTACACAGCAAATCGGAAATCCAGCTAACGGAATTCAGATTGGAAATATAAACCCAAATGGAACGGCCGTGATTACTCTTAACGTACTTGTTACAAACATTCCAAGTATAAATCCAATTTCTAATTCTAGCTCTGTACAATTTGCACATGTGGTCGATCCTAGCCAACCTGCCGTATCGCAAACGAATGTATCTAATACGGTTTCGACAACTATTAATAGTGCAATTTTAACAACAAAAAAGAGTGCTGATAAATCTATAGTTTCAGTTGGAGATACGATTACGTATACAACTACTATTAGAAATACCGAAAATACAGCCGCAACGAATATTACTTTCACAAGCGCTATTCCAGCTAACACTACCTTTATACCAAATTCAGTCACAATAAATAGCGTTCAGCAGTCTGGTGCGCAACCAGCACTTGGAGTAAATATACCAAATATCGCTCCTGGTGAAACGGTAACTGTTACTTTCCAAGTAAATGTTATTTCCGTTTCCCCTTCCAGTTCAATTATGGGTAATGACACAATTTTATATTCTTATACTGTTGATCCAAACAGCGCTCCTGCTACTACCTCTACTTCAACGAATATTGCTACAAATCCTGTATTAGATGCTATGATAACGATGGTAAAATCGGTCGATCAAACCCTTGTAACACTAGGCGATACCATAACCTATACGACAATTTTAACGAATAACGGTAATACAAATGCAACTAATATTACTTTCACGGATCTTATACCAAATGGTACAACATTTATTACTGATAGCGTTACAATAAATGGACTCACACAAATTGGATTGAATCCTAATACAGGCATAACGATTGGATCAATTTCCCCTAACAGCTCAATATCTATAGCATTTCAAGTGACCGCTACTTCTACCCCTGTTCAAAATCCTATTGCCAATTCCGCTACTGCTTCTTACACATTTATCGCTGATCCCAATGCACCTATTGTTTCAAGAAACGTTACTTCAAACACAGTGTTTACTACGATTAATACAGCTAACATTCTTTCATTAAAACAAGTCGATAAATCCTTTAGTCGTATTGGAGACACACTCACTTATACTGTCGTTTTAACAAACAATGGAAACTCATCCGCACAAAATGTTATATTTACAGATACCGTACCAAGCGTCACTACATTTATTGCAAACACATTTTCTATTAATGGAGTTCCTCAAAGCGGGGCGGATCCATCGAACGGTGTGAATATTGGGACAATAACAGCCGGGACTACAGTAACAGTTTCGTTCCAAGTTACTGTAACATCATTACCAACCGCAAACCCAATTGTAAATTTCTCATCAACATCGTATCAATTAGTCTCACCACCTGAAGCAGAAACTTCAATTAGCAATCCTGTTTCAACCCAAATTAAAGAAGCCATATTATCTATGACCAAAAATGAAAGTGTATCCTTTGCAGATATCGGGCAAACTGCTTTTTATACTACTTCTATTACCAATGTAGGCAATACCGATGCAACTAATATTGTATTCACAGATGCATTACCAAGTGGACTCACATTTGTTCCTAACACATTAACTGTCGATGGCGTTTTACAACCTAACGCGGATCCAAATACAGGTGTATTACTTGCAACACTTCCACCAAATGAAATATATAGCATCGTCTTTCAAGTTACAGTAAACAATATTCCCCCTAGTAACCCAGCACCAAATAAAGCATCAACGATGTATGAATTTACTGTTGATCCTGTTAATCCTCCCGTTTCAAGTACAGCTACTTCCAACACTACACTCCTTCAAATAAACAACGCAACTATTATTAGCACCAAAACAGCAAATCTTACTTTTGCGGATGTTGGTAATACAATAACATTTACACTTAACCTTCCTAATACCGGGAATGTGACCGCAACTGATGTAACTATTATCGATATTCTTGATAGCAATTTAAGTTTCGTTCCAAATAGTTTCACAGCTAATGGGCAAACCATTCCAAACGCCGATTTATCAACTGGTGTAAATATTGGTTCCATTAATGGTGGTAATACGGCAATCGTTACATTCCAAGCAACTGTTATTACACTTCCAACACTTAATCCCATTTCTAACTCTGCTTCTACCACATATCATTATGTCGTTGATCCTAGCCAGCCACCTATTACAACTTCCAATCAATCTAATACAACGACAACACAAATTAATAGCGCTATCCTTACTGCACAAAAAAATTCAAATGTATCTACGGTAGATATCGGGCAGGATATTACCTACACCGTTACAATTACAAATAGCGGAAATGTGAGTGCAACGAATGTTATTTTTACCGACCTTATTCCAGACGGAACTTCCTTTGAACCGAATAGCTTTACACTGAACGGAACTAGCATCCCAAATGCAGATATCATTACAGGCGTTCCAATCGGTGATATCGCGCCAAACGAATCTGTCATCGTAGCATTTCACATTATCGCCAATGAAATTCCGCCTATAAATCCAATTACTAATCAAGCTAGCGTTAGCTTTCAACATATCGTTAATCCAGCTAATCCTCCAGTTTCAAAAAATATTATTTCTAACAACGTTACAACAAAAATTGAAAGTGCTATTTTAAATACTATTAAAATAGGAGATAAAACTTTTGCAACGATTGGTGATACGATTACGTATACAACGACTATTACGAACACAGGCAATATTCCTGCTAACAACGCTATATTCTCAGACCCTTTACCATCGTGGACACAATTTGTTGCAGGATCAGTTATTGTTGATGGCACTCCATTACCATCCGCTTCGATTATTAACGGTGTTGGCATAAATACAATCAGTCCAAATCAAACTGTTACAATCATATTCCAAGTACAAATCGTAAGTAATCCAACAACGTTCACACCTGAACTCCAAAACTTAGGATTTGTTAACTTCCAATATAACGTAGGCAATGCATTACTGGCTCAGCCTGGCAATGTGGAAACGAATGTCTTCGTTACTTCTATTAATACAGCCATACTTTCAGCTGTAAAAACTGCTAATACAGCCTTTGCAAATATTGGAGATACGATCACTTATACAGTTTCGATTCAAAATAACGGAAATACAAACGCTACGAATGTAAATTTCTCAGACCCAGTTCCAACTGGAACGACCTTTGTTGAAAATAGTTTTGCTGTAAATGGAAGTACCATTCCAGGCGCAAATCCAAATAACGGAGTGAATATCGGAACAGTTAGCGCAGGTAGTTCCTTAACCGTTACTTTCCAAGTCATAGTTACATCTACTCCACCTTCAAATCCGATTACAAACGTAGCATCTATTCAATACGCATTCATCGTTGATCCGGCCTCTCCTCCTGTTACAGGCACGATAAATTCTAATAGCGCTTCAACACAAATTAATAACGCGACTGTTACAACTGTTTTACAAGCAAATCGTTCAATTGTATCTATCGGGGATGTAATTACGTATACAGCAACATTAACGAATACTGGAAACTTCCCTGCAAACTCTGTATTACTCATTAACGGAGTTCCTGAAGGAGCATTATTTGTTCCAAATAGTGTTACGCTCAACGGGATTTCACTTCCAGATGCAAGTCCAACTCTCGGTATTCCAGTTGGTATTATCGCACCAGGTGATTCCGCTACTATTACGTTCCAATTTCTTGCAAGTTCTATTCCACCGCAAGGAGCGATTATAAATCAAGCACTTACAAGTTACACGTATATTGTCGATCCAAGTCAACCTCCTGTTACAGCAACATCCTCGTCTAATACGGTTAATACAGCTGTTGTTGATGCATCGTTATCCGTAATTAAAAGTACAGATTCTCTCGTACAATCTACTGACGGTACAATCACTTACACAGTAGTCGTTCAAAATAACGGAAATACTACTGCAAATACAGTTACTTTAACAGATTTGGTCCCAGAAGGAACTGCATTTATTCCGAATAGCGTTACCATTAGTGGTGTTTCTGTTCCAGGTGCCGATCCTAACGTAGAAATACCATTAAACTCCATCACACCGTCAGAAATCGTCACTGTAACATTCCAGGTTATCGTTCAATCTATACCAAGCGTGAACCCAATTTCTAATACAGCCCGTATTGACTATACTTTTATCGCCGATCCAACTGCTCCTATCATCTCTCGAACAATTACGTCTAATCCTGCTTTCACACAAATTTCGGATGCAACTATCCTTTCTTTAAAAGCAGTCAATGCACCTCAAACAACAACAGGTGATATTTTGACTTACACAATAACACTAGAAAATACCGGAAATATTCCAGCTACGAATCTCATATTTTCAGATACGATTCCCCAAGATACTACATTCGTAGAAAATAGTTTTACACTTAATGGAACAACTATACTTGGTGCCAATCCAAATGTAGGTGTTACTTTACCTACCTTAGCAGCAAACGCTACTCACCTTATTTCGTTCCAAATTCTTATTAAAGATTCATTCTCGCGAGAATCGATTACAAATCAATCCAATACAACATATACAATCCAACCAGACCCAGGGCAATCGCCTATTACTGAAACATCTACTAGTAATATCGTCATTACAAATTTCGTGCAAGCACAATTGACAATTACAAAAACATCCAATCCAACAACTGTAGATATTGGCGGAACTATACTTTATATTTCTGAAGTGAAAAATATCGGTAATGTTGACGCAATAAATATTGTTTTCACAGATTCTATCCCAGCTGGGACTACATTCGTTCCCGATAGTGTCACAATTAACGGTGTCCTTCAGCCAGGTGTAAATCCTGAAAACGGAATACCGATTGGAACAATTCCAGCTAACAGTTCCAAAACGATACTATTTCAAGTGCAAACAAATAATCCACCTACTGAAACCGAAATTGTAAATCAATCTTCAGCAACTTACCAATATGTAAGTATCCCTACAGCCCCACCAGTGAATCGCTCTGCAAATTCTAACATTGTTACAACATCACTTCAAAACGCAAATATTATTTCTGTTAAAAGCGCGGATGTAACTTTCGCATCAATCGGGCAAATTATTACCTACACAAATACACTACAAAATATAGGAACCGTTCCAGCTAACAATACCGTGTTCATTGATAACATTCCAGAAGGTACTATATTTATTGAAGATAGCTTAGCAATAAATAATGTAATTCAGCCTGGCGCTAATCCTGAAAACGGAGTAACTCTCGGCACGATACAACCAAATGAAACAGTCACTATTTCATTCCAAGTACAACTTACAAATATACCAGTTGGCAATGTAGTCATTAATATTTCAGACACCTCGTACGAATACCAAATTGACCCTAGTTCTCAAATTATTCAGCGTAGATCGTTATCAAATGCAGTAAATACTGAAGTGCGGACGGCAAATGTTAGTGCAATTAAATCCGCTAACAGATCCATTACACGTATCGGTCAAATCATCACATATACAGTCGCAGTTACAAACGCTGGTACAATACCTATTACAAATACTCTCCTACTTGACGCAATTGCTTCTGGCACCACATTCGTTCCAAATAGCATTCTTGTAGATGGCGTACCAAGACTTAACGAAAATCCAATTACAGGTATCAATCTTGATATAATTCTTCCAAATAATACGATTATTGTTACGTTCCAAGTAAGCGTAGTCTCTATACCGCCACAAAATAACATTAATAATATCGCCGTCATTCACTATGAGTATCGACCAGACCCAAGCACACCACCAATTTCAGAAACGACCTCTTCCAATGCTACAAACATACAATTTATTGATGCTATTCTTATTGCTACAAAGTCCACTAATACTGTATTAGCTAACATTGATGAAACCATTGAATATACAGTATTCATTCAAAATAATGGATCGGCTACAACTAACTCCATCTTTTTTACAGATACTATAGCGGATGGAACAGTATTTATTCCAGGAAGTGTAGTAGTTAATAATACTGTACTTCCTGCAGCAGATCCGAATATCGGCTTTTCCATTCCTAATGTCGCAGCAGGTCAAATGGCTACAATAACATTCCAAGTTTCCGTTACGAATTTACCTGCTGTAAATCCAACACCTAATACTGCAAACGTCGTCTACGACTTTATTTTCAATCCTGACTTTGCACCAATTCAAAAATCTACTACTTCCAATACTACTTTTGTTCAAATTAATGATGCTGACATCGTTTCACTTAAAACTGTTGATTTAACCTCTGTAACGATTGGTGACATTTTAACTTATACAACAACTTTAACGAATACAGGGAATACGGATGCCACTGCTGTTGTATTTACAGACAATATTCCTAATGGAACAACCTTTATTGACGGTAGCGTTTTAGTAAATAACATTCCTCAGCTTAATGCCAACCCAAGTGCAGGTATACTTGTAGGAACGATTGCTCCTAATATTTCTATCCCAGTCACATTTTCTGTTACCGTCGTAGCTCTTCCTGCTAGCGGCCATGTTCAAAATCAATCAACTTCTCGTTATACAATAAACGTGGAAGAACAAATATCCACTAGCAATATTACCTTCACTGAAGTTATTTCTGCTAATGTAATTGCGACAAAAACAACACCTATCCAATATGCTGACCTACAAACTATTATCCCTTACACTATTTCCATTACAAACAATGGGAATATACAAGTAGAAAACATTATTGTTACAGATATCATCCCAGCAAATACGAGCTTTATAGAGAATAGTGTTATCGTGAATGGCAACGCTCGGCCAAATGACAATCCACTTAACGGTATACAAATTGATAACATTCCGCCTAATACGACAGCAACCATTCTATTCCAAGTACGGGTTACTTCGATTCCACAAACAAATCCAATCTCTAACACGAGTACAATTGAATATGAATACACGGTACCAAATCGACCACCTATTACCGAAACTATTATTTCATCAGCTGCTTTAACAGAAATTAATCATGCGAATTTGAATAGTAATAAAGCTGTTGACCTTGCATTTGCAACGGTTGGTGATACGTTAACGTATACGATTACACTAAATCAAACCGGTAATGTTGCAGTAAATGATGTAATCATTCAAGATATTATTCCTCAAGGTACTACGTTTATAGAAAATAGCGTCATTGTAAACGGAGAAACTCTTCCAGGAGTGAATCCAGTAAGCGGCATACCAATTGGTACTATAACTATTGGTGGAGATGCTATCGTTTCATTCCAAGTAACTGTGACTTCTATTCCAACACCAAATGAACTAAACAACAACGCAATTACTACTTTTAACTATATAGTCAACCCAAATAACGTACCTGTTACAAATACGACTACAACAAATACTGTCAAAACTACTGTCCAAAATGATAATGTCATTGCTTTTAAGTCTGCTGATGTAACAAACGCCTTACCTGGTCAAACTTTAACGTATACAATTACGATTACGAATAGCGGTAATGTAACGATTGAAGACCTTCTTGCCATAGACGCCGTACCAATAGATACGACTTTTGTTGCTGGTAGTGTTACGATTAACGGAATCAATCAGCCTAATGAGAATCCTGAAAATGGTATTACGTTAGGAAATCTTGCTCCTAATGAATTTGTTATTATTACGTTCCAAGTGACAATATCTTCTTCTACTCTTCAATCTACAATTAATAATGATGCTTCTGTTTCCTATACCGTTATCATTGATCCAACAAAACCACCTATTACAATTACAAAACAAACAAATACCGTTACAACGACAGTTATTGATCCGATGGTTCGCATTGAAAAAACAGCTGACAAATCTATTGTCGTTATAGGAGATATCATTACATTCACATTAGCGGTATTCAATCATTCCCCAATTCCTACAATCAGTACTTCTGTTATAGACACAATTCCAGCTGGTACAACATTTATAGAAAACAGCGTAACCATTAACGGCACTCCCGTTCCAAATGTTCGTCCAGACACTGGTATTAATATTGGTTCTTTATCTGCAGGTACAGTAGCAACTATAACATTTCAAGTTCTCGCAACTTCTATTCCTTCAAACAGTACAATTATAAATTCTGCAACAGTTACCGCTGCTTTTCAGTTGACACCACAGGATCCAATTATTACTTTCATTGTTAATTCAAATATCGTTCGTATACCAGTTCAATTTATAACTGCAACAGTCACGAAAAATGCTTCCGTCAGCTCAGCTTATTTAAATCAATATTTTGATTACACGGTACGCATTACAAATACTTCTGAAATTTCACTCTCAAATATTTCGTTACAAGATACTATTCCAGCAGGTTTACAATTTATAAATGGCACTGTCTTTATTAACGGTGAACGCTCTCCACTAGCGAATCCGAATATCGGTTTCCTAGTCGCTACTAATTTGGAACCAAACGAAACAATTATCGTGTTATTCACAGTACAAGTGATAAGCCCCCCTGTTAATAATCCCTTTAAAAATACGGCCAATATTTCGTTACAACTTCAAGTCTCGCCTACCGACCCACCAATTACAGTAACCGTTACAAGTAACGAAAACATCGTCACCTTTGTTCCAGAAAATCCAGATGAAGCACTTCCAAATTTAAATTGCTTCTTTGACGGTGAACGCTTCATTCGCATTACTCCTCGAAATGTACGAAATTACCTTTGGACTTGGATTTGGTGGAAGTAATTGAAACAAAAAAGAGATTGTAGTTTGGTTGAAACCAAATTACAATCTCTTTTTCATTACCTATATCCCACTACGTTGTAACTCGTCCAAGGATATACGATTAAACACCATCTCAAGTTATTTTAGTCGTAATAAGTTGGCCAGCTTCATTAATAGTAACTTTCCATTTCACTCCACTAGCAGTCTTCATGATTATACCTTTACTTGCCTCTATTTCAATATCTCCAAACATTCTTCCGCCAGTCGTCGCTAACCAAGCACTCCCATTTTCCATAGAAGATCTTGCAAAGATACGATTAATTCGAAAACGTTTATGATCTTGAGAATAACCACTTAATGTAATTCTAACTTTATATAACTGACTGGCCTTCATATTCGATATAATTGTATCGCCAACATTTAATGGAACATCCAACGCGATAACCCAACTTCCAGTTGCACTTAATGCATATTCAATTTTAATTTTCTTTGGGCTCTCTCCCCATCCAAAATACATTCCAAAACAATTTAACATTTGTATTGGTTTTTTCGTAAAATCCATTTCAATTACAACTGGATTACTATCTGGAACGTCAATATAGTTTACACTTTGTTCATCTATTAAATTAAAGCAATTTGTGAGATTTCCCCCGTACGGCACTTTTCCACTTACTTGCTTAACGTTATATTTCTGCTGAGCATTTACTAAAATATCATCTTGATTTCCTATTAAATGAGGTCTATTTAACGTCAAAGGTAACTGAATTCGTAGGGATTCTTCATAAGTAGACTTACAAACATTGTATTGTCCTTTATCTACAATAGTTGTCGAAAGCAGATTTGAAAAAAGGTAGTTACGATGAGAATTGGAAGAAAATTCAATAACAATTTGTTCACTACTCATCCGGTACGTATCCCAGATCATACAATCAAATGTATTATACGCACCTGAACAACGAATTACTTTTTCCGTTTGTTGTCTACATTGCACTTGAATATCATGAAACGTATTTCCTGAACTTTCATTTGGCAAATCACTATTTCCATCTACTTCAATCCCATACACACATCCATCAATAAATATAGATTGAAATACATTGGCGTTAATCCAGCAAGGTGTATTGATATCATTTATATATTCTGTCTTCAAATGTATTGCAGTTTGAAAGTTTTTAATTTGAATAAATTTAACTTGAAAGAAACTAATAAAATCCCATGCCTTTTGACAATAAAAATGTATAGCTTTTCCTTTATACGATGGAGTTGTATTTATTATATTTATATTTGATATAACAGATTGATTAGGTACTTCGATTTGTTGTGAACCAGAAACATAAATAACAGCAGATTGAAACAATGGATTTATAACTTGAAGAGTACCACCAACTATCGAAGCGTTACTTTGTAGCTCAAATGCATTAAAATCCCCATCAATTTGCAGTGTTACGGTAGGATCCAACTCTAATCTTACGTTTGATTTAATAACAATCGGCTTTACAATTTTGTACGTATTTATCCCTGTAATTCTAACCGTCGAAATTCGATTCGCTACACAATAATCAATAGCTTGCTGAATTGCTAATGAGCTATCATTTCCCGAGTTTGGAACTGCGCCAAAACAATCAATATGAACGCTACTTTCTGGCGCACAATCTTCTTGGGATGAAATATATTCTGACAAAATAAATTCACTCCTCATATTACCTTTTTCATATAATATGTGAGTTGTCTCTTAAAAGTTTCTATAATAAAAAAAACAAACGACCTACTCGGTCATTTGTTTAATTCATATATATTTTTCGTTTCCTCTATCATTTTAGTTAACGAGAAATATCTCATTGCTTTCTCTCGTGCTTTCAATCTAATAGCAGTTACCTTTTCTTCATTCCCTTGTAGTTCCTCAAGCGCACTTGCGAATTCGGATTCGCAATATTCAGATATCAAAACACCTGACTCTCCATCTATTACCGCTTCATGTATTCCACCAACATCTATTGAAACAATTGGTGTCCCTGTAGCCATCGCTTCAATTACTACCATTGGAAACACTTCACGAAAAGATAATAAAAGTAAGGCATCCATATTCCCTATAAACCCATGCGGCTCTGAAATATTCCCTAGCATCTTCACCCTTTGCTGCAATCCATATTTTTCTATTTCTTTCATAATCGATTCTTTCTCTGGTCCATCACCAGCAATATAAAACATAAAATCATTTCTCTTTTTCAACACATTTGCAATTTTGACAAATAGTTGATGGTTTTTCTCTTTGGATAATCTAGCTAATATCCCTATTTTATATATAGATTCTTTCTTTTTCTGCTGGAATAAAAACTTTTCAATATCGACACCGTTATAAATTGTATTTATTTTTTCTTCTGCTACATGAATTGAAATTAAATTGTTTTTTTCAAACTCACTTACTGTAATAATATTGTTCACATATTTATTCATGAAATACCGAAAAAGCGTTGGCATTTTCTTTTCTAATATCGTTACATTGTGTTTCGTATAAACAATTTTCATCTTTTTTTTAATAAACTTTTGAAGTAGAAAAGCATATAATACCATTCGCAAACTATTTGCATGAATAAGTTCTATCTTTCGTTTACAAATTTCGTTTCGTAAATAATAAATATTTCTCAAATGATTCCATCGACTAAGTAAGATAAAATTTTCTTTTCTAGTAAGGGATTCATATAGTTCTCCATCACCTGCAGCTGTATAAATCTTAAAATCCTCATAATGCAAATTATTTTCTAATTTACAGAAATAATTTTCGGCTCCGCCAGTTATCAATTTATCAGTCATCAACAGTATATTCATAATTGCGTCTTCCCAACTACATTGATTTTATTTTTTTTATAAGCATGATAAGCATACTTACTAAAATAGTAAAAACTTTGCACTGCATTAAGACTTTTTTGGTCCCTTAATAATTTCCAATACCGAAAAGCTGCTCTAACTTTATTTCTCGAAACAGAATTTGCTACAATTCGATACTTCGCTAATACTTGCTGTATCCCTTTTGCTTCATGCCCTTCATGTAATAAGTTCAGCCATAACGCTGTATCTTCCGGCTGTACACTAGGCATTTCGACATACGGAATTTTTTCACGATCAATCATCACCGTTAAACACCCGATAATTGTATTTCCTACTAAATAATGATAGTCAACAGATTTTGGTACACTCACTTCGCGATTTAATTCATTACCATTTTCATCAATTAAACTATACGACGCATATGAAAAAGCAATATTCATTTCTTCCATAAATAACAATTGTGTCTTCAATTTATGCGGCAACCATATATCATCACTATCTAAAAAGGCAATGTACCTTCCTCTCGCCTCTCGAATCGCTAAATTCCGAGCTTTAGCAGCACCAACATTTTCTTTTAATGATAATAACCTAATACGTGAGTCTCCTTCTATTATCTCTTTAATTTTTGCGGCAGATTGGTCGGTTGAACAGTCATCAACGATAATCATTTCCCAGTTTTCATACGATTGATTCTGTACAGATAAAATTGTCTCACCTATAAATCGTCTACTATTATAAGAAGGTGTTATTACAGAAACATGAGGCGCCTTATTATGTGCTGATAGACATTTTACCATCTATCTTTCCCCTTCCTTCATATATTGAAATATACTTCACAACAACTGCTAAAAATAAAAAGAACGCTTCGTTAATAATGAGTGACAATGACATCATCTGAAATAAAAATGCA
This sequence comes from Bacillus sp. ISO11, assembly GCF_003458115.1. Taxonomy (NCBI): domain Bacteria; kingdom Bacillati; phylum Bacillota; class Bacilli; order Caryophanales; family Bacillaceae; genus Bacillus; species Bacillus sp. ISO11. Next base: position 6,206 of record NZ_QXCO01000012.1, on the reverse strand, counting down.
ATCATAGTCAATAGAAGGTATGGTTTTTCACGAAACAAAGTATGCTGCGCTAACTTAAACATTAATATGAATAAAAACGCACTATATAGAAGAAAACCAATTGTACCCGACTCAGACAAAATTTCTAAAAATGTATTGTGTACATATAATTTTTCATTAAATTGATACTCATAATAATTCGAGAAGTTAAACGCACCAATTCCGATATATGGATTGGATAAATAATATTTAAAAGCAGCTTCCCATAATGTAAATCTACCACTTCCATTATCATGGGAAAAATCAGAAATTCGTTTATTTAATATGTCATCTAATTGGCCCCCCATTACACTATTCGATAAACTAAAAATAACTACACTAAACAATACTAAACTCATAATTATTTTTATTTTTTTAGCGAAACTAGACATACATATATATACAAAAATGACAAGCACAAGCGCTAATATTCCCCCTCTTGAAAAGGTTAATAGACTCGTCGTAACACATAAAATTAACCCTAAGATGTTAGTGATATTTTGCAAATTCGTCATATAGTACATAAAAAATATTGTATTATAGAAAATAAAAATGTTAGGATCATCTAGCAATCCAATTAACCGTGGATATCCTCTATCAACTAATAATCCAGCAAAAATTTCTCTCTCTTCTCCACCGTATAAACTAAAGTATTGTAAACCGATTATATAGAGTAGTAGACTTACAACATTAAATACTATTCCTACATAAGCAATAGATGATTCAAGTACCACTATTTCAGTATTCCCCAATAAATTTCTCATTATAAAATAGCATCCTAAAACGAGTAGCACGCCAAAAATCATACGAATACTAGCATTTAAATACATAGAAAGAATTCCGCTTAAACAATAAATGAAATAAAACAGTAAAAATATAACTTCATGAAAATATAACTTTTGAATATGAAAGTCTTTAATTGTTAAACAAAAATATATGACTAAAAAAATCATATATATCTTCAATGAAAATCCAATATATAAATTGTATTTACTTAACATGACAAATAATATTAGAAGAATAATCCATCCCATTGATACTTTCATATTATTTTCCATAGGCTATATCCCCTGTTTCGTAATATAATCCTTTTTGCGTATTTTTCTTATAAAAGAAAGAAGAAGTTTTTTTAGCTCATAATCATATAGGAATATGGCAGCTACTACAATTAGTATATTAAGAACAAGCGCAATTAAATGATATGTATGCAATATATATTGCACTCCAATAAAGGTTACACCAAAATAAATTGTATACGGTATTACAATTTGGAATACAATTTTTTTCTTCACTACACTTACCGCTATATATCCCACTAAAGCGACTATTTCAAATAAAACCATAGCGTATGCCGCTCCTATCACTCCACCAAGACTACTAAAGCTATAAAGCATAACCCCACCTATCACCAATGCTACACACTGCACAACAGTCCTCTTATTTTGACAACCACTCGTCGTTAAACCGTCAGCAATGGCAATATTTAAACTTTGTAGCACAATAAGAAATGATAATATTTGGAGTGGTTCTACTGCATTCTTCCATTCTTCATGAAAAAATATAGACATAAAGTATGGTGCTAAATGATATAAACCGATCGTCATACATATTCCTACAATCGCCATTGATTTAATTTGAAGTAAATTTAATTTCGTATGCTCTTCTATATTATTCTGGTTATAATGCTTAAAGAGCACCGGAAAAAATGCACCTGCAATTACCCCTGGTACTTGATATAAAGCTGCCGGCATCCGGTACGCCACTGCAAAAACACCTACCATACTTAATGGCAATGTATAGTTAAGCAAGATAGGCGCTAATTGTGGCGTACTCATTATTAAAAAACCGCTAATAATAAAGGGAGTTAATTGCCAAAATAACGCTTTATGAATTACGACTTTCATATTCATTTTCGTCTTTCTTCTCATGATATATATACTGAATAAACCACCAATCATATACCCAAAAGCATATAAGCGAGCTGTTACATACACCGGTAACTCTCCGAAAATACAAAAACATGTAATTATAATGACAACTGATGCTGATACAACTTTTATGAGCGCTATATACTTCATACGTTCCGTCAGTTGAAAATAGGCAATCCCTATGTTTTGCCAAGTTAATCCTATTAACATGAAAAACATTACGTTTATCATCATATAAATTAAATTTTTATCCGCATACATATAATGAATAGCAATATAACCGATGATAGAAATAAAAATAAGTAGAATCATCCTTATTTTTATATACGATGATAAAATCTGCTCTAAATCTGCTCCATCCTTTGCCCCTTCTCGAAGAAACGTATTACTAAGTCCTAAGTCTGTAAAAAATAACATAACAAACGTCACTGCTATGGCAACACTAAACATCCCATAATGTTGTGCGTTAAAAAAGTTTGCTAAAACAATTAAACTGACGGCCTGAAGAAGGTTAGCTAAAATCGTACTATAAAATAGATGGATAATATTGCTTAGAATAGATCTACCCATACAAGTTCTCCTTTGCAAGTAACCTACTTACATATGTTGTTTGTTTACATATATATTTATCTTGCACCATTACCGTTCAATACAATTAAAACGGTTTTACATAAAATACGGATGTCCATCCGAAATGTTTTCATTTCAATATACTCCATGTCCAGCCTCAACTTTTCCTTTGGATCAAGATTATACCCTCCATTTATTTGTGCCCATCCTGTTAATCCTGGTTTTACTATTAAACGTTCCTTAAATTCTGGAATATACGCATCAAACTCATTATAAAAAAACTCTCTCTCTGGTCTAGGGCCTACAAAAGACATATCTCCTCTTAAAATGTTTAAGAGCTGTGGTAATTCATCAATTCTCGTTTTTCTTATAAACAATCCAACTTTTGTAATTCTTTGATCATGTTCTTTTGCCCATTGTGGTCCGTTCATTTCAGCATCCTTTACCATCGACCTTAATTTAAATACATTAAACTTCTTCCCGTTTATACCTAAACGTTCTTGAAAGTATATTGGAGCCCCTGATGTTTCTAAGGTAATCATAATACAAAAGAACAACATAATTGGTATTGTTAATAGTAACAATATGATTGAAAATATAATATCAAACAAGCGTTTTACACTTCGATTCAATATGCTAGGCTTTTCTTGAGCCGGAATCGTATACAACTTGGCTTGATTTGTTTCACGAATCATGGATCGTTACCCCCACATTCAAGAATATAAAATTATACCTATTAATTCACATTCTTTCCTATTTATATCCGCTATTACTTTTTGCACTGTACGTAGTGAATCTTTTTGCTTTTTAACTGCTAAAACCACTCCATCGCATTTCCCTGCAATAATGTGCGTAGCAGGAAGCTCAAATACTTCAGAAGAATAAACGAAAATGTAATCAAAATCTTCTTTCCACTTAGCAATCGCATTATCAAATTCATCCATAGCAACTAAAGGCGTCCCTGTATGTACTTTTTTTTTTGCAGGAATACAATATAAGTAATTAGACAAATTACTAGAAAAAGATTCATAATTGCAGGAGGAAGAGCTTATTATATCGTTTACTGTTATCATGTGATCACTTTGTAATAATACATGTAGTTTAGGGTCAGAAAAATTCACATCAATAAGTAACACCTTTTTTTTCATTTCCGCAAACACTAGACCCATATTTACTATAAGCGAGGCAACAACACCTCTGTCCTTCGTTGAACTAACTGTGAACAGTTGTTTTCCGGATTTTTTCAGCTCGTGATACACCGTATAAAACTGCTCTTTCATCAGATCATCATGCAAATTGAATGGCAGCTGCTTCTTTGTCCTAAACATCGACATGTTCACCTCGATATATAGATGATTTTTTATCAACCTCTGTAGGTTTCTTTTTTCTATTTGGTTCCATATTTATGTGACCAATAACAGAGACTGTTGTTATTTTCTCTAAATCCTGTTCCGTGTATATACGTTCATCAAAATAATCTCGAAATACAGCTAAACCTATCCCAACAAAAAAACTAACAATTAAAGAAATAGGAATGATCAGTTGAAATTTCGGAAACAATTTTTCAGCCTGTTCCTGTAACTCAGGATCAGTTAATACTTTCACCCCTTGTACATTTGTGTACTGTTGAAAGCTTTTTTGTGATTGCTCTGCCAATGTCCTTACAATGTCTTTCACGATTTTCGGATTGGAATCTTTTACTGTAACAGTTACAATTTGTGAGTTGTCCGTATTCACAACCGAGATTTTTTGTGCTAATTCATAACTTGATTGCTCTAATTTCAAAGTTTTTTTGACTGTTGAAATAATTAATGGGCTTTTTAAAATATCAACATACGATGTTACTAGTTGCTTATTTTCTTGTGTTTTATTTGTTGAATTTTCCTTATTAAACTCATCTAAATTCCCAACAAGAATTTGCGTTGAATATTGATATGACGGCTTTAAAACATACATAGAGATAAGAACTAAAGAAGCGGTTAAACAACACATCGTTAAAATAATCGTTACGAATCTTCTTTTCAGTAATTGTTGAAAATCTTTTATACTCATTTCTTGCTTCAATTATTTCACCGCCCTTTTCTGAATAACATCCTGCAATTCACTCTTTACAGATAACCCTTTCTCTCTTCTATCCACTTGTTTTGTTACATACTTTCCGACTCCGAATGCAAATTTTTCTACATATACATACGAAAGCATTGCAAGTATAAACGAAAAAACAAGTGAAAAAATTAAAATAATAGGCAACGGTAATATTTCATGGAGCATGTATATAAGGGAAAACAACGATATAATATGGTATAAATAAAGACTGTAAGAAATCTTCCCCAAATATAACAAATATTTATTATGTAGCAAGGACGACAAAGTTGATATTGACAAACTTAATATGACAAATAAACATGCACTTATCGCCACTACGTAGTCTCGAAATATAAAATTATTGAGCACTTTAATTTCTCCTATAAGCCCTTCATACATAAAAAGTAAAATCGCAAATAAAAACCATGCAATTTTCGTGTTTTTAGTACAATTACTATAAAAAACTATTAAATTATTTTTATACTTCGCAACTAGTGCTCCTAGTAAAAACAGTACTGTGTAATGCAATGTTAATGCATAGCTTGTTAATGTTAAGCCCGAGCGAAACAAAAATAATATTACGACAGAACATATACTAAAACTAAACAATAATAGTAATGAACACCTTAACGTTTTTCGTAAGCAAATCATCAAAATTAACGGGAAAATTATTGATATTCGCATTTCATGGACAAGTGACCAAATCACACCGTTATATGCATCTGTATTATATTTCCCAACCAATAAAATATGTTGTGCGATTAAGCTTGAAGAACTTTCAATCGTCCATGAGCGATTAAACCATTCACTTAAATAAGAAATACCATATTCACTAATTGTAATCTGGCATACAATAGCTATAATTATTGCCACAATATAAGGAATATATATTCTGCATATACGTTTTAAAAGGTATGACCCATAGCTACTATAGTTTTTTTGAATAGATTCATACAAAACAAATCCGCTCAAAACAAAAAAGATAATAACTGATTCGTTACCACTACTAAAAATTAGACGAGCAGGCGTTTCTTTTAATAGATACACAACAAATGGTTTATTATCTTCATAACTGTAATTTTGAAATGCTGAAAAAATCATTAAATGATGACCAATCATTACTACTAATGAAGAAATCCCTCTTATAGAGTCCAATTCTTCGTATCTTTTCATCTTTTTACATCAACTCCTAATGAAATGATAATAATCATTTCAAAGCGACATCTTTATTCATATTCCTCTCCTTTCTTTTCATTCCAATTTTTCATATTAAAATGATTTTATAGTATAAATTTGAGTGTATTGTAACATTTTTTGTAATATTTTGAATAGAAAATCTCAAAAATTGGTATATACCAATTTCAACCTCGAAAAATGAGTAATATTGATAGAAAAACGCTATAAAAATATCTTGCATATTTACAAAATTAAAGAGCTGAATAGCGTTTTTTCAATATAAAATAAAAAAGATAGCCTACTAAAATGTACCCTATAGAATAGACACTTGAAAAAAGTCTATTCTATAGGGTATTTCTTGTATAATAAAAGGAAAATTGAGATCGGAGAATGTTGAAAATGACAAAAAAACTATTTACAGAAAGAGAA
>NZ_QXCO01000093.1:0-741 GCF_003458115.1 Bacillus sp. ISO11 | reverse complement strand
GGTGACTAACTTTATGGAAGACGTCTTTTATTTTCAAGTAACGTTTTTGATGAAGTTTTTCTATCCTTTTAGAAGTAAAAGGTCCTTCATTCGTTTGTTTTCCATTTCTAAGAATGCTTGTAAAATGACTCTTCATTTTATTGTAATATTGATTTATGCTTTTGATATGTTTGCCCTTAACAAGGACAGGTTTTATACCTGTGTTTGTTACGATGGTTGCAAGGTTATCAATACCTAAATCAATACTCATATAACGAGCATTCTCTTCAATCATTTGTTGTTCAGAAGGAACATCAATTACCAATTCCACTACATATTCATTGTATTTTGGAATCACACGAACTTGTTTCAGTTTACCTTCAGTGAAACCTAGTTTCCCAATATTTAATTGCAATTTCGTCTTTGGAAACTTTAAAAATCTACCGTTTTTAATGATGCAATCTTGGTTTGTATACAGAATCTCTTTTTCAGAAGAACGAATATACTTTGGAATCCTAGGCATTCCATCATATTTGTTTGGATTCTTTTTATAGTCTTTTAAACTAGCAAAAAAAGATTTCCAATTTTGGAACAAACCTTTCATGATGGATTGGCTACATTGCGTAGGCAAAGCTCGATAATCATTTTGAATCATAGCCTTAAATAGTGCATCTAGAAAGTTGTAATCTACATAAGGTTTTTCAAAATTAGGTTCTGAAAACAAATTACATGTAATCTCTTTCTGTTCTTCTTTAGGCTTTA
>NZ_QXCO01000011.1:0-162867 GCF_003458115.1 Bacillus sp. ISO11 | reverse complement strand
GTTTTGTTTTTTGAAAAAGCGCGTATAAGCATCCGCAAGGTTGCGAACAGACGACTGAATCGCAATACTATCCACTTCTTTTAGCCAAACAAGCTCTTTCTTCATGGCAGGTAGTTTGGCAGAGCATATACCATAGGTCAAGCCTTTTCCTGTCTCTTTGTATGCGTGATCCCATAAGGATAGAAAATGATTGAATACAAAGCGAGAACACCCAATCGTTTTGTTGATTAGAATTGCTTGTGCTTGATTTGGATAGATACGAAACTTATAGGCTTTATTAATCATTATTTGATTCACCTCCATTTCGGTATATGACTATTATACACCGAACATATATTCGATAGATAGTAGAGTAATACTTTCTATATGTCGAACAATTAAGATGGCTTCCTGCCATCTCTTGTTCGAGGCCAATTCATCTCCCGCCTACTCACTGGACTGTGACCCTTCACGCTCCTTGAGGAAGGAGTCTTCTTGGCTAAAATGATAAAATAAAACAAAACCATACATAAGATAATTTTACTATTACAAATAATGACATAGTCTGTTTCACCTTTTACATTATCTAAAAAAGAACTTGTAGGAATTCTTACAAGTTCTTTTTTATTTCCTTTATTCTCTTCTTATTTACATACGCAAGATTTATACATTTGGTGGTGATACATACTATATTTATCCGATAAAATAATCTAAAAATTAACACATAATTGATCGTTTTAAGAAAAAGAGATTTCATAAATCTTCAATCACAGTTTCTTAGTTCACCTAATAGAACGTATAAAGACTCATATCATCTTTTGATTATTTTTGGATGTTTTATTCTACGTATATTCGACACAAATTGATTGTTTTTTATGAATTTTCTTGAAAAATATTGTAATATCACTCCATTTTTTCTTCTATTTTGTTATGATGTTTATAATTAAATTGGATTAGGATTTTTTTAGAAAATGGGGGCGTATATTATGAGTGTCTCAGTAAAAGGAAATGAGCAATTAACCTCTCTATTGAACGACTGGTATCGATCTATGCTATCTCAGCAAGTTATAAAAGCTACTAATCTAAAAAAGAAAATTGATGAAAAAATTAATAAGTTAAGCATTGAACCGAATCAAGAGCATCAGGATCAAAATTTGTTACTATACTATTCACTACTCGAATTTCGTTACAAGGTCTTAACAGATAGCCTTGGTATTCAACAAAATAGTTTTGATACTATTAGCGATTATGATATGCCTACAGATCAATTTCTACAATTCTATTATCATTTTTTCAAATCCATTCATTCCACTTTTATATCAAATTATACTGAGGCAGAGGAACATTATAAACTAGCAGAAAAAATATTGGTAGCTATACCAGATGAAATTGAACACGCCGAATTTTACTATAGAATTGCTACTTTCTATCACCATACCTATAACAATCTCGCTTCTATCGAATACGCAAATAAATCGAGAGCAATCTTTTCAAAGTACGAAGGTTATGAAGTAAAAACAGCCTTTTGTAATAGTTTGCTAGGTGGTTGCTGCATCTATTTAAAACAGTACGAACAAGCAGAAGAATATCTACATTGTGCAATTGATTTACTACAAAAAAATAGGGAAGAAGATTCCTTGTTATACGTAAAAAATACTATGGGGTGGCTGTATTCTGATCAAAGTATGTCTACTTTAGCTATTCGTCACCTTTCAGAAGTAACAGAGAAAATCCCTACACACTTCAAGGCCATCTTCCTACAAGCTAAGGAACATTATAAGTTAGGAGAACAATCAACGGCCAGCCAACTCATTGATAAGGGTCTACAGATTTGCAGAGAAATTCATAACGAAGAATACACACACCACTTCTCTATTTTAAAAAAATTAAACGAAAATATTCCATTGGAAGAATTAGAAAAAATCATTCAAGAAGGAATCTTATACTTTGAGGAAGAAGAATTATGGGAATATGTTGTCGAATACGCCGAATTATTTGCCACAAAATGTAGACAATTAGAGAACCACCAAAAAGTAAGTGACTATTTCCATATTTGTTATCAAGCAAGACAAAAATCAATCGCAAAAGGAGTGTTAAAATAATGAAAAAAATTAGCTTATTATTATCAGGCATTGCTTTTATTGGGGTATTAACGGTGGGAATTTTTCAGTTTTCTAAAACAGATCAGCTTGCTACTCATGGGCATTATCCTGCTCCTTCATATAGTGTTGGCGATTATAGTGGTGCACCACCAAAAATTTAATGTAAATGTATTTAAAAACCCTCCAAATGGAGGGTTTTTAAATGGCTTATCTGCCTGTTCAATACGCATAGAGAGTACATATTATACTTATTTACTATGTTATAAGATTTTTCATTTCCACTCTGTAACAAGATTCTAGCATTCTCTCCTAGAATCTCAACTTAAATCTTAAATCCACCAATTAACTCTTGAAGTTCTTCCGCCATCTGTGCTAATTGTATTGCTGAAGAATTTATCTCTTCCATAGAAGCATGTTGTTCCTCAGATGAACCAGCTATCGTTTGCATACTTGAAGAATTTTCTTTTACAGCCATAGCTATTTGATCAATCGATGTATCAACTTTCATTGCATCAGTTGTCATTTTATTTGATAGTTCTACCATACCATGCACTTTTGATACAATATCATTTGCAGATTTTGAAATCTCATAAAAACTTTGTTTTGTATCATTCGCAACCTTAATTCCCGACTGTACTTCTACGCCTACTTCATTCATAGCTTTTACAGTCTCATGTACGTCTGCTTGTATTTCCTTAATTAAACTTCCAATTTCCATTGAAGATTCGGATGATTGCTCCGCCAACTTTCTAACTTCATCAGCAACAATTGCAAACCCTCTCCCCTGTTCCCCAGCTCTAGCTGCTTCAATCGCTGCATTTAATGCTAATAAATTTGTTTGTTCCGCAATATTTTGAATCGCTTCTAATATACTGCCAATTTGCTGTGATTTCTTATCTAATAATTTTATGACATTATCGGATTGAGAAACAGAGTGATGGATAGACTGCATTTGTGTTACAGTTTGTTCTACTAATTGTTCACCTTCATTGGCTTTTTGTTTAGTGTATATGGATGAAGCCGATACTTCAGAAGCATTCTCAGCTACGTATTGAATATTTCGTGTTACCTCACCAATTAATTCAGCTCCAGACTCAACTTCATTATTTTGAACCTCTGCACTGTTCGAGATTTCTTCCATCTCTTTTGTAATTTGTTCTGTCGCAACACTTGCTTGCTCTACACTAGCAGTTAGTTCCTCAGAAGACGCAGCTACATGTCCTGCAGATGTGTTAATTTGAGAAATAATATTACGTAACGACTCTGCCATTGTATTGAAACTACCACCTAATTGACCAAGTTCATCCTTTGAACGAATATCTATTTTCTCGGTTAAATCTCCTTGACTAATTCTTTGAGCTGAAATGACTAATTGTCTTAGTGGAGTAATTATAGATTTGAGTATGAATAGAATTACAATTCCACCTAACAATAATGAAGCACCTATTATAGTGAGCGTTTTATAAAAAATAGGATTGGTAGCTTCTTCAATTTCTTTCGTAGGCATTACGCCAGCTATTTTCCAACCTGTTTTTTTATTTGTCTTAAAGCTTATGTTTCGATCTTCACCATTGAGGCTATAAGTAATTACTCCATCTTCTGTCTTGTACAATTCATCCACTAAAGTTTTATCTAATTTCTCTCCAGGTTTTAGTGATGGATGAACAACTATAGTTTTATCTTGACTAACTATAGATACAAATCCTTGCTTCCCAATTTTTATCATTTTGGATGTTTTTACGATATCTTTAATATTCAAATCTACGCCAATGACACCACTTTTATCTGCATTCTGCTTTGCAATTGCAATTACCATATTTCCTGTAGACTTTGATTTATAGGGAGATGAAACAATAATCTCTCCATTTGCTTTTACTGCATCCTTATACCAACTACTTTCTAACGGATTAAACCCTTCTGGTATTTTTCCAACAGGTGCATGAATAAATTGATTGTTACTGGATGCCGTATAAATCGTTTCTATCTCTGGATGTAACTGTATATATTGATCAAATTTATTCTGTACATTTTGCGATTGTTCAGGATTATAATCCCCTTGTGTGAGTACCTTTGCAAAATGAGTGATATCTGTATGCTTATTTTCTAATTCATCATCAACAATCTTATCTAAAATACTTATATTATCTTTTGCTGATTGTAGAATTGTTTCATTAAGATCTGTTTTTGCTTTATTATAAGATGATACTCCTACGATAAGGCTTGGTATAATTAATATTGCTATAAATGCCATAGACAACTTCGTTTTAAGCTTTATTTGCCCCAATCTTTCTTTTATATTAAACACTAGCTACTTCTCCTTTTCATTTTTACTACTTATATAGTTTATTTAAATTTTTCTCCTTTACTTTTCCACATTCATTTATGGTACCATTCGAAATGAAACCACAATTACATCCTATTATCCGTACTTTATAATTTAGAGATTTAATTTTCACAGACAGAGTTTTATCTGCTCTCCTTTCGAATATGTTATTTTTCTAGATTCAGCAATTATTAGACTACGAATTATTCCAAATAAACTTGATGCAACATATACTTCATTTAAAAAATAATTATTGGATTTGTTTGGATAAAAATCTAGTTTAGCGCTAATCCAATCGGATGAAATTCTTACCATAATACATTCACTAAACATAAATAAGTAAATTTATTTCTTTTAATACTTATATTTAACTGCCTTTTAACCATTCTAACTGTATTATTTCATCGTTTTATCTATTTATTACAACCACTTTTGTATTATTGAATCACTAAACTATAAATTCTAAATAGGAGAATAAAATAAATTAGAGAATTACATTGTAACACATATATATAAGTTGTTAATATTAAAATTTAAAATTTTACTATTTTTCATATGCAATATTACATGCGAAAAGCCATAATTTTTTTGTTATACTATGCATGTGGATTTTTCATCCAAAATCCACCCAAACGCATATTTATGTATATGCCACCCTAATTGATGAAAGTGAGAAGAGTGTTTATCATTTTTCTCACTTTTTTATTTAGGCTCTATTAATATTGATTATTGATAAAAAGTATAAAATAAGGGAAGACACCTTAGAGTTGGTGCTTCCCTTATTTGTTGATTATTCAAATCTAAAATAGGTATTTTCTAAACCTATTCTTTGCTTTAATGTTCTGCCCAAAGCATAATTATTTGGTAATTCTTTTTCAATGACACAAATAATATAACCTGCTTTTCCTGTTGTTAAATTAGTTAGTTGTAAGTAGTTAGTGTTGTCGTAGATATAAGAAATAATATATTCATAGAAATTATTTTCTTTATCTTCTCTATTCATACCAACATTGTACAACCTAACTCTTGCTCCTATCCAAATTTCCTCATCAACATTACTTAAAGGCATCCATTTCGAGTTATCCAATATTTCACCCTTTTCTTAATTCATTCGTTTATACGCGAATGTTGCTAGACACAAACTATCATAAGCATCCGTCATTTCATTGATTAGACGACAACCGACAGAGAAAAAAGACTCAACATAGCTTTTTACCCATTGAAACACTTGCTCTTTTAGTTATTTTTGCATTTTGAATCTACGAAAATGAATTCCCTTATAAAAACTCTAACAGAGAATCTTCCTTCCAAATTTCACCTAGGGAATTATTTGTTTTCCAAAAAACCTACCAACATCTTTATCAACTCATTTTAGAATATTTAAACAATAATCCCATATACATTACCTGCATAAATTATTCATTTTCTTTTATATAAGACCTACCTTTTTACTTTTAATAGATTATTAGACATTGGATTATTATACATAAATCCCAAAAACATGCGGTATTTTGTAGAATTTTGTCTATCAATATGTATGTACACCCTTTTGTAGTGGATATAGACTGTGAGGTGTAAGGAGATACCTTACAAAATAATAAAAAGGAGATTATAGAATGAGTAGATTAACAAAATTCTCAAAGTTAGTATTTGCAACTTTAATCGCGGGAAGTAGTCTAAGCACCTTTGTTTCGTCACACAGTGTACAAGCTGACACCTTAGATCCTAATTACCAAGACAATGTAAAATTCATACCACCTTCTAGTGCTAGGCCAAAATTGGAACAAAAAAACACTATTGTTCCAGAAGCAAAAGTTGTTAAAAACCATTATGTAAAGTACTCTAAAGCACATTTCCAAACTAAAGAAAGTATACCAAAAAAGATTTATTATTCTTCAGAAGGCTTTAAGGGCTATATACAGGCAAGTACCGTTTGGGATATGGGAGATCATTTCGCAACACTATATTCCGGAACCGTTATTCGATGTTAGACTTTTAATCCATTCTCCCCTAATGCTTAAAATGATTAATAACTCACTGCCAATACTGTAATATCTATTGTTCATAAAATAAACCACAAAATCTTTCGATTTCATGGTTTATCAAATATAAAGATAATGCTAAACGAATACTCTAACATTACCTTCCCCAAAGTTAATTATAGAGTATTTTCAAAAAAAAGACACTCTTGTAGTGTCTTTTTTATAGTATTTTAAAAAGAATTCCACCTACTAACACCTTTTTGTTGCGCCTATTCGTTTATTTCAATATGATACTTTTCCATCTCGTATATGCAATAGACAATGATAGCTAAACTCCAACTGACACTATAATAATTATGTGTGTAGAAGTCATAGCCCGCTTTAATACCTTTCTCTATTACAACTAATGTAAATCCTAAAGCCACCCATCTGTTAATTTTCATCTTTATAAACGTTAAAGAGATAATTATTAAAAATAAAATATTTGTAAGATGATTTATCATTAGCTCATATTTTTGAATGTATACTGCCATTATACAAGCAACGATATTAGTCGCAACGCCAAAGGCAATCACCGCTCCCCAAACCCTGTCCGAAAGTCCCACTCCTGAGTCAGTCCCTTCCTAAACAAATATCCCTTTCTTTAATTCGTTCCTACACCCTATTCAAGATATGCTAAATTATCCTTGTCTGATGAATATCTATTTATCTTTTCATATAGAGCAAACAAAATTTCTACTCATAATTTTTTCTTTATTAGACAAACTATGTCTAAGCCGTTTGAACTAGCGGCTTCACTCTTCTGGTAATGAGATAGCACAATTTATTGAATTGACTAACTCATTCAATCCACTGGCACCGGCAGGCAACAAAATAGTTGTCTGCCATTTTCATGTATACTTTTTCTAATTTCATTACAAACCAAATGTGTGCTGTACTGATTTCAAAAGGACAGCATTTCATTTTTAAAAATGTAAAAAAGATAAGATCCTGTCTACTTTTGGTATAGGACTTTTTCTTTTCACACATACTATTTTTGAACCTGTTTACCGATACGTGTCCTAATGGTGTCTTGAATTCCTCCTAAAAAGGGCTGCAGATACGACTGCATGCCCTTTTATTTACGTTGCTTCTCTATATTGAATAAAATAATTAAAAACTAAAAATATAATATTACATATTTTTTCTGTTCAGATTATGTTAGGATTTACTTCGTAGTCGAATTATAGTTTCGTATCTAATTCAGCAATATGTGAACTGTTTACCTAAAGAAAAGACAACCAAAAGGTGTCTTTTCTTCTTTTAATCTAAAAAACATTTTTTCTGTTCAGTAAGATCCAATTATCCCTCTAACCTAAACCTCATAATTAAAGGCAATTTAATCATGGTACTCAAGAGTTTTCATCCATTTCAATATACCTATAGCTTAATTTAAAATCACATTTCCAGCACTATATTTGCTTTCTTACAGATTTTCTGTCTTGTTCTTAATTCTGTCAAAATCCTCATGTAGCTATACAAAGAATATATGCTACTATGATATTAAGAAACTATGCGTTCCCTTAACCCTGTATCCGGCCCTGTATTTATTACAGGGTCTTTGTTTATTTTATTTACTTTTATTGGCTTATAAAGGTTAATACACAACCAATTTCAATTAAAACCGTTTAAATGTTAGTTAGAATTTGAAATAATATATCTATTAACTTTTTTAACAAATGTAATCTAATATTAAATTTCTAAATCTATACTGTACTATACACCAGTTAACACTATATAAATAGTATTAACTATCTTAATTGAATATTAGTAATAGTAAGTATAAACATTATCAATTTACTACATCTTACATTTATGTAAAAATAAATACATGTTAAGCTTTTTCAAAATCTTTCCCCTAATAAAGATTTGAAGTAGCATTTCATGATTCTCCTTACTGTTAATATGCCTTGAAAAAGAACCCTATAGGGTTCTTTTTCTTCTCATTATAACCTCAGTAAGTCCATGCAAAAAGGACTGCTAATTATTTGCAGCCCTTTTACACGTTAATATACACTTGTATTACATGCTTAAAACTTTATTGTATTAGGTATTTATACCAACTAAACATGCCATTATCATTTAGATATATAACACTTCAAAGTTTAGAAGTATACAATAACAAATCTTTCCCAACTTCCAGCTACATAACTAGTAGCTGTTAATTCTCTACCACCATTTGCTGATATATATCTACTATTACTTAGTGCTTGTAATACATATATCCTATTGTCTCCACCATTATATAAGATAAACTTTTCCCATGCACCAATTGATGTACGATCTGCTACTACTCTACCATTTGGCTCAAACAAAACATACTTCCGATTACTTTTAGTTTTTAAAGCGTACGTATATAATTCCCCAGTCGGAATTAATTCGAATTTCTCCCATTCATTAACTGCATTACGATTTGCTATTATATTTCCCGAAGGCTCAGCCGAAACATATTGTAAATTTGCTGCCTGTATAGCAACTGTCCAACTTCCATTTTACTTTAAAGGTTTAAACAATTGTGACCACATTTGTTTAAACCTCCACAATTTTTTCTAAGCTATTCTCTAAAAATCTTATTTTTCGTTGTAAATAAACCTGATTGGTACCCTTTATGCAAAAGAAAAGATGGAACCTTTAATTCAACTCCACCTTTTTTCGAAATAAAAAGCATCTAATTCTATTTGAATTAGATGCTTATATTTAGTCCTTAAACCTAATATTCTAAACTATTTACGCGTTTGTAAATCTTTTTTTATTACATCCCAGAGTGAATTATCTTGACGCATCGGTTTACCCTCTTCATCCCATTTTATTTTTTCTGTTCCCAATTCATAATTCATCCCTGTCCATGTGTCTTCACGGAATGCATAGAATGATTTATGCCATCCTTTTTGGTTAAAGATAGAAATAAGATCTTGCATGTATTGGGTAACACCTGGAACAGTACGGTTAATTCCAAACTCCTCTGCAATAATTCGATTAGATGGTACATGATTTTTCTTAGACCATTGTTGAATTGGCTTCAAAAACTTCTCTAATCCCTGTCTATTCCACATTACAGGTTTCTCTAAACCCCCTACTTTTACTAATCCTGGATATTGATATTCCTTGTTTTGTTTTTCACCTTGGCTCGTTAATTCATATGGTTCATACATATGAAATGCGTATAGTGTTTTTTTATCCTCTACTGGTTTTAAATATTTAAAGGCCCATGGAGTAGCATATAAACCTGAATCTAAAATAATCGGTGTTTCTTTGTCCACTTCACGAATGGAGTTAATCACCTTTTCATAAAATCTGTTTAAATCAGCTGTCGTTCCTTTTACTTTTGCATACCATTTCTCGTAATCTTCCGTCCAAAAATCATTATATCTATTATTTTTAGCTGTTTCTGGATGTGGTTCATTTATAATATTATAACCAACCACCGCGGGGTGATCTTTTAGTTCCAGAGCGAGGTCCTTCCAAAATTGACTTGCTTGTTCTTGATACTTCTCTTCTTCCCATATTCTGTCGTCATTCTTATTATTATTAAATTGGCGCCATCGATCACCAGGTAAGGATAACATTGTAAGAACGACTTTCATTCCTTGTGATTGTGCGGCATCTAAATCCGCCTTTAATTTTTTTAGATCTTCCTTTACTAATCCCCGATAGTTATCTGCATTACCTATCAGAAAATCCTTTCCAGAAGTATCTGGTTTATCCTCAAATAGAAAATCTTTATCTTTTGCCCATTTATCAGGTGCTAAACGTACATATTCAATATTAGCTTCTTTTGCACTTTTATAGTTTTCAGGTAATGACGTACTATTCATGAAATTAGTACCCTTTCTTTTCGAATCCCAAAAACTAATTTTTGAATCGCCCTTGTGGTATGTATCAGCTCTTACATTCATTTCCTGTACTCCAAAACTCATCATGCCTAATAACGCAACAATTGGCAAAACTTTTTTCACAACTTTTCCTTCTTTCTCTTTATATTTAACACACATAACATACCTTTGTTTTGTTACAGGAATATGGCAATTTTCCAAAAATACCTTTTAAATTTATACATTGGTAGTTCATTCATAAAAAAAGAAAGAGATAATTAGAACGTTGCTTCATTTTAAAAGAAACAAAAAAGGAATCCTTTACGGATTCCTTTTTGCAATGCACTCTTTTTCAAATGGTACATTTTGCACCTACTTTTAGTATAACTTATAATTCCTATAAAATAAATAAGATTAACTGAAATTTACTTCAAATTGTGATAAAAAACATAATTAAGAAGCGCAGATAACTAAATATCATCCCTTTATTAAATAAAAAAGATTAAATAATTCCCCCTCCAAACTAGGACCCCTTTACACTTTTTACAAATATTGTTATAATTAGATAAACTAAAGCATTATCCCATTAACAAAGGGACTCCATAATTGGAGTCCTTTTGTTAATTAGCTATTAAAAATGATAGCATGTGATTATTGTATAATTTCTTCCTTTTTTAGATCTGCATATTCTTCTACGAAATCCCATAAACCTTGCTTTTCGAAGTAAGAAATACTTTTTTCACTTCTTCTAGGAGTTTAATTGCTTCATCTTCATTAAGAGAACGTAAAATATTGAAATGATATACATACTCTTCATTTCCTAATTCCATACAAACTGCTAATCCTTTTTCAATAAGTTCTTTTACAATATTTGTTTTTCTTAGCTTATAGTGTTCACGCGCTTGTAAGAACACTGCTTTAAAATGGGCAATATTCTTCTCTGTGACTTCTGATAAATGACGAATTGCTAATTTAGATAAATTTTGAGTTGCATATAATAGTCCTAGATTATGCCTTACTATTAAAATCAATTTTTCTTCATTATGTTTTTGCAAAAGGTCAATGGAACGATTGAAATGTTCTTCCGCTTTTTCAAATTGCTTTAAGAATATACGAGCTGTCCCTAATGCGGTTTCACAAGAAGCAACTTTCACCTCATATCCCATTAGCCCTAAATACAAGGAATATAGATACTTATTTTACTTTCAAAGGCTGAAACCTTGCTGCATAACTACTGAAAATAAAATGAAAAGACGTTCAAATCCATATGGATAGATCGTCTTTTCACTTTATTTCATACATATACTGATTTTTCACTTATTCATTTTGTATTGTACTTAAAAAACCAATAAATTCATCTTCATTTACAGGTTTACTGTAGTAATAGCCCTGAATTAGATAACATGCATTACGTTGTAACACTGTTAATTGTTCCTTCGTTTCTACCCCTTCTGCTATCACTTTCATGTTTAAAGTATGAGCAAGTGAAATAATGGTTTGTATAATTTCATCTCCATCAGTAGAAGTTCCAATCCTATTAACAAATTCTCTTGGAATTTTCAAAGTATCAATTGGATAAAGAGGCAGATACGCTAATGAAGAATAACCTGTACCAAAATCGTCAATTGATAAATGTACACCATATGATTTTAATGCTTTTAACTTCGATAAGGTTTCCTTTTCATCTACCATTGCTATTCGCTCTGTTAATTCCAAATCAATCGAATTAGCAGGTACTCCTATCTCTTCTATGGTAGATATAATGGTTTGAACAAAATCTTTCTGTTCAAACTCTATAGCTGATAAATTTATCCCCATCTTTAGATTTGAAAAGCCCGCAGAATGCCATTCTTTCAGTTGTTGACACGCTTTCTGTAACGTCCACTTCCCAATTGAAATAATCTGCGCCGTTTCTTCTGCGATAGGTATAAACTCAAAAGGAGAAATCAGCCCAAGCTCTGGATGTTGCCAACGTATTAAAGCCTCTGCACCAATAACCTTACCTGCCTTACTATCAATTTGTGGTTGATACAATAAAAACAACTCATTATTTTCAATTGCATTTGGTAAATCCTGTTCTAATCGTAATCGACGAGTTACTTTTTGAGATAATGTCTCGTCATACATACAAACAGCATTGTTACCTTTTTCCTTTGCGCTATACATAGCGATATCAGCGTGTTGTAAAAGTGTAGTAGTATTTATTCCTCCAAATGGATACACTGCTATTCCTATACTAAGAGATAAGTAAAAACTATGCTGATTTACTACAAATGGTTCTTCAGTTATACGAAATAGAGTTTTACACAAATCCAATAGCTGTTGCTCTGTTTGGTTATGGACAATGATCGCAAACTCATCACCACCTATTCTTGCTAGAGGAATAGTCGGTGACAGACATGTCCTAAAACGTTTGGCAACTTCTTTTAAAACCTTGTCACCAATCGAATGACCCAATGTATCATTAATAGTCTTAAAGCGATTTAAATCAATATACAGGAGCCCAAACTTATCCTGTGTTTTTTGTGCACGCTTAATAGATCTATCTAATTCTTGTTGGAAGAATATACGATTTCCAATCTCCGTCACCGTATCATGGAATGCAAGGTAATTTATCTCTTCCTGTTGTTGTTTCATCCTTGTTATGTCTTTTACCATTACATAGCTCCCAAAGGTTTGTCCTTCTATCATAATAGGAACTATAGTGACATACCAAAAGAGTATATCCTTCTCATTGTTATTTTTCACACGTAACTGTAGTGAAGATGAACTACATCGTTTCCCTTTCTTTATAGCTGCTTCCAATTCAGATTTATCTTCATCTAAAAAAATAGAGAAGCACTCTTTCCCTATCAATGCAGCACTTTCTTTTCCTAATAACATACTTCCAGCCTGGTTTATATTTAATACGATACCGTTTGAATCAATCGTTAAAATAGGATCCGGATGATACTCATATAATGACTTAAATCTCTCTTGATTTTTTACTAAATCATTAGATTTATTTATTAAATCCCTTGTTCTTTGAGATACTGTTTGTTCTAATTGATTATTAAACACTTTTAATGTTTTAGTTAACTCTTTGTTTTGCATTCGTACGATTGTATGACGAATCAGTACAAATACAAAAGCAATACAATTTCCCGTAATTAATGTAGCTGAAGAAGTTTGCTCTTTCAAAGTAAAGCCAATTAAGACTGCAACTGCAAGATAAGGGAATATACCAAGAAGTTTCTCTCCAAATGTCGGATTAATAATAAAATAATTTCTTTTAGAAGAAGTATTCTTTGGGATTGTAGCAGCAATAGCGATAAATAATAGGAAAACTCTATACAAACACCTTAAAAATATAACTGAACGCTCTGACAAATCACCTTGTAAGTAAAAATACAAATAGTCCGTAATAGCCAATCCAGTTAATACTAGGATAAAAATAAACAATTTACTTTTTGCATTGAAAATAGCAGGTCGAAAGATCAGTGTAACTCCAAGTAATAGAAGCAATAAATCTATAATCGGAAAAATAAATGAGAGAAAAACATCTCCAATTGATAAGAATAAAATATTTGCAGATGGTTTATTAAATAGGTACCACTCTAATGTAAAAATAGCAGTAACAACAATGCATAAATCACAAAGTAAATACGCTTTCTCCCATTTGTTACATTCCATCATAATTTTATAAAAGAACGCAAAAAGAAAGAAGAATAAGAAAAACAGTAGAAATACATCAGAAATATTAAAATTTTGTATTGGTAATTCTACATTAAGTACTTGAAAAGCGGATATGAAATTCCCTATCAAAAAACACCCTATTGCAATAGTAATGCAAACCCAGAATACTCCTAACTTAATTTTTTGGAATAATATAGAATACAGTAATGAGATAAATACAGTAGTTTCAACGACTAAAGATGATAGTCGGATATTAAAATCTGATACGAAATAATGATTCGGAAAAACAAATAAAAATATAAAGCAAAAGCTTATATAAGTTATTAAAGCCAATATCAATACATAAAATTGCACATATACATGTTTACGCAATGGATTCACCTTCTTGATTTTTCTATACTTTTATTAAAAAATGGCTTGATGGTGGCACAAGTCCTACTAATTAAAATGTGTGCTACCTATTATCCATATTATGACCTTTTTAAAAGATTTCTTTCTACACACAACAATCTTATTAACTTTTTGTAGATGTTTACAATTATCAATACTGAGGATTCTAAAAAGGATAAGCTGAAAAATGTAATTTTTTAAGTATTTGAGCATCGTAAATTTGGCGGGTACAACTTATCTACTCTTTACATATGAGATAGAATCTACTCCTCTATTGGATTATAGTTGCTATCTGTCACACTTAAAAAGGAATGAAAATATACTATCATTAAAATAGAAATTCAAATTAGTTTACGAAACCAACTGTAACTATTATAGTTACACAAAAAGTTGATGTCAATTTCATATCCTCCCTTTTTAACGGACAAAAGACATGACCTATTGAACAAAAATGTGATGTTTATAAAAAGGGCGGTAAAGTTTTATCTCCTTACTCAAAGAATTATAAATGATTTAGAATTAGATGAAATTGAAGCTAATATTGCATCTCCCTAAAAAGAATGTTACTCTAAAAATAGAATTATGAAAGGAATGATGGATGAATAATGATTAACTAATTTATATTTTAAGTTGAATTTTATAACTTCAAACTACAAAATATAGGGTTAGTCTATCCATTTTTAAAATTCAGTTCATACTTTATTTGTCATGATTCAAATGATTAATAAGTACTTATTAAGTATAGACGAAAGACTAATCCTTCCGATTACAAATTGGGGGATTTTTTTATTCCCGTTTGTCTTAGTTGAAACTTACTAATTGTTAAATGTACTTCACAAATAAAGGAGCGAGAAAAATGAGTACTTCAGATACTATTGTTACACATGTAATGCTCTATATAAGTCGTTAATATCCATCAAACTTATATAGAGGAATTAAAAAATGGATGGATGTTCCGACTTTATATGAAACGTTTCGATATATAAAGGAGGAATTATTATGTCAATGATAAAGGTCCAAGACTTAACTTTTTCATACCCAGGTAGCTTTGATAATATTTTTGAAAGTGTAAACTTCCAAATAGATACGGATTGGAAGCTAGGATTTATTGGTAGAAACGGACGAGGTAAAACGACATTCTTTAATTTATTGTTAGGGAATTATGAGTATAGCGGGAAAATCCTTGCTTCAGTAGAATTCAATTACTTCCCCTACTCTGTTTCAGATAAGAACAAATTCACTCATGAAATCCTTGAAGAAATTTGTCCCCAAGCTGCAGATTGGGAACTTCTACGTGAGATATCCTATTTAAATGTTGATGCTGAGGTCATGTACAGACCATTTAAAACATTATCAAATGGGGAACAAACAAAAGTGTTGCTTGCTGCACTGTTTTTAAATGCGGGTCAATTTCTATTAATTGATGAACCAACAAATCACTTAGATACAGATGCACGAAAGATAGTCTCCGATTATCTAAGGAAGAAAAAAGGATTTATTTTAATTTCACATGACAGAATCTTTTTAGATGGGTGCGTTGACCATATCCTATCTATTAATAGAGCAAATATTGAAGTTCAAAGTGGTAACTATTCTTCTTGGAAGTTAAATTTTGATAGACAGCAAGAACACGAGAAGGCTACAAATGAGCGTCTACAAAAAGACATAGGGCGATTAAAACAGTCTTCCAAACGTTCAGCAAGTTGGTCTCATGACGTGGAAGCTTCAAAAAATGGAACGAGGAATTCAGGCTCTAAGTTGGATAAGGGGTTTGTAGGACATAAAGCAGCCAAGATGATGAAAAGAGCAAAAAACCTTGAATCAAGGCAACAAAAAGCTATTGAGGAAAAATCAAAATTACTAAAAAATGTGGAAAAAACTGAGTCATTAAAATTGGAACAATTGCAATTTAAATCAAATGAATTGGTTACTTTAGTTGACGTGTCCGTTAAGTACAATGATCAAATTGTGAATGAGCCGATTAGCTTCATAGTTGAACAAGGTGACCGAATTGTACTTGATGGAACGAATGGGAGCGGAAAAAGTAGTATCCTAAAACTAATTCTAGGACATCCGATACAGCATACAGGCTTAGTTACTTTAGGTACAGGACTCATCATTTCCTATGTCCAACAAGATACTTCTCATTTGAAGGGATCGCTATCAGGCTTTATTGAAGAGCACAAGATTGATGAAACCTTATTTAAGTCCATCCTAAGTAAGATGGACTTTGACCGAATTCAATTTGAAAAAGATATATCTCATTATTCTGGTGGACAAAAGAAAAAACTGCTTATCGCTAAAAGTTTATGTGAAAAAGCTCATATATATATATGGGACGAACCACTAAATTTTATAGATATCTATTCCCGCATGCAGATTGAAGAACTTATTCAACAATTTAATCCCACAATGGTTATTGTTGAGCATGATAAAATATTTCAACAAACAGTTGCAACGAAAACTATATCTATGTAGCTCAAAACGAATACTTGAAAATATAATCATTAACTTGAGTCCTTGGATGATAAAAACTTTAATGAATTGATAAAAAAAGCCTAATTTCTCTACAATACATTGAGAAATTAGGCTTTAAATAGTAATAATAGAATTCATAAACACTGAATAATTTACACATTAGGTTTATCTGTTAATGCAGTAACAATCCTGTCCACTAAGTCTTCGGGTAATCCATATTCCTTATTAACTACAGCCTGTATACTAGCAAAAGAACTTTCATTGTATTTTGATTGCCTTTTTCCTCTACTATCTTTCTCTTTATTTATGAAGTTTTCACGAGATTCATAGTTCATCTTATCTGATTCTTTACCAATAGATTGATTGGTGTAAATTATAAAGATACCTAACATCATAATTACACAAATGAAAATCCCTACTAATTTAAGTCTCATTATTCATTTCCTTCCTGCAACTCTTACTGTTTCTCGTTCATAATATCTCAACCATATCAAATTCATATTAATTTGAAGTAAAATTTTGTTCTTAACATATTTCTTAATAGAAAGACTTTATATCCTTCTATTTGTTTGACATCATTAAGATGCTCACAAATAGAAATAAATTCTATTCCTATATATAGATAAATAATCTAAAAATTTATATAATAAGATTAGAAGTGTAGCATATTATTATTATTGAAAGGTCTTGGTATAATGCTAGGCATTAATGTAAAAAAAACAAATGAAGAGTTAATTATTTCATGGCAATTGGCGGAGATTACAATTCCATTACGTGATGTGATTGAGGTTACCGAAGATGCTACCTATGCTGGTGTTGAAGAAGTAGATGTAATACGTATTGGAACAGCTTATGGGACAACAGACCGTATTTTAATTAAAACAGTAAAACAAAATTATGTATTGTTTACTACAAATAAAGTTGCTATTTTAAATGCCATTCACGCTTAAATATAGGAGTCTTCTTGGCTAAAATGATAAAAATAAGCACATCTTGTTATAAAAACAGATGTGCTTATTTTTTAATTTCTATGCATTTTTACGTTTTAAGAAAATCACTCCACCAACAATTAACAGTAATGCTCCTGTGGCCATAGAGATCCAACTTGTAAGATTAGTACCTGTTTGCGGTAACCATCCAATTTTAGATTGAATTTCTTTCTTAAGTTGTGGTTGTTCTTTTACTTGCTCGTTAGGTTGCTCTGGTGTTGGCGTATTTTTACCTGAATTTGGCTGTTCTGGTTTTGGTTGTTCCGATTTTCCCTCTTTAAATTTCACTGTTTGTCCCTTATCTTCAATTTCAGCGTGAATAGCTACTAATATATTATCTTGATACAGTTCTTCAAATACTACTACTTCTTTACCTTGTAATACAGAAGCATTAAATGTGAAATCTAGTGTGATAGAACCATTTTTCTCTTTAGCAGTAAACTTAGATTCTACTGTTACTTCTTTACCATCAACTAATAATGGCTTGTTTGTTGCTTTATCCACTAGTTTACCTTTTACTACGTACTCTTTACCCACGATTAAGTCTTTGTATTCCACTTTATCTTGGATTGTTACAGTTTTAGAAGCGTCTAACTCTTTAGAACCATCAGCTTTATTTGTAGCTGTCGTTTTAATAGAAGGCTCTACAAATCGAACTGTTTGACCTACATCGTTAATATCAGCGTGAGTTACAATTACTTGCCCTTCATGTAATAAGTCTTCGAACACAACTACTTCTCTTCCTTGCTGTTCAGCACCAACAAAAGTAAAGTCTAATGTTACAAAACCGTTCTTTTCTTTTGCAGTAAATTTAGTCTCAGCTGTTACTTCTTTACCATCAATTAGTAATGGTTTGTTAATAGCTTTGTTCATTAATTTTCCTTTTACAGTGTACTCTTTACCTACAACTAAGTTAGTGTACTCCACTTTATCCTGGATTGTGATAGAATCCTTTGAATGAATCTCTTTTCCACCATCAGCTTTGTTTGTAGCAGTTGTTTTTACTGATGGCTTAACGAACTTAACTGTTTGATCTTTATCATTGATATCAGCATGTGTCGTAACAACTTTTCCGTCTTTCAGTAACTCTTCAAATACTACTACTTCTTTTTCTTCTAAACCAGTTGCATCAAATGTTAAGTCTAATGTAATAGAACCATTTGCTTCTTTTGGTGTAAACTTCGTTTCAGCTGTTACTTCTTTACCATTTACAACGAATGGTTTATTAGTCTTTTTATCCATTAATTTACCTTTTAAAGTGTACTCTTTACCTACTTGTAGGTCTTTGAATTCCACTTTATCTTGGATTGTTACAGACTTAGAAGTGTGCATTTCTTTTGTACCATCTTTTTTATCAGATGCTGTTGTTTTAATTGAAGGAATCTTCTCATCTTTGACAACGTGTTTAATGATTTGACCATTCTCTTTAATTTCAAAAGAAAACGTTTCTTCATTTAATACATAACCGTTTGGTGCAACAGTTTCTTTATATGTGTATTTTCCAAATGGTAACTTTTCAAATTTAGCGATTCCTTTATCGTCTGTTTTTCCTTTTACTACTTCTTTTCCTGCTTCGTTATAAATCGTAAATTCTGCATTTGGAAGCTTGTTATTTCCATCAGCTACATCTACCTTTGTAATTTCTAGATCACCTTTGATAAGATGATTAACTGCCAATAACTCAATAACCTTTCCATGTTCCTTTATTTCGAACATAATCGGTTCTTTAACAAGAACGTAACCATTTGGAGAAGCCTTTTCTACAAATGAATATTTACCATACGCTAAATCTTTGACGTTAATCTCACCATTTTTATCTGTCTTATATTCCCCAACTACTTTTCCACTTGCATCTTTTAGCTCGAATGCTGCACCTTCTAATTTTTTACTAATATCTTCATTATCTACTTTTAGTAATTTTACACTACCTTTCACTTCGGTATTTTCCACTGTAAAAGTAAGTGTTTTATTGTGCTCTTTAATTTCAAAAGGATACTTTGTTTTATTTCCAATATATCCATTAGGTGTTTTTGTCTCTAAGAAATAATATTTACCATACGTAAGATCTTCAACGTTTGCAATTCCATTTTCTTTTGTTACTACTTTTTTCACTTCTTTTCCATCTTCAGTGAAGACTGTGAATTCAACATTTGGTAAAATCTTTCCTGAATCACTAAGCTTTTTAATTTCGATGTTACCTTTTACTTTGTTATTTACTATTTGGACAGCTCCTGTTTCCCCTGTCTTAACTTCAATAGTTTGTGGTTTATCATCTGAAACATAGCCTGTTGGTGCTTTAATTTCTTTTAATGTGTAAGTACCAATTGGTAAGTTGTTTAATTCTGCCATACCATCAGCACCAGTCGTGATTTTTCCGACTGATTCATTATTTGCATTAAAGACCTCAAATACTGCACCAGCTAAAACTTCTCCATTTTCTCCAACCTTTTTAATTTTTAAAGAACCAGCTGCTTCCCAATTTACTGCAAGATCACTACTAAGCTTTTCTTCATTTCTCTCTAATAGTACTGTAGCATTCTGAACAGTATCCGTACCACGATAAGCAATTGCTTGAACTTTAGTTAAATTAGCAGCAACACTTAAATTAAATTCACCCGTTTTTGTATTCTTAGGAATTTGGATACGAAATTTTTCTCCAACTAAAAGCTGATCTTTCACTTCTCCATTTTCACTAACAATTCTAACTCCATTAGGTGCATTTTTCACTACTACCTTATAAGAACCACTCTTAGCATTTGTTTGTACTGAATATAGATTTGTTTCGAAGAATTCACCCTTTAATTCTGCTTTTTGCTTTTCAGCAGGAATCACATTCATAAAAACATCTTGAGTCTCTTCACTATTGTTAGCATTACTAATAATAGCCTTAGCTGCTTTTTCAACATTTTTATTCTCATGTGTTAATTCATTTACATCGAGTTGACCTAATGCATTCCAAACCGCAAGTTGCGTTGCATAATGCGCTTCATTTTTATTAGCTACTCCCAGCTGTTCAGCACTTTTTTGCGGGAAACCATTTAATAAGACTCTATATACTACATTATCTGTTTTCCCCATTTCAGGAAGATCTTCACCATTTGGTGATTTTAATCCAAGGGTTAAGCAATAAGCAATTTGACCACTTGAATTTTTAATCATTTCAGTGCGAATGTACTTACCTAGACTATTACTATAACTCCAGTCCATTGAATATTTCTCATGCGTCATAACCTCTGCACTAGCCCTAGGTAAAAATACATTAAGGAATAATGCCAGTACTGATAATAATGTAAAAACTCTTATAATGACTCTCTTACCCAATTTTGTAACCTCCCTAAAATAAATTAATCCGAGTATATATCGCAATATCTAAAACATTCACGATCGACCCAATTATCATTATAAAACAATAAATTACAAATATTAAATAATTTTAATGAAATAGTCAAAAAATTTACACATTTTATTATTTATCAAGTTTTTTAACGAATTTACTATATACAAATTCTAAAACACGCCTACAATTTAAAAGACAAATATGTATGTTAAATATATAAATAGCAATTCCTTTACTCCAGTTATTAAGCTTTCCCCTATTAAAAATAGCCTTTTCATTTTCTTGTTAACCTGAGTAATTTATACACCTCTTTTAATCTATTACACTCCTCCATTTAAATATAAAGGTGACTTCTCGTTCAAATAATAAAGTGAAACTTTAATCCGCCCGATTCCCACCTAACTGCTTTGCTTTCATTGAATTTTTGGGCGGGAGTCTTACTGCCCAAAAATAACGGGATATATTATGCAATATTGCATTTGATAATCATTTTCATTGTAACTATAATGATTACAGGATTACTATTAATCTAATATTCTACATGGAGGTTTTATTATGTTTAAAAAAATTATTGTATCTTCTATGGCGCTTACTATGTTCGGTGGAGCTGCAACTATGCTAGAGGCACCTACTGCTCAAGCAGCTTCTTATAACTCAACGTCATCCTCTTACTTTGATGTCACTCCTGAAGAGGCCGTGGCTTTCTATCAATCTCAAGACTATAAAAAATTAAAAGTATTTTTGGATGACTTTGAAGCTAGAAACCCTTATACTCCAGGTGGAGGCTACGCTCAAGGGAGTGTACGTATGCAAAAATTCAACGATGCTCTTAGAGATGCCAAATTAACAAATGTCTACCAAGAATTTATTAGAATCTCATACTATAATCATTATCCAGAACCAAAATAATAACAACGGATTAAATGTTTATTATTTCTATAACTTAGCCTAATTTTAAATGTATAACCTAAAAATAATTACTAAAAACCACTCATATAAGGGTGGTTTTTCTATTTCCCCATATAATTTAGCAGAATGTTACATCATCTTTATTTAAATATCTTTTATAGTAGACATTCTCTCGTTGACACAATCTAGTAGGTTAGCAATGGGGATATCAAAATATATTTATAATTATTTTCTGTTTAATAGCAAAAAACGAACACCCTCTCACAATTAGATAAGGTGCTCGTTTTCATTTTTATCGGTAATTCTCAATTCATTTTAGCTTCTTTCCAATAAGCAAAGATTAAATTAACTTAAAAACAAAGCGTTTTAAATTTAATTCATAGATCTTACTGAAACTTGGAATTGCCCCTTAGAACCATCATCATTTGAAACGTAAATTTTATATGTTCCATTCGGTAATGGAGATAAAGCATTCCGTACATTTGTAACATTAATTTGTTGTTCTCCAGGTTTTATATAACCACCAACAATTAGCTCTGTATTTGGACCTTTTACACTATATCCCATTGTATTTTGACCATTATTTTTCATAGAGAAGCTTAAGTCAGTACTCCCATCATATACGAAAGAAGTTACAGCCTCGCCACTATAATTCATTGTTTGGGTTAATAATAAGTCTGCAGAAACATGTTCAACTACATGAATTGGATCATTCGTTTTGTGTACTTCTTCAGCATAAGTATTATTCCCTAACACACCAAGTGTTAATGCTGAAACTACTCCACAACTAAGCACTAGTTTATTTAACTTCATTTTAAGTTCCCCCTTGATGTTTGTATTCTATTACCATCATACATCCTTTTTTAAGTGCGTTTTTATGTAATAATTCATATCTATAAACCTATATATTTTAACTTTTCGCCTTAATAGTTATTGAGAAAGCCCCATAGATAAAGCTACAATATTACACTTCATAAAAAACATGTAAATTTTAAAGTCTTTTTCTAACAAAGTTTTATACGAGTAAGTACCAAAATACTCAAATAAATAGCATTTCTATTTCAGATAAAATGTACTAATAAAATTTTTCTAAAATTTCACTTTGTAATTTGATATATTCCATGTTAATATAACGAAGGCTACAAAACAGGAGTCACCACGCATATCTTTTTCACAGAATATTCATACTTAAAAAGACTTATTTTATCAGTAACTCAATCCAAATTTCACCTATACAAAAGTTAGTTTATGATTTCATATGTACATAAATTTAAATAGATTTTTTATCTATTATTTTTTTCTATTTTCCTTATCAATTTTAATACGAGTAATATAACAGCACTTTTCAAGTACCCTTCCTTTTTTAGATAAAAAGTCTACTAATACTAAACATCTATGTCCAACTCATACATAATTCTACTTACAAACTATCGGAGATGCAAAACTATGGGAATTTCTACTCTTTTATTAAATACCTTTATTATAATAATTTGTATCCTTAGCTATCACGTATTTTGGCTAGAGTTTAAAGAAAAAATAACATGTAATAATATGTTATTTTCTATCCTTTCCTCCATTGCTATTATTTTTTGTATGACTTTTCCTTTTCATTTACATGTGGGATTTATTTATGATTTACGTTTTATTCCTATAATATTAGTTTTTCTATATGGAAATACAAAAAACATTGTTTTTATAGGAATTTTATATCTTTCTTACCGGTTTTACTTAGGCGGAAATGGCGTTCTTCCATCATTTATTATCTTTACTATCATTTCTGTTATAACAATGCTCTTTCGTTACTTATTACCTATGTATTTTAAAGAAAAAAAGATATTATTAAGCTTACTTCTTATTTTAGTATGTACAGCTTCCCTTTCTATTTGCGGTATTGTAACTCAAATAAATACAGGAGGTAAAATAGACTCTACTCTCATAGAATTTTTATTAAATTATATAGTCATTAATATTTTCACAGTATTATTATCAGTTTATTTTATAGAGGAAATGATTGAGAAATATAAAATGAAAGAAAAACTGCAACGGGCTGAAAAATTTTATATAGCTAGCGAACTAGCAGCGTCAATTGCACACGAAATCCACAATCCACTAACCACGGTACATGGATTCACTCAATTATTAAATGAAAAACATGCCTCTAAGCTATCTCAGGATCAATACTTAGAAATCATGTTAATTGAAATGCAGCAAATACAATCTACTATTAATAACTATTTATCTTTAACCAAACCACAGAATACCCTAAAAGAAAAAATAGATATTAATCACATTTTAAATCAGGTGAAAGATACTATTTCACCACTCGCTCTATCATACAAAGTTGAAATCAAACAAAATAGTACAGATTCCTTTTATATAAATGGGGACCCCGAAAAATTCAAACTCTGTCTAAACAACATCATCCAAAACGGAATTGAGGCTATGAAAAATGGTGGATTATTACAAATAAATATACAAAAAGTAAAAGGAAATATCATAATTGATATTATTGATTCAGGAATTGGGATGTCATCTCAACAAATAAAACGAATTGCTTTGCCATTCTATTCAACAACAGAAAAAGGAACTGGGCTTGGTACTATGATTGCTTATAGTATTATTAGAGAATTAAACGGAGATATAGAAATAGAGAGTGAATTAGGTAAAGGGACACGCTTTTCTATTAGTATCCCTTGCTAATGTGATAACAATTTTCTGTTTAGTTAATTACATAAATGAATTTTAAGAATCCCGCTAGCTAGCTTACTTATTAATTATCTTAAATTCATATGCGTTAATTAAATATAATAAGGATCAGAGCCTATCTATTGTTACAGATACACTCTGATCCTTTAGTTTAATTCAATTAAAAACACTTAATATTTATAACTTTTCTTACATCGTGATGAAATACTAGTTCATCGATTTTATCTTATTTACTGATTAGATTGGTTTAATATAAATATAACATCTCGCGACACTTAATTTTTTATTATCATTAGAGACATTGCCTGCAGTTGTTTTTTCATTAAAGTACAGACCTTTTTCCATTCATTGAACAAGATAACTCCCCTTTTACTACTTCACTTCCACCGTATAATTCCCTGTCCCCCCGCCATACTGATACACATGTAAATAATACTTCCCTGGATACGTATAGTAACTACCTACTAGTTTATTCCCTTGTTGCTGAGCATACGTAACATAATTATTTAAATCTGCTTCAGAATAAAGTACCCAGTTCATTCCGATATTATTTTCATTCGTTACGTTAATTTGAAGGTTTTTAGCATTCTCCATATTAATTTCAAAGAAGTCACTTGTATCGCCATTTCCTAAACTAGCACGTAAAACTTGATTTAACTGCAGTTTGTTTGCTGTTTGGAATGAGTTATTCGGTTCTTTTTCTACACTGTTATCTTCTTTCTTTTGAACAGTTACAGTCGCTGTAGCAGTATTAGTTGCTCCTTTATCGTCTGTTACCGTTAATTTCGTCGTATACGTTCCTTCTTTTGTATATACGTGAGTTGGATTTTGCTCATTACTTACTGCTCCATCACCAAACTCCCATCTATACAAAGTAATTTTCCCGTCTTCATCTTTTGAACCGTCGCTTTTAAATGAAATTGCTTCATTTACATTTCCACTATACGGACCATTTATAACTGCAGCTGGTGCTTTATTCTCTGCCCCTTCTTCCGTATTAATACCATGGAACACAACATCATATTCAAATTGTCCTGATGCATTCACGCGATAATTTACGAAGTATGCTGTTACTGTTTTATAGCCTGTCCATTCCTTTGCACTTAAACGTTTTAACGTATCATTAACGTTTTGTGTAATTGTTTTCCAATCTTCATATTCTCCTTTTGCTGCAGTTCCTGTATATGTTCCTTGTAGTGTGAATGTATTAAAGAACTGTGATTTATTTTTCTTCACTGATACATTTTTCAATTTTGCTTCCGCTGTTATTTCTGCTGCAATATCTGAAACTGGCTTCGATGCATGATTCGCTAAATAATCGTCTGATACTAATGGCACATTATATTTCTCACGATTATCAACTAGCATTTGCATATAGTCTTGATATTCTTTATTTAAATTCGCATCTTTACTTAATGTAGAGCGATATGCATCATATGCTGTTACATCATTTTTCCTAATAAGATCATGTATTTTATCGAACATATCATATCTCTTATTGTACATATACGATTGTAAAGCAAAGGAATAATTATAGAAATCCCACGTTCCATACTTTGCATTTAACGTTCGCTCTGCCGTATAACGCTCTGCTGGATTTGAAGATAATCCTCCTATAATACTCTTTCTCGGTACAACATTATCCGTTCTCGTTGCCCCTGCAAAAAATTCAGCATTTCCTTCTTCAAACCAAGATAATCTTTCATTTTCATATATTTTCCCTTGTCCCCATAACCCTGGTACTTCATATCTACCTTGTAAATAATGCGTGAACTCGTGTCTGAATAATTCTTCTAAACTATAAATACTTTCTTCTGGCGTACGCTCATAAGTAAAGAACGTACCTGTTCCTTCTATATAAAGACCACCGTTATTCGTTTCATAACCGTACAATTGACGATTAAATTGATATTCTGCTGGGCTATTATAAATAACCATCGTTAATACATCATCAGGATTTCCTTTTTCTAAAGGTTGATCACTTTCAACCGTACGATGGAATTGTGCCTTTACTTCTTTTGCCGCCCAATATAAACGTTTTACTTTTTCTTCTGTCACTTTATCTCCAGCTTTTAAAACAATTGCCCCATCATCAAACGTATACGTTTTTGGCAAATATTTTTTCTTTCCATCTTCTCTTATTTGATCTAAATTCACCACTTTACCATTTGCATCTTTTCCGCCATAATTCGTTGCAATTTGCTCAGCAGCTACGAAATATTGCTCCCCTAAATACGGATACATTTTCATCGCATCTGTTACAACTTGTAACCCTTTCGTTCCTGTACTATGGAACATACCGAGTCTACCTGTATAATAAATGCCATTATTAATAAGCCAACCGTTTTTTGCTGTAATCGTTCCCATTAATGCAAAACGACTTAATTCATTAATATAACTATCTATTTTCTGATACCATACTGTATCTTTCGGTGCTTTCCTCGTATCGTACAAATACGATTGAATGTCGTAATCAACACCTTGCATAATATCGTAAATAGCATTTCCAGCTGAAAGATTATCTACTAATGTAGAAAAATTATCATTATATTGTTTAAAAATCTTTGCAGCCGATGTTATCGTTTCCACATCACTTGAAGCGTTTCCTATTAACTTTCCGTATGATGATACCACTCTATTTTGCTCTAATGTACCCAGCTTGAAATTTGAATTGTTAGCCATCGCTTTTAATGCAGGTAAGCATTTATCATGATAACTCCGTTCATTTAATTTACTAAGTTCTGAATTATAAAATCCTAAATAAAATCCTGAACGTAATACCTCTACTAATGTCTCAATCCCTTTTGAATCATCCTTCGTATAGGCTTGTCCTTGCTGCTTCAATTTATCAATAATCGCCTGCATCCTACTATCATTTTGATAGAATGCTAGACTGTCTGTATTAAACTGAAATAGCCCCGTAATTTGCTCCCAATCAATTGTTACAAGTAAATCTACTAACTGCTGATTGCTTAATTGATTTAATTCAGCAATTGTATAAGTTTTCGCTACAGCTAATTGCTTACTTTCTTTTTTCACCTCAGGTGGTCTTTGTGATAAATCGGCAAATTGTAACCTTTTCTCAAAAGACTTGCTTTCGAGCACTTTCGATGAATGAGCTAATTCTTGTACTGGTAGTTGTACACCGACTGGCTCCATTTTGAGCACATTTCGATAAGAAACTTGCTCTCCCTTAGTATCTTCTGCCAAACTTACCCCTTGAAAACTCCCTAACATTAAACTAGCAAAACTTACCCCTACTAACATTTTCTTTGAATAGCCTTTCATGCTCTCCCCTACCTTACATTTTTAGTGTCCCGCTCCATTATTTTACTATTTTTACTTTTTGTCCTGTATTGAGAAAAATAAGGTAACGTTCACACATGTATCCATTCCATATAAAATTAACGCTTGACTTTCCGTGCATTTTATATCAAAAAAAGATAGATAATAGCAAAATTCCTGCTACATCTATCCCCGTTTTCAACACTATGATTTTAACTTTATAAATGTAACTTCCGGTAATGTTTGTATATGCTGAATAAACTCATTCTTTTCTTCTGACGATATATTTTTCAGTTGCATCCCTACCTTATAAACAGTTTCTGTACCTTGCTGTGAAGCTTCCACCTCATATGAAAGTATTGGGATGCCTTTCACTTGTAGTGTTTCTAATATTTGTTGTACCGCTTCATGTTTATTTACAAACATTTGCACTGCTATATTTTGTGGAAATAAACATTGCACCTTAAAAATACGACTTACAATTTCTAAACCAATTAAAACGAGAATCGTCGCTCCAATGCCTACTACATACATTCCCGCTCCAATTGCTAATCCTATGCCGGCAGTAGCCCATAAACCAGCCGCGGTCGTTAATCCTTTCACCGCCTGCTTTTGAATAATAATTGTGCCTGCACCTAAAAAACCAACTCCACTAACGACTTGTGCTGCAATACGACTTGGGTCTAGAGACATATGCTCTTCAAACACAATATCTGAAAAGGCATATTTCGAAACAACCATTATTAACGCACTTCCTACCGCTACGAGGAAATGAGTCTTTAATCCAGCTTCTTTCGATCGAATTTCTCTTTCAATACCAATCATTGCTCCTAACAAGCCAGCAACACCGATTCGTATAATAAAATCAAAATCTACACTCACGGGCACTTCCCCCTTTCATTCATTATAGATAGATAAAACAAAAATTATCACAAATATCCATTTATCAACATGAAGGAATACCACTAAAATACACTTAATACTCCGACTATTTTATGTTAATATTTAAAATATTAACATAAAATAAATAACTTCTAATTTTAAACCTCCACTAATTTTTTAAAAAAACAAAGATGGATTACATAAAATTAGGTTGAGAAATTATAGAAAACGCTTTCATTTTGTATCGTAATTTTTTATAAAAACTATATAAATAAAGGAGCTTACTAACAATGAACGTCTCATTACTCACACCTACTACTGATTTACAAGAAGAATACTTAGATTTCTATAACGAATGGAAAGATAGCGGTGAAACAATGATTCCGTGGGTTATCTCAAAAAATCCTGCCAACTTCCCAGCTATGGTTCAAGAACTTCTCGATGCGCATAACGGAATAAATATCCCTAAAAATTGGGTACCAGACTCTACATATTGGCTTGTTACAGATGAAAATAAAATTGTGGGAGCTGTTAATATACGTCATAGTTTAACCAAACATTTATTTAACGCTGGCGGTCATATCGGTTATGGTATTCGCCCTTCTGAAAGAAGAAAAGGTTATGCTACGAAATTACTAGCATTATCATTAGAAAAAACGAAGGAATTAGACATCACGAAAGTACTTGTCGTTTGCGACGCAGTGAACACCGCTTCTGAAAAAACGATTTTACATAACGGCGGGCTTCGTGATGATGATTTCACTGAGGAAGATGGGAATATAGTAAGAAGATATTGGATTGAGCTATGAATGATCACAAATAAGCGAGAAAGTGATTATACACTTTCTCGCTTATTTTACACTGCTTCTATTTCAAACTGCACTGTAATACCACTTGGATCTACCACCACAAACCCATTTGTAGTTTCATTTATTTCATGTTGTTTTTCTATTAATCTTTCTTTCACATCGTCTAACGCTTCTTTATGCGGTAGTACAATAGCATATACCTTTAGTCCAGTTGCATATACTGGTGGGTGTGGATTGTTTACTCCGTTCCACGTATTTGCACCAATATGGTGATGATATCCCCCTGCTGAAATAAATAAGCAACCCTCTTCACGCTGTTGTACTTCAAAACCTACTGTTTCCACATAAAATTCATGTGATTTCTCTACATCAGCTATTCGTAAATGTACGTGCCCAACGACAGTATTAGCAGGCAAACCATCAAACTCATAATCAACGAGTGTTGCCAATTCTTTTAAATCAAGTGGTGTACTTCCTCCTGACCCTTCTCCCCATTGATCACGCGGACGGTCTGCATAAATTTCAATACCATTCCCCTCTAAATCTTGCAAATAAAAAGCTTCGCTATATGTATGATCACTTGCACTATTAAACCTTGAAATTGGTAAAATTTCATTTGAATATGTATAACGCCCTTCTTGCTCATCCGGGCTGTCAATTACATTCTTATTACGAAGAACCCCAAATAGCGCAGAAGCAAAAGCTTCACGAGTCGGAACTAAAAAGGCTACATGATATATACCAGTCGTACGCGGTTCTTGCAGTACCCCGTCCTCTAACTTTTCAAGAACAAGTAACGCGTTCTTTCCACCTTTTCCAGATAAATATGCTTTATTCCCCTCTTGCTTAATTACCTCTAATCCTACAACATTCTCATAAAAAGCAATTTGACGCTCTAAGTCTTTCACTTTAAATTCAACATGACCAATACGTGTTTTCGGATGAATTTGTACCATGAATAACTCCATCTCCTTATCCCTATATTTTTCCATTACATATAACCGTTACTATGAAGGATACAACTAAAATCATCCTATGTAAATAAGAAAAGTCAGAATTTACATACATTTTTATTTTCATAATAAAAAAGCCACCTTTTCTAAATTTCAGAAAAGGTGGCTTTATAACTCTTATCTCATTTTATGTACTTCAGCAACTAGCTTTCCACCCTGAATGCCCATATAAAGCTTCACAGGTGCATCATTCGTATTTTCAAATACTAAATCTAAATATGGATATGCAATTGTAGCATCTCTTCCTTGTGGAACATAACCTACCGTTTTAGAATGTGTAGTTCTCTCCACCATTTTCAGGCCAGCTTGATCTGCTGCATTGTATAAAGTTGAAGATGTTTGACAAACACCACCGCCATATCCATCTACTAATTTACCATCAACTATTTCTTTCCCTAATTGATATCCTTTATCTGGTGTTGTATCACCGATTAATGAATTAAAAGAGAAACGGTCTCCTTTTGCTAACACAACTCCGTTTATGCTCGCTGCTGACAAACGAATATTCTCAATACGGCCACCTGTTGAACCACCTAAGTTCGTTTCATATCTACCAATTACCGTACCATTTCCTTGCGCATCACTTAATGTTGCGACTGGTTTTTTCTCCACGATCGGCAACTGATACGTAGCATCCCACATACCAACGTTTAACAATTTATCTACTAATTCTTTTTCCATTAATTCATAAGAAGGTTTTCCTTCTTGCCAACTTCCATCAGGTGCTATACGTGAAGGAACCATTTTTTTGTCGACGCTTTTTCCAACCTCACCAACAACCTTTGTGACAGACTTTTTAAATTTCGCTTCATCTTCAAAATAGCCTAAACTAGATAAATCTAATTTTTTCACTTCAGTACCAGTTCGACCATCAACTAAACTAATAGTATCCTGTACTTCTGCTTTAGCCTCTACAGTGTGCCCACCAATATCACTTACAAATGCAACATCACTTACTTTTGCACCACAGCCACTCATTATAGCTACACATAACACCCCAACTAATATACCCTTTACTTTACGGAACAATATACTCTCTCCCTTTCCCCAACATCACTATTATGTATTTATTTCATTTTTATGTATGTTTTGTTACAATCATTTTACAATATGTTTATAAAATGTTACAAGTTATTTTTCACTCTATATAAATTACTCTTTTCTTTTATAAATGTCTATACATATTTACATAAAAGTTTGAGTTTGATAGAATTGTAACTTTTATGTAAACTCTCCCTTTTATCCAGTATATACCATCATACAAAAGAAATACAAATCAAAAACCCTCAAGCTATTTTTTATAAAGTGAAACTGTAATCAGTGGGGGTCTTATTGCCCAGCAAATAGCGGGATAAAGAGAAATCCCGTCAACATAAATAGGTATTTGCCGTGCCACCGCTCCGCTTTTGCACATACATTATGGTGTATTCAACCTATTTTAAAGAAATGGAGGATGTTATTATGTATCCCTACAATCCATATGATCCATATAATCAATATGCGTACCAACAACCACAGTATGACTTACAAACACAATATCAATCTTATATAGATCAAGCAGAGCACACGAATCCATACGACCAAAATAGACAATTCCAACTTCCAATCTCTTTTCCTGGCACTGGAAATCGTCAATTAGAAAGACGCGTAAATGAGCTTGAACAAAGAGTACGTCAACTAGAAAATACAGTTGAGCGCCATACACGTAGACTCAACCGCTTAAACCAACGTTTACGCACAGTAGAAAACAGACTAAACATTCCATTCGCAGCATTAGAAGACGGATTTTAATTGAAAAAATAAAAATTATATAAGGAAGGGGCTCCCCCTTCCTTATATAAATTGACGAAAGTTTTTTCCATCTCTATACTGATAAGAGTTAATGAAATGAAACAAGGTGATAAATATGGATTTTGAAATAAATTATCTTTCCTTTTATGTTGTACAAGTAGAAGGAAAAGGTGAAGCAGTTGATAAACGCTACAAACATTTTCAAACTTTAGACGCTGAAGAATATGAAGATAGTTCCTTAAAAGAATTTTTGAATGGTGAGTTATTAAAAATATCGAAGCGAAAAGTAGAACGTCATGCAAAAACAGAACAAGCCCCAACAAAAATTGGTCGCTTTATTGTAGAAGAAGGGCACGAACTTGATTCAAACCCTCATTACAACCTTTTTAATCGTATTCGCTTTGCAGAAACAAAAGAAAACTTTAAAGATATGAGCGAACCTCTCGTTTATACATATCTTGACACAAGCGCTGTACGTGGTGGTGTATTTTTAATTGCTCAGGCAAAACTACGCAAATACTTTGATGATCCATTTGTATTCGTAATGAAATGCGACTTCGAACCAAAGGTTGCTTCTATTTCTGATGAATCAACACTGATTCGTAACGTTGAAATGGCCATCACAACAAAGAATATGAAATCTGTCCAATATCCGTACATGCCTGAAGAAGGGATGGCTGAAGTAGGCGAACTAAAAATACATCAAGCATCACATGCCCGCTACTTTGAAGACTTCTTAAAATTCGTCGAATATGAACGCTCTATGCCTGAAATTATGAAAACACAAGTAATGGACATGGTATACGACCAAATTGAAGATGTATTTGAAGAAGGTACGGAAGAACGCGAACAATTCGACCAAGCGATGGAAGTATGGGCTGCCAGTCCGAAACGCGAAATTATGGAACAATTTTCAACCGAAGAAGTAATGGAAGCAACCGCTCAAATCGTCGAGCATGCTCCTGAAGTGGAATTAAAACTAAAAGCCGATCATATCTCTGTGAAGGCGTTGCTTGCGGATTTCGGGGATCAAATACATATTGCGAAGGTAAATGATCGATACGTACTTATGATTGAAGCAGACACACTTACATTTGAAAAAGGCTTCTCTCCTATTGAGTTTCTGAAGCCGGATGAGCTGCAAGATGTGATTGAGCGGATTGAGAATAAGCAGCAGTATTCGTTTGATCCGAGCGGTATTGAATAAAGTGAAACTTTAATCAGTGGGGTTTTGTTCATCCCCACTAATTATTAGCCCTCACCAATCGGGCTTTTACGGGATAAATACTTCCATATAACTGTTGTTACTGGGCGCTTTTAATAAGCGCTCTTTTATTTATATTAAAAATCGATTCTACTAAGAATCGATTTTTCTGCTTTATAATAAAACATGCTTATTTTCAAATTTTTTTGATGCAAGATGACATTTGTTGCAGAATCAAATATATCCCTTCCTTGTTATACAAGCTTATTTCTATTAGAAATATCTACTTCAATATTTCTAGTTGACCAAGTCCTTCTATAAGTTGTTAAAATACAAATTTCACTTTACTACCTCAAATTTATTATACTCGTAAAAAGATAATTGAAAACGATATTCCGGATGTTCTCTCACCCAATCGTAGGCTTCTTCTAAAATTTCCATTTTGTTTTGCAAGTCATTAAGTTCACTACATTCGTCCTTTTTCTGTTTGCACAGAGGGCAGAATCCATTCACTATTTCCGCACTCGTCGCCCTAATAGTTTTACTTTCTAAATCAACTACTAGACGAAGAATAACAGAATGCTCTTCTTTTGTAGTCACCTTCATTTCAGCAATCCGATCCTCATTCCAAAAGACACCGTTTAATTCCATCTTTACTGTGACATCTTTAATATCCAAGTCTACCACTATCATACCTCCCTTATACAAAACTCAATCTTACTCTTCTATTTTAAACTTTAATACACCACAACTTAAAGAGATATTAAGTTTTTTCCAATTCTTCTTTACTATGAAAGAAAGTGTAGTTAATGCTAATTGTGTAGTAAATATTATCCAAAAAACTAAAACAGTTTAAATGTTAAAGATTGTTTCCATTAAACTACACTCTTTTCTTTATATATATTTTTATTTTATTAATACAGTTTAAAACTCTTATTACGTCTTAACACTCCCAAAGCAATTATAATGCACAATCACAACAACAAGTTGATGCCTATTTAATATCAATACGCTGTTATTACATGTATGTAGTTAGAGATGGAGGAGCAATTCATTTAACCTCTGTATTCTCCTCCACCTCAGCCAAATACCTAATCTGCCGTTCCGCTTTTCTCACTGCTGTACGAAAATGTTTTTTCAGGAGTTCTACTGTATTTTCACTTATATAATATCTTTCCGTTATACTTTCCCACGTGTCACCACTTTCAAATGTACTCCATTCAAAAGGGCGTTCTGTATTTTTCTTTAGTTCTTTAAACACCCATTTTCGCATCTTTTTTTTCGCTTTTTCTGTTAGTTTTCCGTTTTTTACAAGTTCAAGTTCACCATGTCTTTTGTATCGCTTATTAATATCTCTCTCGCTATACACTTTAAGAAGTATATTTGCTGTATTTTCAGCATCTGCTAAAGCACGGTGCTGTTTTCCTTCCCACGTTAAAGCGAGCTGTTCTACCGCAAATTGTAAACTTGGCGTATGTTCAAACAATTCCTCATATGCTTGGAAAACAAATTTTTGCAAATCAATTCTATTTTCTTTTTCTATACTTGGGCATTCAACACCATATAATGTACAATCATGAGATAGAAAGCGATAATCTTCTTTTCCCCATGAAACAAATATAGAACCTTCGCCGATGAACTGAATAAATTTCTCTATAATTTGAGGGAATTTTTCTACACCCATTAAATCTTTTTTCGTAATACCGGTTAATTTTGTTGTATGACGAGTTAATCGTGCACTTGGTTTTACTAACTCCGAAAATTCTTCAATTATCTTCATTGTACCTATTTCTATTTTTACAGCTCCGATATCAACTATTTCTGACGGATCTTCTGATTTATACGGTCTGAAATTCCTCTCAATATCAAACACAATAAAATGTGTAGCGTTTTTCAATTTATTTACCTCTTTCTAAATTCCTTTTCACACAAACACTTTATTTTCAGTATTTATTTATTCATGTACTTTATACAAAAATACTCCGAATAAATAAATGAAAATTCAGTCTCGTTATGATATGTAAGTAGGAGGACATCTATAAAAATGCAAAAAAAAAGAAGGGCGAGCCCTTCTTTTTTCAAAAATTACTTCTTGTTTACGTTAGTAGCTTGAGGTCCACGGTTACCTTGTTCTACTTCGAAAGTAACTTCTTGACCTTCTTCTAAAGTTTTGAAGCCTTCGCCTTGGATAGCTGAGAAATGAACGAATACGTCTTCTCCGCCTTCAACTTCGATGAAACCGAAACCTTTTTCTGAGTTAAACCATTTTACTT
Organism: Bacillus sp. ISO11; assembly: GCF_003458115.1. Classification (NCBI taxonomy): domain Bacteria; kingdom Bacillati; phylum Bacillota; class Bacilli; order Caryophanales; family Bacillaceae; genus Bacillus; species Bacillus sp. ISO11. The sequence goes on along the minus strand of NZ_QXCO01000011.1, from coordinate 126,889 downwards.
TACCGTTTTGCATGAAAAAAATCCTCCTACAATGTACCTATATGTACATATTCATTTTCAACCACCTTACAATAATAAGCCAGATATTAAAAAACTGCAACCCCTGAGGAGATTTAACATTGCTATCCTCCTCGGAAGTTACAGCTCATTTAAATCTCTATATTATTAAAAGTAAAATGGTTTAAATATACTATATCATATCAATATAATAAAAGTAAAGTTTTTTTCTTAAATTATTTTTTGTTCCCACTGCATTGCTTTTAATTCACCTGATCCGGCTACTACATAGCCATCTTTTTGATTAACAATGCGCCATCCGTGCCCTTTAACCGAATCACATACTGTAACAATACCTTCTTCAAGAAGCACACGGCACACACTACTAATACCCGCCTTATTTTGCGTTGAAGTTGTATATAAAATATGTTGATCTACACTTAAGTCTAAATAACTACTTGCTTTCTGCTCACTTTGACATGTGTGCCAATATATTTTTTCACTTGCAATACTTTCATCTATTTTACAATAAGAAATATTCCCGCTAACTCCCTTGCACGATCCACTTGCCGCTACTAAATAAGAATTGTGTAAAGTCAACGCAGAGATCATTTGATTCATCGCAATTTTAATCCTCTTTAATTTACGTGTCTTCAAATCAAAGAGCCAAACACCACCATATTTAGCATGAATTTTCGTACCAATAAATAAGTAATGTTTATATAAAAATAACGATCGAATAGACGGTGCCGCACTGCCATACTCAAGAAACGGATGAATAGTTTCCCATGTCGAACCGAAATTATTAGAAAGATACAGCATTTTTTCTCCATGAGCAACAACAGTTCCTTGTACATTGCTACATACATTCCAACTCGTTGCTTTTGTTGGAAAACGCTGAATTGTCCAATTCTCTCCACCATTCATACTACGAATAAAAATCCCTTCGTCACCTACACCATAAACTACATTATCTTCGCTATGTAAATCCCTAATTCGTTTTTGAAAACCATTTAAAATTCGTTTCCATTCTCCGTCTTGTTCAACAAATAAGCCATTATATGTAGTAGCTAACAACAGTTTTCCATCTCTTAACTTTGTAATAGCAGTTGCACTTAACATTGTCTCCACGTTGACACTCCCATTCTTAGAACTTCTCAGCAAATGCAATTGCAAAATTACTGCATTTTTCAACATCCTCTTCATCTTCTGGAGCTAATTCAATTTTCAGCCCTTCTTGTACAAGCTCTGCACCGCGTTCCACAAGACGTTCTTCAAATATCGTTACCGCTTCACAAAACAGTTCATACGCCGTATCACCCGATCCGAATACCGCTACCTTTTTCCCAGCTAAATCTATATTTTCTAAGTCATCATGAAAATCTTCCGCTTCAAATGGTAATTCACCATCGCCCCACGTATAAGATCCTAAAATGATTCCATCATAAGCTAATAATTCTTCAGCATCCATGCCTTCCATTTCTTGCAATACTACTTCATGATCAAAAGCATCTAAACTAACTTTAATTAAATCAGCAATACTCTCTGTATTTCCTGACATACTTGCATAAGCTATTAAAATCTTTGCCACTTTGGCATCCCCCTCTAACAATAAATGATTCTCATTCTCATTATATTAATAATGAGAATCAATTTCAATTATTTTTTTCTACTTTTATTTACATTTCACATTACTTATTTCAAATAAAGTGAAAGTTTAATGAGTCCTCACCAATCAAGCTTTTTCAGACAGCCCACAAAGAGCGGAATAAATAAAAAAGCACAGATGACTATACAATCATCTGTGCTTTTTTATTACTTTTTAAAAATACCAAACGGCTTTCCAACTGGTAAAACAACTTTTCCAAAGTGTGTGTTTAACACTGCTGCTGCTGAACCATAGAAAGATAATAATGAAATAAGAAGTTCAGAATATGCTGCTAAATTATGCATTGCATGCGGCATAACACCTAAAGTACTTAATGAAAGACCGATAAATAAGAAATCAATAAGGACGAAGATCATAAATAATACTTTATGTGTTTCCATTGCACCAATTGTCATAAAGATTGTGAAAATCAAATATCCGATAAAGGCTACACCAAGCTGTTTTGAATCTGCAGCTTGTGCTAATTTTTCGCCAAATACTCCAAGTTGAATTAACCAAGTCATTCCAACACCTAGCCAAAATAGACCGTACGCACCGAATGCTGTTGTACCGAATGTATTGTTATGCTTTGCATCGTGAATGCAAGCAAAGATTTGTGCGAATCCTCCTAAAAAGATTGCCCATGGTAATACAAGTGAAACGCCATCTGTTAAGCCTAACTTTTGAGATGATGCTACAAGTGTTACCATCGCTAATCCAAATAGACCAATTCCAGATGGATCCGCTGTTGTCATTTTCACATGATGTGTAGTAGTTTGATTGCTCATATAAACCTCCTGATTATAAACATACTCGAATACAATACTTAAATCAGAAGCCTATGTCAATGGTTTTTTTTGTATGTTGTCAGACGTTATATTTTATAATGACTAAATATATTTTCGACCACTTCATAAGGTTTTATATTCACTTTTTCCAACTCGTTTATCGGTAGCCATAACGGAATATAACTTCCTCTACCTTCCCACTGAAATTCCTCAGCTGTTCCGCTTCCGAACACTCCGCCTGTAATATAGGCAGCATAATAATATTCATTTCCTTTATATTTTACCTTTGCAATGAGGTGCTCCACTTTTATATGTACCCCTAATTCTTCGTATACCTCTCTTTTCATTGCTTCTTCAGGCGTTTCACCTTCCTCAATCCCTCCGCCCGGAAAAACATAATATGTTTCCTCTTCTCGAATACGTTTTATAAGAGCGATTTTTCCTTCCTGTACAATGATAGCCGCCCCGCGATTTCTTATCATTTTATTACCTCAATACAAATCGCAACTGTTCCCCACTCTTTTTCTTGTTCTTTCGTATATATTTTGTATGTACTTTCTAACATTTCCTCTAAACTATCATTTTCACAATCCAATAATTTTTTATCGATTTGTTCATACATGGCTTTAAAGCTCTCGTATCGCTTTATTTCCGTTACTTTTACCGTCATCATTTCTTTTGTCGTAAGATTCGTAAATACGATTTCATCGCCTTTGTTTATTAGTTGACGTTTTTCATCGTATAGGCGTACTTCATATACTTTTTTTCCTGATTGAATTGACTGAAACGGTTTATTATATAGACCCATTTCGTATCGCATACATCCCACTTCCTTTTGTTCATTTCACCTATTAATACAGTTCACATTACTACATCTTGCATATAATATTCCATACGTATCACTTAATTGAGAAAGGAGGCTGAAGAAGCATGTTATATTTAAATCAAAAACCTGAATATAATAAATATGATATTGGTGATTATACTTATAGTAAAGTAGGGCCAACCATTTTTTCTTGGAACGATGAAACAAAATTAAAAATAGGTAAGTTTTGTTCATTAGCAGAAGAAGTCGTTTTCATACTTGGCGGTGAACATCGCGCAGACTGGATAACAACTTATCCATTTAATGCACTTTTTGATGAAGGAGCACATATTACTGGTCACCCTTCTTCAAAAGGTGATATCGTAGTCGGCAATGATGTATGGATTGGTTATCAATCCTGCATTTTATCTGGTGTTACAATTGGTAACGGTGCCATTATTGGTGCAAAAAGTGTTGTTACAAAAGACGTCCCTCCATATGCAATTGTGGCTGGTAATCCTGCAAAATTTGTTCGATATCGTTTCCCACAAGAAACGATTGACAAACTAGAGAATCTCGCATGGTGGGACTGGGACATTTCTGTTATAAAAGGAGCCATTCCATTACTACTCTCCGACAAAATCGACGAATTTTTCACCTCACCCGAAAAAGAATCTACATGATAAATACAGAAAGAGCATCCTTTTTTCCGGATGCTCTTTCTGTATTTATTTTTTATTTATTTGCAAATGATTACACGGAGAACATTGAAAAGGAATTTTCCTTAAGCAATTAAGATTCGTTTCACAAATTTGTTCTATCGTTGGAACAAATGGAATGACAACTATGTTACTTTCTACCATTTGTGTAACAGGTGGCAATACTGTGCCTACTTGATGTTCGAAACGAATACTCGCTTGATTTATATAATTTCCTGAACCATTTGGCGCGCTCTGCACTACTACTTGGAACGAAACTGTCCGTGCTTCACCTGGATTTAAATTTCCTATAATAAAACCTGATACTGGGTTTACATTTGGCACTGGCGTATTATCAATCGTTACAGTTCCAAGGACAAATTGAACACTACTATCTAACATATCTTGAAAACGAATATTTTGTATTGCTGTATCCCCCGTATTTGTAATAACTGTCGTAAACGTAATAACATCGCCAATTGTTGCTGCCTGTAAATTTGCCGTTTTTACGACTGTCGTTGAGACATTTTGAGGAATAAACGGGATAACAACTGTATTGCTATCACCTTCAACTACTACTGGCGGCTCATTCGGATTTACAGTTGCGAGCCCATTTGCTATAGCAGTATTTGTAACTAAATTATTTATTTGTCCTCCTGTTATTACAACTTGGAAATTAATAATTGCTGCGTCATTTGGCTGAAAATCACCTAACGGAATACCGGTATTCGGATTAGCAAATGGAAGAGGTACATCATTTACCGTTACCGTGCCATTTATAAATAGCGTATTCGGATCAATGATATCTGTTAACACAATGTTGGTCACAGGAACTGTACTATCATTTATAACAGCGATTCCGTAAGTGACAACATCCCCTATCATTGCTACTTCAAAGTTTGCTCCTTTTGCAACAAATAAGATTGCAGTATTTACCGTCACTATAACTGTATTACTCGTATCCATCACTGTAACTGGCGGCTCCCCTGGTACTAAAATATATTCTGCTAACGCCCCAGCAACGTTCACTACTGTACCACCATCTGGAAAGCTCGTAATCGTAGCTTCATATGTTACAATCGCCGTCTCACCGACTGGAATGTCTACAATCGTAAATCCAACCTGCGGATTCACTCCCGGACGAGCTACTCCATTTACAGTTACACTATTTGGTACAAAAACAGCTTCCGGAGATAGGACATCGATAAATTGAATATTCATCGCATCAGCAGTACCAGTATTTAATATTCGAACCGTATACTTTACTGTTTCTCCTACTCCAACAATTGAATGATCTACTTCTTTTTGCATATCTAAACTGCCTCTATTTACTGGTGTGACTGTCGTATTACTTGAATTTGTAATTGTAGACGGAGGTTCTCCTGGAATCAATTCGAAATCACCCGTTACTCTTGCTGTATTCATAATGCTACTAGAAGGCGGAACTGCGATTATATTTACTTCAAATGTAATTAATACACTATCCCCTACTGCAAGATTAGGCAATGCAAAGCCTATAAATGGATCTAAACCTACTTGCGGAATCCCATTTATTTGTACACTTCCAAGAACGAATTCTAAACTAGGTGATGGAACATCGCTAAACTGAACGTTCGTCGCTGTTACCGTTCCCGTATTTGTAACTTGCACACTATACGTTAACGTATCTCCTAATCGTGTCGCTTCTTTATTTACAGATTTTATAACGCTGAATCGTCCTCTATTCACTCTAGTTATCGTCGTATTACTCGGCTCTGTTACTATAACCGGTGGCTCTCCTGACACTAAAGTAAAGCTTCCTGTTATATTTGCAACGTTCGTAATTGTTCCTGATGACGGTATGTTTGTAACTGTCGCTTGAAACGTCACTATAACTGTTTCACCAACTGGAATATCTCCAACTCCAAATCCAGTAATCGGATTTAAGTTTGGTTGCGGGGCTCCATTTATTGTTACACTATTTGGTAAAAATGACGCACCTGTTGAAATCGTATCAATAAACTGAACATTGTTAGCTGTTACTGTTCCTGTATTCGTTATTTGCACTGTATACGTCAATACATCTCCAACTAGAGTAGCGGCTCTATTTACTTGTTTAATAACATTAAAGCGTCCTCTATTTACAGTTGTGAGTGTTGTATTACTTGGCTGATTTACTATAACTGGTGGTTCTCCTGGTACTAAAATAAAGCTTCCAGTAACATTTGCCGTATTGGCAATTGTTCCGTTTGACGGAACGCTAACAACTGTTACTTGGAATGTGACTTCTACACTTTCACCTGGAGTTATATCGGGAAGTGAGAAGCCAGTGTTAGGGTCTAATCCAGGCTGTAACACACCGTTTATCGTTACACTATTTGGTACGAATGTTATAGAGGATGGTAATACATCACTATATTGAACATTCGTCGCTATCACTGTTCCCGTATTTTGAACTACTGTTGTATATGTGATTGTATCGCCTACTGCAACAACCGGCTGACTTACTGATTTTAAAACATTCAAACCAGATTCATTGATTTCTGTTAATGTCGTATTACTTGTCGTTGTTTCCGTAATAGGCGGTTCTGTTTCACTTACAGCAAATGTAGCTGTAACGTCTACAAAATTAACAATCGTTCCACCTTCTGGTATGCTTGTAACCACTTCCTGATATGTGACAAGTACAAAATCATCGACAGGTATATCTGGAACTGTAAAACCAATGAAAGGATTTAATCCTGGTGCTGGTACCCCGTTTATGCTCACACTTCCTGGTACAAATGCTACACCCGCGGAAGTAGTATCGATAAATTGAACATTCGTCGCTGGCACTGTTCCGAAATTAAAAATCAATACATCATACGTTAATATTTCTCCTACCGTCGCTACTTCTTTATCTACTAGTTTCAATGGAAAAATAAACGCTATATTAATTGTCGTAACGACTAAATTTGTTAATATCGTTTCCGTAATCGGTGGTTCCTGCGGATTTGGTTGTGAAGTAAATGTAACATCTGCATCATTTAATATGACTTCATTATCTGGAATTTCTGTAATCGTCACTTGGAATGTGACCTCAATACTTCCACCAGCGATTAATAATGGAGTAACTGTAAATCCTATTTCTGGATTTAATCCTGGTTGCTGCACTCCACCTATCGTTACACTATTGTCAACAAACGTCGTCCCTTCTGGAATGACATCTTGGAAGAGTACATCTGTAACAGGGATAATTCCTACATTCGTTATTAGCACTGTATACGTTAATACATCCCCGACAGCCCCAGTTGCAACATCAACTGTTTTTGTTGCTGTTACTTCACCAGGAGGAGGTAACGGTATTGTAACTACCGTTGTATTACTTGAATTCGTTGTTGTTACAGGTGGTTGTAAAGGATTCAATAAGAAAGTAGCTGTAGCAGATGCTGTATTTAATACTGCTCCACGTGTAGACGGTGCAACTACCGTAACTTGGAGCGTTACTGTCAATGATGTTCCAGCTGCAATATTAGGAAGCGGGAAACCAATATTTGGATCAAATCCAGGTTGAGGCGTTCCATTTATCGTTACACTATTTGCTACAAATGGTGTTTCTAAAGCAATTGGATCAAGGAAAGAGACATTCGTTGCTGTTACTGTACCGTTATTTCGAATGACAACAGAATACGTGTAAGTTTCTCCAAGTGCTGCTTGTTGTACAGATGAAGATTTTTGTATATTTAACTGTGCTGTGTTTACTTGCGTCACTACAAAATTACTATTTGTAACAGTCGTTATTGGAGGGTTTGCTGGATTTATAAGAAAACTTGCAGTAACGTTCGATTGGTTTCTTATATTTCCACCGCTCGGAATACTCGTCACTGTAACTTGAAACGTAATCGTAGATGTTTGCCCGACCGGAATATTTGGTACTGGGAAACCTACCATAGGATCCGCACCTTGCTGAACGACTCCATTTATCGTCACACTATTTGATACAAAGGCAGTACCAGACGGAATTGGATCTTGAAAAACAATATTCGTTGCAGGAACAGTTCCTGTATTTTGAATAAGAATCGTATACGTTAACGTATCTCCTACACCGGCTTGTGGTGTATTTACACTCTTCATTACATTAAGTGATCCTACATTCACTCGCGTCACAACAATATTACTAATCGTTACAATTGTAATTGGTGGCTGGAGAGGACTTACTTGGAAATCAGCAGTGACATTCGCATTATTCGGAAGAACTCTATTTGGTGGTATACTCGTGATTGTCACTTGAAAAGTGACCGTCACCATACCTCCTACTGGAATATTAGCAAGTGGAAATCCAGTTGTCGGGTTTAAACCTGGTTGAGGTGTCCCGTTTATTGTTACACTATTCGCTACAAAAGTGGTTCCAACTGGAATCGGATCAAGGAATGATACATTTGTCGCTGCCACCGTTCCACTATTTTGTATACGGACTGTATACGTTAACGTATCTCCTACACCGGCTTCAGTAGCACTTACACTTTTCCTTACATTTAACCCTGAAGAATTCACGACCGTCATAACAGTATTACTTGGTACTGTTACAGTAATCGGTGGCTCTGTTGGATTTACAAGGAAATCTCCAGTTACATTCGCATTATTTACGACATTATTTCCTTGGGGAATTTCATCAATTAATACTTCAAACGTAACAATAACACTGGCGCCAGTAGGTAAATCATTTAATGGGAATCCAAGTCCTGGATCTGCCCCCTCTTGTAAAACACCATTAACCAATACACTATTTTCAATAAATAATGTCCCTTGTGGAATTGAATCTTGAAAAAATACATTTGTAGCTGGTACACTACCTGCATTTATAACTTCGATTGTATATACTAAAACATCTCCTACCGTCGCAACATCTGTATTCACTGATTTCACAACTTCAAAGTTTCCTGATTGTACTGTCGTATTCACAACATTACTCGGAACATTAATTGTCACTGGTGGTTCACTCGGATTCACTTGAAAGCTTGCTGTTACATTCGCTTGATTTAAAATATCTTCATTTTCTGGATCCTGTACAATTAACACGTCAAATGTGACTACAACTGTTTGAGCCGCAGGAATATTCGGAAGAGAAAATCCTGTATTCGGATTTAGTCCACTTTGCTGTACTCCATTAATTGTTACAGAATTTGCAACAAATGAAACAGCAGAAGAAATAGGGTCTTGGAAAAATACATTTGTTAACGGAACGTTCCCTGTATTTTGGACGGCAATTGTGTATGTTAAAGTATCCCCTACTGCTGCTTGCATTGTATTCACTTCTTTTATTACATTCAAACCACCTGTATTAACTTGTGTCACAACTGTATTCGTTAGTCTATTAATTGTTATCGGTGGCTGATTTGGAATAACGACAAAATTAGCAGACACATTTCCGCGATTCGGAATCGTACCTCCTGACGGCGTAGATGTTACTCGTACTTGAAATGTAACAGTCCTACTTCCGCCAGGAGATATATTAGCTACCGTAAACCCACTCGCTGGATTTGCCCCAGGTTGTGAAACCCCGTCCACAGTCACACTATTTGCGATAAAAGTCGTTCCAATTGGGATTGGGTCTTGAAAAATAACGTTCGTTGCAAGTACATTTCCTGTATTTTGAATTGTTACCGTGTACGTAAGAACGTCGTTAACCGTTGCAAAAGCTTTATCCACTGTTTTTCTCGTTGTTATATCAGCTATATTAATTGTCGTAACTACAGTATTACTTGTCGCTTGCCCTGAAACTGGTTGTTGACCAGGCACTGGGGTAAAAGTAAATGTTGCACTTGCACGGTTTGGAATTGGATTGACAAGAGGGTTCGATGTTACTCGAACTTGAAAGCGCACTACAGTCGTTTGCGAAGCATTAATACTTCCTAGATTAATACTACTTGCTGGATTCGCTCCTGGACGTGCTACTCCATTTACCGTAACGCTATTTGCGACAAATGTTGTTCCAGCAGGGATACTATCAACAAAAATAACATTGCTCGCAGTGACATTTCCATTATTTGTGACATTAACTGTGTACGTTAATACATCATTAAGCGTTGCCGTCTGTAAATCTACAGATTTCTGCATACTTATAGTTGCTTGATTCACTGTCGTTTGTACTGTGTTTGAAGAAGACGTACTTGTAATAGGAGGACTACCAACGAAAGGACGAAATTGATATGACACCATTGCACGATTTAAAATAGGATTGGGATTCGGGAATGATGTTATTCGAACTTGAAATGTAACAATTCTTTGCGTGTTATTTGGGATTGTACCTAAATTAATTCCATTAGCAGGGTTTGCATTCGGCTGTGTTACTCCCCCTACCGTAACACTACCTGCAACAAACGTCGTTCCGTTCGGAATACTATCACGTAATACAACGTTTTCTGCACTTCCTGTTCCTGTATTTGGGACCGTAATCGTATAAGTGAGGGTATCCCCTACCCCTGCGATTGTTCTATTAACTGATTTAACAGGATTAATAATTGGACCTGTTGCATCAATTTGAACACCAAAACCAGCTGCAGCGTATCCATCTCCATTTGTAACAAATCGAACCGTTGCTGACGTTTGATTATTTACTAATGATGCAGAGGCATTTACATTCGTAATATCCCACCCTTGTCTTCGGACAGCTAAAGCTATCCCTAACGGCTGATTCAAATCTCCAAATGTCCCGGTTGTATCTAACTCTCCAATGTCATTACAAATTTGAGACTGGAAGAAATTATTCGCAGGGTTTCTCGGTCCGAATAATGCAACTGTAGCATTTGCATTCGGTCCAAAGCGAAGTTGATCTCCAACAATGTTAGAATCGCCTTCTTGAGCAGTTACGAGCACTCTTCCTGTAACAGCTCCTGTTGCCGGCGTAGCAAATCCTGAAATAGTAGCATCAACAGGCGGGGATGAAGCATCAATAATTTCTTGGCCTGCATAAACTGACAAATTCCGAAGAGGTAAACTTGCATTTTGATATACAACCTCAAGCGTCCAGCCAGCTGAACGACTGATTGTTGGATCAGCTGAAGTTCTTGCAGCGGGCACAGCACCTGTTGTATATGTGCCTGCCCCACCTGCACTAACAAGATTCGTTACATTAGCAGAGCGAGCATAATAAAACTGATTTCCTACTGAACCTTGCTGCGCGGTAGCGGGATCTGGCGTAACAGCAAACGTCCCTGATGGTGTTGTAAATGTAATATCATCATTTAAAAATGGTAAAACATCTTCCGTATCAGTCCGAAAAGTACCAGCCCAAACTAACTCTGCATATAGCACACTACTCCCCGCCGGAAGATTTAAAATTGCACTTGAAGAATTCAATTGCCATTCATCCGTCGTTCCTGCTGGGAACCCTGGTACTTGCAGCGCTGTATTTACCGTAGTAAATACAGCAAGTGTACCAAAAATATTACCTGGCGCAGGTGATGTAGGGCTAAGCCCTAACGTGTTCCCAGTGAACGTGACGGCACCAGGTACTGTTGTTGTAAAACGGTTTATAAAAGGCACACAATCATCTCATTTCATTTATAGTAAAAAGTGCTCTATACTATAAAATGTAGACAAACTATGCAATGTACGTTGTCCAACAAAATTCCGCACATACGAGAGGAGTTTATAAAACTATGCGCTACGTTATCATAACAGGAACTTCACAAGGTTTAGGTGAGGCTATTGCCACTCAATTGTTAGAAGAAAGTACAACTGTCATCTCTATTTCTAGAAGAGAAAATAGAGAACTTACTAAACTTGCAGAGCAATATAACAGCAATTGCATTTTTCATTCCTTAGATCTTCAAGATGTACATAACTTAGAAACTAACTTTAAAGAAATCATTTCATCCATTAAAGAAGACAATGTATCCTCTATTCATTTAATTAATAATGCAGGTACAGTTGCACCTATGAAGCCGATTGAAAAAGCAGAAAGTGAACAATTCATTACGAACGTTCACATTAATTTACTTGCACCTATGATTCTTACATCTACGTTTATGAAACATACGAAAGAATGGAAAGTAGATAAACGCGTTATAAATATTTCATCTGGTGCAGGAAAAAATCCTTATTTCGGATGGGGCGCTTATTGTACGACGAAAGCTGGTGTAAATATGTTTACACAATGCGTAGCAACTGAAGAAGTGGAAAAAGAGTATCCAGTAAAAATCGTCGCTTTTGCCCCCGGTGTTGTTGATACAAATATGCAAGCACAAATTCGTGAAACAAATAAAGAAGACTTCACAAATTTAGACCGCTTCATTGCATTAAAAGAAGAAGGAAAGCTATTATCACCTGAATATGTTGCGAAAGCTATTCGTAACTTACTAGAAACTGAGGAATTCCCTCAAGGCGAGGTTATTAGAATTGATGAATAACAAAAAGGCGTGCTAAAATAGCACGCCTTTTTGTTTTACTTCTCTAAAAATATGATCACAGATTCCGCAATTTGTTCATAACCAATTTCTTGATAAATTTTATTAGATGTCGGATTCGCTAAATCAGTATATAACGTAGTCGTCTGGTAGCCTTCATCTAACATACGTTGACTAAGTGCTGCTACACAATGAGATGCATACCCTTTTTTCCTTGCTTCTTTCGGCGTATATACGAAATTGACTGTTATATTATTTTTAGTTGGTCTCGTTTTTGCAGCTACAGAAACGAGTTTCCCATCCACTTCCAAACCAAACAGTCGATTTGTAGTTATTAATGTATACGCAGTTTGTTTTGCTTCTTCTTTCGTATTAGGAAGCTTTACGTCTTCACAAAATTGATATATCCACTGTTCTATTAACGGTAATTCATCATTATTTACCGCCCGGAAAAGTCCATCCGCATTACACTTCTTCTTTACTCTGTTGAGCTCATACACACCTTGTTCCATTGTAATATTCGTTTTCTTATTTTCTAATACCGCAATCTCTTCCGCTAATTTCTGTACAATTTTCTTATTACCGATCAATCCAGGAATATCCGGGTATACTTTCGTTAACTCTTTTGCAAGTTCCTCAATAGCTACTCCCGAAATTTCAGAAGTTGCAACAATGATTTGTTTCTTCTCTTCTGTTTGTAGAAATACAACCGCAATTTCTTCTCCTTGTTTCGCTATCCCCATAAATATCGGTTCTTGGACCATTTGTAATACACCTAATATGAGATTGTTTTCCTGCTCATTCTTTTCTAGAAATAGTGTAACATCTTCTTTAAAATGAAGAATCTCTTCATATACATGTAATTGAATCATCGACAATCTCTTCTCTCTATTTATATTTTAATTAAATATTGGCGATTAATTCATTAAATCCTTCTTTTACAATTCTATAATATTAGAAACTAATATATTCAAATCATTTTCAGTTTGTAAAATCCTCTGTTTTTCCTTTTCAAATACATCTTCTTCTTTTCGAAATGACTCTTTTCGATTTTGAATCATACGATTCATTTCTTTTTTACTCGGTCCACCGTATACATTTCTTTTTTGAATAAAAGCTTCTGGCGATATAATTTCTTTCCACTCTTTTTCTAATAAATTTATTTTAAAATGTTCTTGCAAGTACATATTTACCTCTTTGAAGTGTAATTCATGTAGTTCTTTTTTCTGTTCCAATGACATATTTGCAATAGCACTTGCTGCATGATGAGCGTGCCGAAATGGAATTTCATAGTTTTTTGTTAAAACATCGGCGAAATCCGTTATCGTTATTGCATGTTTATATGAACGACTTTTTAACGTTTCTTCTTCTACTTTCATCGTTCGGATCACTGCATTCATCATACAAAAAACACGAATTGCCTTTTCAATCCCTTTATATAAATATGGCTGCAAGTCATCTTCCGTATCGACAATATCACCAAATGGTGTATTATGAATCATTTGAAATACTGTAAATGCTTCTCCTAAAGCACTACTCGTAATTGCACGAGCGTGCTCAATTGAAACCGGATTTCGTTTTTGCGGCATAATACTACTGATTTGTACATATGGCTTTGCAACAGTAATACCGTCATATTCTTTCGTTGCTAACAACAAAAAGTCATGAATCCATCTACTCGTATTCGTCATCATTACCATAAGTAGCGAGCTAACTTCTAATAAATAATCCGCTCCAGCAACAGCATCATATGAGTTCTCAATTACATTTGCAAATCCAAGTAGATGAGCAACTCGTTCTCGTTTAATCGGGAAACCTGTTGTAGAGAGTGCAGCCGCCCCCATTGGAGACTGATTTAAAAGCTGGTACGTTTTTTTCATTCGTTCTAAATCTCTTTGCATCGTATCATAAATTGCTAACGTATAATGACCAAATGTTGTTGGCTGTGCCGGTTGTGTATGTGTATAAGCTGGCATGATTGTTTCCTTATAATCAGCAGCAAGTTGTAGTACACTTTCTTGCAATAACAAATGATGTTCCATTAATCGTAATACATATCGCCTTAAACTCATGCGATACATCGTTACACCCATATCATTTCTACTTCTACCAATATGCATATTACTTACAAAATCGCATTTCGCTTCTTGAGAAATTAAATGTTCGACTAAAAAAAAGAGATCTTCATGCTGCTCTGTATAGAGCAATTGCTCTTCTGGAATTCCCTCTACCTTTTTTAATGCGTGTAATATAACTTTAGCTTCTTCCTTTTTCATTAAATTTTCTTCCGTCAGCATCGCAATATGTGCTTTATGCACTTGAAACATATCTTTCAATAAGTAATTTCGTTGAAAATTAAATACATGTTGTAATACACAATCCACATATGTTTTTCCAGGGAAATCAGCGCCTTCACTCTTTATAAACTCTTCTTTACTCTGTTTCATCACCTTTTCCCCTCTCACCTAAGTATTACTACCCATCATACCCAGAGATAGAAAAAAAGTGCTTGTACATAAAAATAAACTCGGTGCTCTCTGCACCGAGTTTATTTAATAAAAGTCGCATCATACTTATCACTTTGCAACACTTGGAAATGTAAGTTTGCTAAATGTTTCCGTATTTCTGCACTATCGTCTTCATTTAAATTATTCGCCAAAAACACAATCTCCGTACAGTTTCCACGTTTATCCATAGCGTAAACTGCTTTTGTAACCGTCCAAGGTGTGTAACCATTCTTTTGCCCAGCATGTCTGAATGTTTTACGGTATTTTTTGGCACTCATGTCTGTTTCAACGATATTTGCCCACACTTTTTCTTCAGCCTCTGTCAAGCCACCTTTATGGTTTGCCTTTTGAAGTAATACCATATAATCATTTGCAGAAGCTGCTGGTAATCTATCTGACCAAATTTTGTCGTAACGTTCCTCTAAATAAAGCGGAATTTCCTTCTGTAATAATGGTCCCTTCTTCTTTAAGCGTTCATGAATAACCATCGCATATTCACGATATTGCTCTTGAGACATTTCTTTTAACTTTTTCTCTATTTTATATTTTGGAACATGTAATTCTTTATGCAAATATCCCGGAATATACAAAGATGAAACGATTGGAAATAGTGGTTGATGTGCAGGAAGTGATAAACTTTGTAAATTTCGATTGATGTTATCTAATCCTAACAATTCCATTAAGTATTCAGCATTTGCATTCGAACTAAACTTAACCATTCCTTTTGCCACTTCTTCTAAAGAAACCGCTCCTTCAGTTATCTTGCCCGTCTTCTCCAAATACCTTTGCCATCTATCTTGTGCACCACCATCTGTATTCGGTACATAATAGCGATTCACATCATTAATCGATACGAAACTAGACGAATCAATTTTCCCTTCAGTAACTTGTTTCGTATATTCAAGCGCCACAATTAATTTCATCGTACTAGCAACTGGCAATACAACATTTGGGTTTACAGAATAGACAACTTTATCATTTCTCTTTACTAGAAGCGCACTATTTTTTTCATCTTTATGTTCTTCAATAAAAGATGCAATATACTGTGCATCATCATTATTTGAACTCCACACTTTTTTCACTAAAAAGTTACCCGATATTAGCAAAACGAAAATACCCACAACCACTGCGCATACTATAGTTTTTTTCAAGTAAAATTCCTCTCCTATTGTGTAACTCTTCTCTCTATCTTTAAAAAACAAAATAATGGAGATGGTTATTTAAATAACCATCTCCATTATTTTAACTTGTATACTCCTATTATGTCTACGTCATGATTTTCACAAAATCCTCAAGGAATTTTTTATAATGTAATGACCAACCAATTCGCACCCAATTTTTTAATGCTTTTGCATCAGGTTGAGGACGGAAATCTGCAATACTTTCTCCTTTTGCTATTCCCACTGTATCTACATCGACACGGCGATACACATAATCCAATATTGAAGGATTTGCGGCAACCATCATTGTAACGACGTCATGTACTGGACTTCCTTTTATTTTCGGATTTAATTTTCTATAAGCTTTATAATAATACGTAAAAATCGGTTCAATTAATTTATTAAAACTTGTTTTAGAATGTTTCGTAATATACTTTACCATTTCCGGCGTAATAATAGCTTCAGATGTAACATTGAGCGGCACCAGTGTCACATTCTTGGCATTTTGCATGACTAATTGCGACGCAATCGGATCACCATGAAAATTCGCCTCTGCGACTGGTGTAACATTGCCTGGCATTAAGAAAGCACCCCCCATTATATAATATTCTTTTACATACTTCATCATTGGCTTTTCTAAAATAAATGCTGTCGCTAATGTTGTTGATCTACCAGCATCGACTATTATTAATTCCCCTTTATATTTTTCAAGAATGTCAAAAAACTCACAAAAAGGCTTTATATTTGGAGAAAGATTTTTCGGTGGTCGAATTGGTCCTAAGCCTTCCGCCCCATGAATTTCTGGATAATACGTTGTAATATCTCCAGATAAAGGGATTTTCGCACCATTAATAACAG
The DNA here is from genome assembly GCF_003458115.1 of Bacillus sp. ISO11. Lineage (NCBI taxonomy): Bacteria > Bacillati > Bacillota > Bacilli > Caryophanales > Bacillaceae > Bacillus > Bacillus sp. ISO11. Next base: position 110,062 of record NZ_QXCO01000011.1, on the reverse strand, counting down.
GTATATCTTCCCTACCTGCTAACTGTAATAAATATGCCGCATTACTTGTCGCCTTTTCTTGCGTTACATTTCCATATCCTGTAACTACACCAACAATATCAATATCAGGATGCAACAATCCATACATAATTGCTAAAGAGTCATCAATTCCTGGGTCTCCTAAAAATAATACTTTTTTCATCGACCTCAACTCCATCCCCTCAGTTGTTATTAATTTATGAATAACCGTGGATATACAGAATAAAAAATGAACAAATTCACACAAAAAAACGCAGTCTTATAAGGACTACGTTCTTCAGCTAACCTATACTGTTTTTTTTACAGCACTCATACTTCCAATGATGTAAGCGATAAACGCAAAACAAATCGGGAAGACAACTGTATGTATACCGAACGGATTTGGATAGAAAAGATGAATACACATATATGAGCCTACCCCAACTAAAATAGACGCAAGCGCTCCTGTAGCATTTCCTTTCCTCCAATATAACCCTAATACGATTGGCCAAATGAATGCAGCTTCTAATCCACCGAAAGAAAATAAATTTAGCCATATTAAAAAATCTGGTGGTTTAATTGCCGCTGCATAAACGAGTAGTCCTACAATACCAGTAATCCACAAACTTCCTTTTTTTATCGTACTGTCTGCTGCATCTTTATTTATGTAATTTACGTATATATCTTTAATAATTGACGAGCTTACAAGTAATAATAAAGAATTTACTGTAGACATAATCGCTGCCATCGGTGCAGCTAAGAAAACTCCAGCTAACCAAGGTGGCAACACTTCCATCGCAAGTAGCGGCATTACTTTATCTGGTACCGTTATACCTGGAAGTACTACTCTTGCAAATACACCCGTTAAATGCATACCGATCATAATTGTACCTACAACAATCGTCCCAATTATTAACGCTTGATGCATCGCTTTTGAATTTTTATAAGACATGGCACGCACGCTAATTTGCGGCAAACCAACAACGCCAATTCCAATTAAAATCCAAAATGATGTAACATATGATTTCGTTAAACTGCCATCTGCTCCGAATGGTGTAATTAACTTTGGATTAATTTGAACAAGTTCCTGCATAATCTTTTCAATTCCACCACCAGCAATGACAGTAGCAATTAAAATGATTGTTGTTCCAACTAACATAATGATTCCTAATAATGTATCTGATAGAGCAACTGCACGAAATCCACCAATTAATACGTACACAAGTACAGAAAAAGTAAATAAAAATAGTGCTGTTGTATACGATAGCCCCGTTAGTGACTCGATTAATCGTCCACCACCGACCCACTGGGCTACTGTCGCTGAAAATAAAAAGATAATAATACATAACGCAGAAAGTATAACAACTGCTTTATTATTGTATCTCCCTTTTAAATAATCGATAAGAGTAATTGCTTCCATCTTCCTAGCGATAATTGCAAACTTTTTACCGATAACCGTTAAAACGATATACCCTGTTACAACTTGAATCGCAGATAACAGTACCCATCCAAGACCCATATTGTAAGCAATACCAGGGCCACCAATAAAGCTACTTGCACTACCGTACGTAGCAATCATTGTCATCGCTAATAATAAACCGCCTAGCTCACGCCCACCAAGAAAATATTCTTGCAAAAATTTATTATGAGCAGTTGCTTGCACGCGTCTTGAAGCATATACACCAATTAAAAATACAACGATAAACGAAATTATCATTGGAATGATTACATACCAATTCATCTATTATTCCTCACTTTTTTCTTCCTCATCGAGTGAAATATCTTGAAATACAAAACGAACAACTAAACTAAGTAAAATAACCATAACGATAAATCCAACGATACAGCTATAAAAAAACCATGCGGGAAAACCTAATACATATGTATATTCATTCGGATTTTTACTACCAAGCCCATAAGCAAATCCATACCAAATTATAAAATTAATAATAGCAAGTCCAAGACCAATTAACGCTTCTCTATGGGCTATTCGAAAGCGTGGATCATCATGATAATCTTTCATTTTTCCCCCTCCTCTCACGATGTATTATTGTACCATTGTTCTTCTAGTTTTTCCTACTAGAAAGCAAAAACAAGCAGGATTTTTTATAATCATATAGAAGCTTCTCTTACATTACATATTTTTTACAATTGTAACACAAATGAAATTTGAATTTTCAGTATTTATTAATTATGATTTTAATTAGAGGCTTTCCATCTAGTTTCCACATCCTTGATTTCGGAATAAGCGCCGTCTCGTACTGCGTTTACATTATATTTTCAAGGGGGTTATACAATGAGTCAACTAGCTGTAAATCTTCATGAAAAGGTAGCGAAGTTTCTTCAAGGTACAAAAAAGTTATATGTGAATGGATCTTTCATTGAAAGCGCTTCCGGTAAAACATTTAAAACACCTAACCCAGCAACTGGCGAAACACTTGCCGTCGTTTCTGAAGCTGGTCGCGAAGATATTCATAAAGCTGTAGTCGCAGCTCGTATGGCTTTTGACGAAGGTCCTTGGTCTCGTATGAGCACTGCTGAGCGAAGCCGTCTCATGTACAAGTTAGCTGATTTAATGGAAGAACATAAAGAAGAGCTTGCACAGCTCGAAACATTAGATAACGGAAAGCCAATCCGTGAAACAATGGCAGCAGACATCCCACTTGCAATTGAGCATATGCGCTATTACGCTGGCTGGGCTACGAAAATCGTTGGTCAAACAATTCCTGTTTCCGGTGATTACTTTAACTATACACGCCATGAAGCTGTTGGTGTCGTTGGTCAAATTATTCCTTGGAACTTCCCGCTTCTTATGGCAATGTGGAAAATGGGAGCAGCGCTTGCTACAGGATGTACAATCGTTTTAAAACCTGCAGAACAAACTCCACTATCTGCTTTATACTTAGCTGAATTAATTGAAGAAGCTGGATTCCCGAAAGGTGTTATTAATATCGTACCTGGATTCGGTGAATCAGCTGGACAAGCTCTCGTTAATCATCCACTCGTTGATAAAATTGCATTTACCGGTTCTACTCCTGTCGGTAAACAAATTATGCGACAAGCATCCGAATCATTAAAACGCGTTACACTTGAGTTAGGCGGTAAATCACCAAATATCATCTTGCCGGATGCTGATTTATCTCGCGCGATTCCTGGTGCACTTTCTGGTGTTATGTTTAACCAAGGACAAGTATGCTCTGCTGGATCACGCTTATTTGTTCCGAAGAAAATGTATGATAATGTCATGGCTGATCTCGTCCTCTATTCTAAAAAACTAAATCAAGGTGTCGGTCTTAACCCTGAAACAACAATTGGTCCTCTCGTTTCTGAAGAACAACAAAAACGTGTAATGGGCTACATTGAAAAAGGGATTGAAGAAGGCGCTGAAGTACTTTGCGGAGGAAGTAATCCATTCGATCAAGGCTACTTCGTTTCTCCTACAGTATTCGCTGACGTAAATGATGAAATGACGATCGCAAAAGAAGAAATTTTCGGTCCAGTTATTTCTGCAATACCATTTAACGATATTGATGAAGTAATTGAACGTGCAAATAAATCACAATTCGGCTTAGCGGCTGGTGTGTGGACAGAAAATGTTAAAACAGCACACTATGTTGCAAGTAAAGTACGTGCAGGTACAGTGTGGGTAAACTGTTATAACGTGTTTGATGCAGCATCTCCATTTGGAGGATTTAAACAATCTGGTCTTGGCCGTGAAATGGGATCTTATGCATTAAATAACTATACAGAAGTAAAGAGCGTTTGGCTTAACTTAAATTAATGAGAAAGAACCTGACCTATCCGGTCAGGTTCTTTTCATTATGTATTCCTTTAAACTTGCAGTCCTCCGCTCACATTTAATACTTCACCTGTAATATAAGATGCGTATTCTGATGCTAAAAAAGCTGCTGCGTTCGCAATATCTTCTGGCGTTCCAATTCTACCAACTGGAATAGCGCCAACCATCTTTTCTTTCACTTTATCTGGTATCGTTTTTGTCATATCTGTATCCATAAAACCCGGACAAATCGCATTACAAGTAATACCGAAGCTTCCAACTTCTTTCGCTGCTGTTTTCGTTAAACCGACAACTCCTGCCTTTGTAGCCGCATAATTTGCTTGACCTATGTTTCCTTCTCTACTAATTGAAGATATATTAATAATGCGTCCATACCCTTGTTGTCTCATGTAAAGAAGCGCTGGTTGCATACAATAAAAAACACCAGTTAAGTTCACTTGTAATACTTGTTCCCAAGCAGACTTCTCCATTTTATGTAACATTGCATCTCTTGTAATTCCGGCGTTATTCACCAAAATATGTAATGTACCGAATTTTTGAACCGCATATTCAATTAACGACTTCGCTTCATTTTGATTACTCACATCACATCGATATGAGCACACTTCATATCCTTCATCTGATAACTCACGTGTCGTTTTTTGTAGATTCTCTTCATTTACATCGCTAATTAATACTTTCGCCCCTAGTTTTGCATAAACCCTTGCAATCTCTTTTCCAATTCCCTGTGCAGCTCCTGTTACAACAGCTGTTTTCCCATTTAAAAACTCCATTCCTATCCCCCATTTCTATTACTTATACTGTATATTTCGGCTTTTTGCTTTTCAATTCCTCTTTGTATAAAAAAGTCTATTTGTGTCAAACTAACTTTGCAACGTCGCATAAAGTGAAACTTTAATTAGTGGGAAGTTTGTTCATCCCCCACTGATTATCAGCCCTCACCAATCGGGCATTTACGGGCAGTTAATCTCCCACCTAGCTTCTTTGTTCCATCTGAGTTTTAAGGTTGGAGTTTTACTACCCGTTATGCGGGATAAAGTGCAAGGAGATTGTGTCGAATGAATAAAAAGAATTTCAAACAAAGCAAAGCAACGGATGGCATTGATGTTGAGTTCTCTCGCGAACTCGCTGACCACAATGACTTAGAAGCAAACGCACGTGCAAATGCCGCTGATGCACGTCAAAAGCGCCAACCAACCGAAAAATAAGGTACATCACAACCTTATTCTTTTCAAAAGGGACCTACTACCCAACAAAATAAACCGAGAGACATCTCTCGGTTTATTTTCTATATTTTTTTGCATAATGAGCCAAAGTAAGCAACGGATATATATGAGCATAACTATGATAACGAATATAAAACCCACCTGGTAAACCTGTTCCAGTAGGATATTTTTCATTTATATAAGGGTTGGAGAGCAAATATGAAATACCTTTTCGAATAACTGACGTTTCTTTATCATAGTAAGAAATGAGGGCATCTAACGCCCATGCTGTTTGGGATGGTGTACTAAATGGCAAAGTAACAAATCTTTTTTCTACACTACTTTGGCAAGATTCTCCCCAGCCACCATCTTCATGCTGTATATGTTCAAGCCATAAAGCTGCTCGTTTCAATGATGGATCGCTAGATGGTATTCCTAGTGACCGTAAACCAGTCAACACTGCCCACGTACCATATATATAACAAATTCCCCATTTCCCATACCACGATCCATTTTCCTCTTGTATATTCATTAACCAATTTATCGCACTTTGTTTTTGTTTCTCGGGCAATTCATTTTGCGTATACGTTCCGAAAAATTCTAACACTCTTCCTGTAATATCTGGTGTAGAAGGGTCTGTAATCATATCACTTGCATTTTCGATTGGTAAATTTGCTAATATACGGCTCGTTACCCCTTTTTCAAAAGCCCCCCAACCACCATCATTATTTTGCAATCCTTTAACCCAATTAACCGCTCGCTTCCAAGCATTATCTACATTTTCGTTCCCTCTACTTCGCGCCAATGCTCTTAACACAGCAGTTGTATCATCAATATCTGGAATCGTCGTATTCACATCCGAAAAGCCCCAACCACCCGGGAAGAGATCCGGTGCATGTACACTCCAATCTACTTTCTTCGTTTGCTGTTTTCTTAGTAAATATGCTGATGCATTGTGAATCACTTTACTTGCTTTCGGAACTTGAGCTTCTTGCAAAGCATAACTGAGTAAAGCTGTATCCCATATAGTTGATGGAGAGTTTTGCAAATGGCTCCCTCTCTCCATCTTCCATATATAAGATGTAATTCCCATTATAGCCTTCTCAATAATTGGTGATTGAATAGAATGTCCTAATGCAAGTAAAGCATAAATCATATAAAACGAGGCAGTTGCGTAGCTATATAATGTTCCATTTTCATCAATACGCTCTTTCATAAAACGTTCTACTTCCTCATATCCTTTATGATGCAAAGAAAGTGGATACGTTATAATTTTCTTCACGTCACTTACTAACGTTTGAAAAACTGGAGACCGATCCTCTCGAAACCATTCTCCGCCCCCGCCTGCAATGTGATTTAAATTTGGCAATAACTTTTTCCCTACTCGAAACCTTTTATTTAAACACAACATCATTGGAATTAAATGAATACGTGCTGAGCTACTCAATTCAAATATACTGAGAGGGGAATCATTCTGCAGAAACATAATTGGTGTTGGCAAATGAAAAAGAGAAGGATATTCATATTCTCCATGAATCGCTAATAAAAACTTCGTCATAAAATGAGCACGTGCTACCCCACCGCGCTCATTTATAAACATTTCCGCTCGCTTCATATTCGCATCTTCTTTTGTATATTTTTCCGATACAAGTAAGGCGGCATAAGATTGAATGGTAGCTGATAAATTACCTCCCACCTCATCTTCATACAATTTCCATGTTCCTTCATTTGTTTGAAGTGATGCTAATCTTTTCACAAACGGTTCTATCTCTTTATCTCTACCTAATAATTTTAATAAAAAAATCATATGGCAATCTGTTAATGGAGCTCCTTCAAAACAAAACCGCCACGTACCATCTTGCCGTTGCATTGTTTGAAGTGCAGTTGTTCTTCTCGCTATTTCTTCATGCACTTTTTCATATAATAACAAGTTACTCACCCACCCTTTCGAAATCCGTATAACGATATTCAAAAAGGTAGCTGAATATGTATAAAAACAAAGAAAAGCAGAACATATAAAATGTTCTGCTCATAAACAATACCCTACTCCGACAATAATTCCTAATAAAGCACCGACTACTACCTCATACGGTGTATGCCCAACAAGTTCATTTAACTTCTTATATTCTGTTTCTCTACCGTGAAAAAAGTCATTCAATATTTTTGCTTGTTTACTTACTGCAAGCCTTACTCCTGAAGCATCATACATAACAATAATGGCAAAAATAGTAGCAACCGCAAACATCGAGCTTTCCACACCTTCCACTACTCCAACTCCTGTAGCAAGCGCTGTAACTGTTGAAGCATGAGAACTTGGCATCCCACCTGAAGCAAAAAACTTTGCAAAATCAAATTCACCTGTTTTAACTAATTTAAAGACTACTTTCGTTAATTGTGCTAAAAACCATGAAATTACAGCTGCCATAAGCGGATCATTATGTAAAATTGTTTCCATGTTCTCAGCTCCTTACTAGCTATAATGGAAATCCTATATAGTATCAGTATAAAGAAAAATGCGTAGAAAATACTACGCATTATGATACTTTTGCTGATTTATTTTTTATAAATTTCGGTTGTTTCTGCACTAAAAACTTAGTCTTCGCTACCGAGAATACAAATAATGCAACCCATATACAGAAAAATGCAATCATATGAGTAGATGTGAAATGTTCACCAAATACGAATACACCTAAAATTAAGCTAATTGTTGGTGCAATATATTGTAAAAAACCTACCATATAAAGCGGAATAAGTTGGGCTCCTTTTGCAAAATAAAAAAGTGGTAGAGCTGTAACAATACCCGCTCCTATTAATAGTAATGTCGATAACATTGAGATAGAGCCAAATGAGCCGAAACCATGTACTCCTGTCATTACTAGATAAATAATCGCAAACGGCGTTACTAACATCGTTTCCATCGTAAGTCCAATTGTCGCATCATAGTTTAACAATTTTTTCGTTAATCCGTATAATCCAAATGAAAGGGCAAGTGATAAAGAAACCCACGGGATAGCCCCGAAACGTACTGTTAAAATGATAACCCCCACTCCAGCTAAACCAACTGCAACATATTGCCAGAAGTTTAACTTTTCCTTTAAAACGACTGTACCAAGTAAAATACTAATAAGCGGATTAATATAATAGCCAAGACTCGCTTCAATAACATGATTATGATTAACGGCCCATATGTAAACAAACCAGTTTCCACTAATCAAGACTGAAGCTATTGTTAATGACATTAATAATTTAGGTCGTTTAAAAAGATTCACAAATTCCCCAATAAACTGGCGAAACCTCTTCGTAACACCTAATACGAGTAACATAAAAACAAACGCCCAAACGATGCGGTGTGCTAATATTTCATCTGCTGGAACTTCCTCAACCCATTTCCAATAGATTGGTAGTATTCCCCACATCGTATAAGCACCAGCCGCATATAGTATCCCTTTTTTTTGCTCTGCTGATTGACTCCCCATCTTCCTTTTTCTCCTCTTCTCATTTTTTCTCCATTATACGGTCTCACATGCTCACTTTACCAATAATCAATCTGCATTTCTTTCGACATTTCTCATACAACGAATAATAAACATACCGTTATTACAACAAGTAACGGTATGCCGAAAACAAATTTCTTTTTATGAGTTTTATGATGAAACATATACATGCCAATCCAAGCTCCAACTGCTCCCCCAGCTGCCGCTGATAAAAACAACGTACTTTCTGGCGTTCTCCACTGTTTCTTCTTCGCTTTTCGTTTATCAAGCCCCATAAGGCTAAAAGCTATAATGTTAATAATAAGAAAATAAATCCATTTCATCGCTTTCTCTCCTTATGAAAAATTCGCTTAATGGTAACACGAAAAAACGACGGAAACAACTGAAGAACTCTTTTTATCCAACTAGTTTCATTCCTTTTTCTTAATTAGTTACCTTCATATTTACATAACCAACTAAAATCGCAGTTAAAGCATTTAATATAGAAAAATGTTATGAGCAGAATCCTATATTTCATTACATTCATCCACTACCATATCATCAAAAAAATTGCTCTCAATCACTTTCTCATCAAAACGAAGAACTACAATTAGCCCTACATATAAAGAAACAAAATTTAGAAACCATTCCCCATTCTCATCTTTCTTAGCTAAGCATTTAAATATCTCTTGAAATTGCATACGCTCATCTGTCGCAACAACCGGTCGCACGCCAAAATATTTCAATACAAGATGTAGGTTGAGCTGCACGGATAATGATAAAATATACTTTAATAACTCGGTATAATGAGCAACATTTTTTTGACTATATAACTTCACAAGCTCTTGATGTAAAGTAGAAATTGATAATTCTTCTTTAGTCACTTTTGTTGCTTCTATCATTTCAATCATCTTTTTCATATCCATTCCATTTACCCCTCCTGTTACAAAACAAAAGCCAAAGTATACTTATTTTATAATCAACAATAATTGATTATTTCTCGTCTCTCTTTCTTCTTCACTTACTAAGTCATACTTTTTTAAAAGATGAAATACATCATTTAATATTTCTTGTGAATGATTACCTTGTAAAAAATTTTTTAACCCTTTAAAAATCTCTTCTGATAAAAAATTCTTTTGACTTTCAAGCTTATTCATCACATCTTCAATAGAATGATCAATGTTACATGCCATACTAAACTTCCCCCTCTATCCTCTATAAATAATATCCTCAGCTAACGATGTAAACACTTCTCCAACAAGAGAATCTTCATCATATACAGATGAACCATTATTTTCTTCACGTTTCGCAAAAGGTATTTGGGCAATTACTTCTGTTTGCAATTGTTCTGCAAGCATTTCGCCGCCGCCTTTTCCGAAGAGATAATTTTTCGATCCATCTTGTTCTTCATAATAAGCCATATTTTCCACAATACCTAAAATCTCATGCTTCGTATGTTTTGCCATTACACCGACTCTTGAAGCAACGAATGAAGCTACATTGTGCGGAGTTGTAACAATTATTTCTTTCGCTTGCGGAATCATCGCCGCAACATCGATCGCAACATCTCCTGTACCTGGTGGTAAATCAAGTAATAAATAATCTAATTCTCCCCAGTGCGTATTCGTAAGAAAACTTTGAATCCATTTATTTAGCATCGGTCCGCGCCACATAACTGGGTTATTTCCTTCTGTAAAAAATCCCATCGACATGATTTTAACACCGTGACTAATGACTGGAATTGCCGTTTGATCAATCATCGTTGGTTTCTTATTCGTTTCCATCATAGCTGGAATACTAAAACCATATATATCTGCATCTAATATCCCCACTTTTTTGCCCATACGCGCTAGTGCAGTTGCAAGATTAATTGTCACCGTTGACTTTCCAACTCCGCCTTTTCCGCTCGTTACAGTAATAAAACGTACTCCTGAATCCGGGCGAAGCATGCTCGGCATACCAGTTTCTGTTCTAGTATTTTTCTTTAATTTCTCTGTTAAAGCTGTACGTTCTTCTTGTGTCATAGAACCAAATGTTACCTCCACTTTAGAGGCACCAATTGCGTGAAGTGATTCTTCAATATCTTGTTGAATTTTTGCTTTTAACGGACAACCTTGGATTGTTAGTACTACTTCAAGTTTAACCTCTGTTCCGTTCATTTGTATATTTCTAACCATATTTAATTCTACAACACTTTTGTGTAACTCTGGATCCTCTACATGTTTTAATGCATTCATTATTTGTTCTTGAGTAAGCATAGAACTCATCCCTTCTCTTATTCTAATTTATATACAACATTTTCTTGGCGCTTCATCTGGTGAAAAAGCTTATCATCCACCGCTAACAGGCGGGATTAATGCGACTATATCTCCAGCTTTTATCATCTCTTCATTCATTACAAACTCTTCGTTAACAGCGACCATCACTTTCTCCAACGATTGTAAACAATAGCTGGCTTTGAGCCATTCTTTTAATTGTTGCACTGTCATTTCTTGCTTTTCTGAAATCACTAATCGATCCGATTCAACTTCCTCACGCAAATTTGCAAACAATAAAATTATAATCATTTTCTCATTCTTCCTTCTTTGGTTTTCCTTCTGGATATGGTGTATTTTCAAGTTGATCTCCAATCCACATCGTTCCATCTTCCCAAAATTCTTTTTTCCAAATTGGAACAATTCGTTTTATACGTTCAATCGCGTACTCATTCGCTTCATAAGCTACTTTACGATGCGGTGATGACACTGCAATGACTACCGCAATATCCATTATTTCTAGCCGCCCTACACGGTGCGTAATTGCTACTTTTGTATCCGGCCATCTTTCACAAATTTCTTCTCCAATTCTCATAAGTTGTTTTACTGCCATCGGTTTATATGCTTCATACTCTAAATGTAGCGTTCGTTTTCCTTTTGTTAATTCTCTCACCGTACCAATAAATGTTGTAATCGCACCTGCTTCTCTTCTTGCGACTTTATTCGTTACTTCTTCAACTAAAATCGGATTATCTACAATCTCAAATAGCACTTGTTCCATTAAAACCACCTCTCACTTTATGAAATGTCCAAGGCCATTCACTACCTTCGTTATCTTCTAATAAAAGAACATCGACAAACATATCTTTTTTATATCCTCTTGTCCCGCCCGGCAATACGATAAACGCGTTGGATTCTGCCAATGAAGAAACTGAGCTAGATTTATCAAACCCTGATGGATAAGCGATTAATTTCCCCTCATCATATTGCAATTTTGCTCGTACAAATCTTGTAAATGGATTCGGTTTTAGAAAATCTTCTCCTAATAACGTTTTTTCTCTTTTTAAATGTACTTTTTCACTAAACATATACGTCCGAATACACGGTCTTACGAATAATTCAAACCCTACATAACAAGCTGATGGATTTCCTGATAAACCAAATAATAACTTGCCATTTAATTGTGCTACAGTCGTAACACTTCCTGGTCGCATTGCAACTTTATTAAAAAGAACAGATGCACCTAACTTTTCGTAAATAGCTGGTAAATAATCATAATCTCCTACTGATACACCGCCCGTTGTAATTAACATATCTACTTGGCCAAGCGCTTCTTTCACAGCTGTAAAACACGTATTAAAATCATCACTAAACTTCCCAAAATATTTTACTCTTCCGCCCGCTCTTCGAATTTGAGCCAATATCATGTACGTATTACTGTTTCGGATTTTCCCTGGCTGTAATGAATCATTGACATCCAGTAATTCACTCCCAGTCGCTAACAGTCCAATTACAGGCTTTCTCGCAACTGGTACTTCACTATAACCGAATGTAGCAAGAAGAGCTGAAATACCTGGATTAATGTACGATCCTTTCTTTGCAAGAACCGTTCCTTTACGAGCATCTTCACCTTGAAAAGAAATATTGTCGCCCTTTTTGAATGATCGCTTCACTTCCATATAATTGTTGCCATTCTTCTCATATTGACGAGTCAGCTCTAACATAACAACCGCATCACACCCATTCGGAATTTGTGCTCCCGTCATAATTCGAACTGCTTGAAACGGAGCTACTTTCTCATGGAATAGCGATCCTGCACCAATTTCACCCACTACTTCAAATACAATTGGCGTTTCATAACTTGCTAAATTAGTATCTTCTGCTCGAATAGCAAATCCGTCATATGGTGAACGATTAAATGACGGTACATCATGGTCAGCTACTAAATCCTCTGCTAATATACGTCCATAAGCTAATTCAATTGGTAATAGCTCCTTTAAGCCTTTATCAGCAAATCCCATCACTTTACGAACAGCTTCTTCAACCGTAATTGGCACTCTTCTTTCCATTGTTGACACCCTCTCTATTAACCGAATACGCGATAATATAGTTGTTTCGCTTTCGAAATATCATTTGTACCATGAATAAAAACACGACCATCTCGAAAAACAACCACGCGGTAATCATCGAATTGGCAAGATAGTAAATACGGATTCCGATCTACTTTCCCCAGTTTTTGTAATACTTTTTCTATATCATCAAAATTGTATTTCCTATTGTCTACTGTTCTAATTTGAACTGTATTTCTTCCGCATAAAACAGCTGCTTTCGTTTGATTTTCGTATGATAAATAAGGATAAGTTCGATTCAAACCGCATGAGAGACAAGCGTCTGTTTTTATTTTCCCTAATTTTATAAAATGATTTTGATTACTCCATATATCAAACATGAAAAATGTTTTTCTAATTGCTGAGAAATCTTTCACTAAAATTTTGAGTGCTTCTGCCACTTGATATGCTGCGACGATTTGAACAGTCGGGCTAATAATTCCAGCGGTATCACATGTCACACCTGTAACAGGAATATTTTTCAGCATACAATGTAAACACGGTGTCTCTTGCGGAATAATTGTATAACTCATACCATACGATCCAACGCAAGAACCATATACCCAAGGAATATTATGTTTTTGTGATAAATCATTTATTACAAATCGAATATCAAAATTATCTGTTGCATCAATGATTACATCTACATTTTTTAATAGACCTTCCATATTTTCTGAAGTTGCATCCATTACGAAAGCATGTATTTGTACTTCCGAATTAATTTGTTCTAACCGATTTTTTGCAGCAATTGCTTTCGGCATTTTCTCTCTCGCATTTTGTTCAGAGTACAATTGTTGCCTTTGTAAATTACTCCATTCAACGTAGTCACGATCAATAATCGTCAACTTGCCAACACCTGCACGTACGAAACTTTCGGCACTTGCACTTCCTAATGCGCCTGCCCCTACAATTAACACATGTTTATTTCGAATTTTTTCTTGTCCTTTACTCCCAATTGGTTTGAACAACTGTTGTCGTGAATACCGATCAGCCATTACATACCCTTCCTCTCAAGAACTCTATTTCATATTAGAATGTTGTTTCTGATAACAAGCAAAGTAAGCAAAACCAACAAACCCAGCTCCTCCAATTACATTTCCGATAAAAACAGGAACAAAATTTTTAGCCAAATCCATCCACGTTAGATGACCAGCAAAAATAACAGCGGAAATGACAAACATATTTGCTACTACTTGCTGAAATCCAATCACTACAAATGCCATAATTGGAATCCAAATTCCGATGATTTTTCCGACAAAATCACTCGTCCCGTAAGCGAGCCAAAGAGCAAGACAGACGAGCCAATTACAACCAATTGCTAAAATTAAAGTTCTCCCAAATGATTCATGTAACTTCCCTTCCGCTATCGCTACCGTTTTATTTAAATACTCTCCCTCTGTTAATCCGCCAAGATGTCCAAAGCAATACGCAACGAAAATTGCCCCAATAAAATTCATGAGAGTAATCCAAACCCAGTTATTCAGTACACTTATCAATGTAATTTTCTTTGCATAAAGCGCCATAGACAGTGACATCATATTTCCCGTAATTAATTCTCCTCCTGCTAATACTACGAGCATGAGTCCAACAGGAAATACTGCTCCTCCTAAAACATTCACTAGACTTCCCCAGCGCTCAGGTAAATTCCCTAAAACTCGAATGTTAAGTAAAAAACCTATCGCAATAAACGCTCCTCCTAAAAAACCGAGAATAAGCATCGCTGGCAATGTCTGTCTTACTTTTTGAACACCGGCCTCAATGACAAGCTCAGCAATTTGTTCCGGCTTATGAAATGCCATTACCCATTCCTCCATTTTCTCCAAATAAAAAAGCAGCTTCAAAAAACCTCCTCAAAATAAAGGTTTTTGAATGCTGCTTAATTTCTCTGCACATCTTTTACAGAGATATCAATCATCACTTTTACTATAAAATAGAAAATCCACAACTCTTGTAAATTTTCCATTTTTTCACTATGAAGCTAGCTATATATATTAACCACCGATATGTGACATTTCAATTTTAGGTATTGTTTTCTTATTTGTATGATTTAAGCGTTCATCTGAATAACGATCTTCCCTATTATTCCATATATCGCGTACTACATCTGTAATGTCCTCATCTGTATGTTCAGAACGAAGCAATTCTCTTAAATCATTTCCTTTAGAAGCAAATAAGCAAGTATATAATTTTCCTTCTGCAGAAATACGAGCTCTCGTACATGATGAGCAAAAAGAATCTGTTACTGATGAAATAATACCTATTTCCTCATCACTTCCTATATAACGATACCTAGTAGCCACTTCACCAGAATAATTTGCTTCTATCCGTTCTAACGGCATAACTTGATGAATCGTATCTACTATTTCTTGTTTAGAAATGACTTCTTTTAAATCCCAACCATTATAATTTCCAACGTCCATATACTCAATAAAACGAAGAATATGCTTATTTTCCTTAAAGTATTGCGCCATCTGCAAAATGTCCTGTTCGTTTTTTCCCTTTTGAACGACCATGTTTATTTTAATTTTCATTCCAACTTCAGCTGCAGCCTGTATTCCTTCCAGAACCCTTTGCACTTTGCTCCTATTACCATTTAAATAGAAAAACCGCTCTTCTTCTAAGGAATCTAAACTAACTGTCACACGTGATAAACCCGCCTTATATAAATCAGGAGCAAACTTTTTAAGTAACGATCCATTGGTTGTTAAACCGATATCTTCTACACCATCAATTTTATTAAGGCGCTCAATAAGCTTTGGAAGCCCTCTTCGAAGTAACGGTTCTCCGCCTGTAATCCGTAATTTTCTCACACCTAAAGAAACGAAAATACGTGTTATCCTTTCAATTTCATCAAAAGATAAAATTTTATCATTAGACAAAAACGAGTAATCAGGACCAAATATTTCTTCTGGCATACAATATCGACAGCGAAAATTACAGCGATCAGTAACTGAAATACGTAAATCCTTTAACGGACGTTGCAACTTGTCTAATGTAACTGATTTCATCTTCATTGCCTCACTTTTATTTTATATTTAAAACACGTTCTGGATGGGTATACACATTTAAGGAGTGATTACGAATAAATCCTATTGTCGTAATACCTAAATATTCCGCTAGTTGCAAAGCTAACTCAGTTGGAGCTGATTTTGATAGTATAATTTCACAACCGATTTTTGCAACTTTCAATAATATTTCCGAAGAAATACGACCACTAAAAACAATGATTTTATCTTTTATAGAAATATCGTTTCTTAAACAATAACCGTAAATTTTGTCTAGTGCATTATGCCTACCAATATCCATTCGGCTTAAAATAATACCATTCACATCACATAAAGCTGCATTATGAACCCCACCAGTATGATGAAACGTATCCGCAGATTGCTGCATTTCTTTCATTAACCGAAAACAATCCTCTGCCGCAACCTGTACATGGACACCCTGCATTTTTTTTGCACTTAGTGCATCATTGGCAAAAACAAACCCTTGCCTACTCATACCGCAACAAGACGTAATATATCGTTTATTTTGCATTTGTTCATAATACGGATTTACTTTTGTCGTTGTTACATGTACAAATCCTTCTTTCTCCTGCACCCATACACTATCAATATCTTCATACTTTCGAATGACTCCTTCAGACGCTAAGAATCCTATTACCATATCTTCTATATATTCTGGAGTACTAACCATTGTAACAAACTCCTGTCCGTTCATTTTAATGGTGACAGGAAACTCTGTTACAATGCTGTCCTCTATATGCTTAAACGCCCCTTGTTCATAACGAAAGATTTCTCTTTCTACCTGTATCGGTTTCACGATCAGTATCCTTCTCTCACGTTATATTTTTATCGAAAACAAATACCGAAACTGCAATATCTTCTTCTACTTTCATATCTGAAAACAAATTCACTAATTTTGCTCCAACAAGTTCCTCCAAATGTTCACGGGAATTCGCAGCATACACCTCTTGAATCATTTTCGTTCTAGCCATATGGACCATTTCCGCACCGTCCATCGTACTTGAAATAAATTTTTCAGTAGGTGTTAAGTTTCCATAAAGAGTCGCTATAGCCATATTTTCTGCAAAAACAGTATGAATTCGTTCTGGTCCTTTTCCGAAAAGTTCTTTTCGAAGTTTTCGTATCATATCATTAAATTCATGTACTTTTTTTGACATACAATTATACCTCCCAAAAGCCTCATTTTACTTTATTATATATTTTACCAAAATGAGCCTTCCGCCCAAACTATTTCGTACAAATATTTAGGCGGAAAGGTTCACTTCATGAAGTTTATTCGTCTTTTAACCCTTTCCCCATACCTTTTAAGAAAT
This sequence comes from Bacillus sp. ISO11, assembly GCF_003458115.1. Lineage (NCBI taxonomy): Bacteria > Bacillati > Bacillota > Bacilli > Caryophanales > Bacillaceae > Bacillus > Bacillus sp. ISO11. The sequence continues at coordinate 92,886 of NZ_QXCO01000011.1, read as the reverse complement.
GAAGCCCAAACCCGATAGCACGGTTAATATCTGGGTCTTTCAATACTTTCATAAGATCGAATACCCCTACTTTTTTATTACTTTCTAGATGTTCATTACCTTCTTCTAGCCCGACTAATAAACTACCTATAAGCTTTTTCGTAAGTTCTGGGTCAAGTTCAGTTAACGCCCCTGCAGCACCCATCATATTATTAATTAAATTTGTAACAGGCTCACGAGTTACTTGACCTAGAACGATCTTTGCAATTGGTTCTTTCGCTTTCAGCATAGAATTTGCAGCTTCTAGCATTCCAATGTCATTTAATTCCCCTACTATATTAAACATCTGATTTAGAGCTTCTTCATTATTAGTTAAAAGCTCCTTTAAATCATCTAATTTTTGCTGTTTTATTTCTTCCTCAGTTAATTCTTGTTTTTGAATCATTTTTATAGGTGCAGCCATAGTTTTCTCCTCCTACTTATCCGTTAAATGCACATACCCTGGACGTGCCCACTTACGATGTACCTCAATTCCAGCTTGAGGGTGACGTTTTTTATTGCGTGGGTTCGCTTTTGGCATCGGATTTTCGCCATCAACTTCTAACACTTCCATACGTACTTTCGTTTGTTTATACGCAGGTGTATTCGTACGTACGTCCACAGCGGGGCCTGTTAAGAAATTAATTGCCGTTTCGTTATCTGTAGAGTTCATCGGTAAATATAACTCATTCGCTTTTACACGATCCGTAACGAGTGCACGTAATTTTAATGCTCCAAAAGGAGAGACAAGACGAACTAACGAACCTGTTTTTACGCCACGTTCTTTTGCAAGGTCTGGAGAGATTTCAACGAAAACACCAGGTACTTTCGTTTGAATACCTGTTGATTTATTTGTCATATTCCCTTCATGGAAATGCTCAAGCATACGACCGTTGTTAATGTGAAGGTCAAACTCGGCTGGAAATTCAGCTGGACGTACCCAGTCAGCAATCGCAAAACGAGCTTTTTTATCTGGGAAGTTAAATCCATCTTGGAACAGAAGTGGTGTATTTGTTCCATCAAAACTTCCCCAATGGAAACTGTTCCATCCTTCAAGAACTTCATAGTTCGCTTGCGAGAATAATGGTGATAAACTTGCCATTTCAGCAAAGATTTCACTTGGGTGGCTATAATTCCAGTTTGCCCCTAGTTTATTCGCAACCTCCTGGACGATCCACCAGTCTGGTTTCGCATCTCCTAGCGTAGGAAGAACTTGATATAATCTTTGGACACGGCGCTCTGTATTTGTGAAAGTACCTTCTTTCTCAAGAGATGGCGCTGCTGGTAATACAACATCTGCATATTGAGCAGTTTTAGAAAGGAAAACATCTTGCACAACGAAGAAATCAAGGCTCGACAACACTTCATGTACATGATTTGCATTAGAATCTACAAGAGCCATATCTTCTCCGACAAGATACATTGCTTTCATTTTTCCTTCGTCAATTGCATGAAGCATTTCAATATTATTAAGACCTGGTTCACTATCAATTTTCACTCCGTAAGCAGTTTCAAATTTCGCACGTTCCATTTCGTTAGTAACGTGCTGATATCCTGGAAGCCATCCTGGTAAAGTACCCATATCACAAGCACCTTGTACGTTATTGTGACCTCGAAGTGGGTATGCACCTGCTCCTGGACGACGATAGTTCCCTGTTGCAAGAAGTAAGTTTGAAATTGCAGCGGAAGTATCAGAACCACCTGTATTTTGCGTTACCCCCATACCCCAAAGGATACATGTACCATCTGCATCACGAATCATTTCAGCCATTTGAATAAGTGTTTCTTTTGAAATACCTGTTACTTCTTCTGCATATGCAAGTGTATATTCTTCTAGACTTTCTTTGAAATCTTCAAAGAAGTTTACATTCTCATTAATAAATTCCTGATCATGCCAACCTTGATCAATCATATATTTTGTAACAGCCATTAACCAAACTTGATCTGTTCCTTGTTTTGGACTAATAAAGACATCTGATCGCTCTGCCATTTCTGTTTTACGAAGATCAGCTACAATTAACTTTTGTCCGTGTAATTTATGTGCACGTTTAATACGTGTAGCTAGAACAGGATGACCTTCTGTCGGATTACATCCTACAATAATAACAAGACCAGATTGCGCAATATCTTTAATCGTTCCTGCATCACCGCCCATACCAATTGTACGGAACAAACCATCCGTTGCTGGTGATTGGCAATAACGTGAGCAGTTATCAATATTATTCGTTCCAAATACTTGTCGAGCTAATTTTTGAATTACATAATTATCTTCATTTGTAATTTTAGAGGAAGAAATAAATCCGATAGAACCTTTACCGTACTCTTCTTTAATAGTACCTAATTTATTTGCAACTACATTCAGTGCTTCTTCCCATGTAGATTCAACAAACGTTCCATTTTTACGAATTAAAGGTTTTGTTATTCGTTCTTTAGAATTTACGAAATCCCAACCAAATTTCCCTTTTACACAAGTGGAAATTGCGTTAACTGGTGCATCTGAAGATGGCTGTACTTTAAGGATTTTACGCCCCTTCGTCCACACTTCAAACGAACAACCTACACCACAAAATGTACATACTGTTTTCGTTTTCTTCGTACGAGTATCACGCATGGCCGCTTCCACTTCTGATACTGCAAAAATACCGCTATATCCAGGCTCAACTTCTTTAATTAAATCTACCATCGGTTCAAGAATATCTGGTTTCAATCCCGTCATAAATCCAGCTTCACCGAGCATCGTTTTCTCCATTAAAGCGTTACAAGGACAAATCGTTACACATTGACCACAGCTAACGCATGAAGAATCATTAATATTTACTCCTTCATCCCAAATAACTCGTGGGCGTTCCGCTTCCCAGTCTATCGATAACGTTTCATTTACTTGTAAGTTTTGACACACCTCAACGCATTGACCGCATGCAATACATTGATTAGGATCATAGCGATAAAACGGATGCGTCATATCAACTTCACTTACATCTACTTTCGGTTCATACGGATATTTTTGATGTTCAATTTCCATTAATTCTGCTGTATTATGCAGTTTACAGTTCCCATTGTTGTTGTCACATACTGTACAGTATAATAAATGATTTTCTAGTAACCGATCCATCGCCTCTGTTTGTGCTTCTTTTGCGCGAACAGAAGCACGTTCAATGCTCATACCTTCCGTTGCTATCGTCGAACAAGAACGCATTAACTTTCCGTCAACTTCTACAATACAAGTGTCACATGTTTGAATAGGATCTACTTCTGGCACATAACAAATTTGCGGATGTTCAATCCCGTTCTCATTAATAACACCCAATATCGTTGAACCGGGCTCCGCTGTATACTTTTTTCCGTCAATTGTAATATGAACCATGTTGTTATTCATGGTCTTTCCCCCTTTTTGAGAATAAAAAAACTCCACCACGAAAATATACGCACCATATTTCGGCACGTTATTATCATGGTGGAGTAGTTTATTAGCACATCTTGCTAAAATACCAATCCATTTATTCATAAATAAAACGATAGAGTCATAACAGGTCATATCACGATTCCATCTTTAACACTATAATTATAGCGTTAAAGTTAAAAATATACAATATAAAATTTAAACTACGCATATGTCAGCTTGTAACTATCCATAATAACCCATATAAAACATAACAAGGAGTAAGCGAACAAATGGGGTCTTTTAATAAATGGATGCGTGGTGAAAAATCTTTTTCTACCCAAGAGCAAGCTGATTACGCATTAAATAAATCTATCTCTTCTTCCCTTTCCCTTAATTTAAAGCACTTGTCCAAACTGTTTAGCGGTATTCCAGAATTAATAACACGCACTTTTCCATTAAAAAACGGACAGGAAGCTGCACTTATATATATGGAAGGACTTGTAGACAAAACTGTTATTAACGTAAACATTCTTCGTCCTCTCTTATTTAAAGAGTGGAATGAAGACGATTTTTGGGAAGCTTCTGTTTCTATCGGAAATATAAAAAAAGTTCAACAGTGGACAGACATTGAACAATCTCTTTTACACGGCAAAAGTATTTTATTTATAAACGGGCAACTATCCGCTTTAGAGCTTGATACGCAAGCGGCACCAAAAAGGAGTATTGAAGAACCTACAACAGAAAGCTCCATAAAAAGCTCACACGAAGGATTTAATGAAGTAGCGAGCGATAGCCTTGCACTTATTCGTCGATATATTCCAAATCGCGAATTGAAAGTGAAGGAATTCACTGTTGGTGAACGAGCTACTTCAAAGGTTTTTTTGCTTTATCTAGCAGATGTTGCGAACGAAAATGTCGTAAAAGAAATGGCATCCCGTATCGAGTCAGTAAAAGTTGATGCGATTCTTACTACTGGTGAATTAGAGGGGTTTGTTGAAGATAATTCCTTTACTCTCTTTCCGCAATTATCAATAACTGAACGCCCTGACACAACAGCACATCATATTCTAGATGGGCGAATTGCCGTTATTGTAGATCGCTCACCAGGCGTATTAATAGGACCTATGACCTTTTCATCCTTTTTCCAGACGATAGATGATTACAGCTTCAGACCTATGATTCCATCTTTTATACGACTCCTTCGTTTCACTGGACTATTTATTGCAATATTTGCTCCTGCTCTTTATATTGCTATGATTTCCTTTCATTATGAAGTAATTCCACTTAAATTATTGTTAACAATTGGAGAATCTCGAGCCAAAATTCCTTTTCCGCCTATATTAGAAGCACTTTTGATGGAATTAGTACTTGAAATGCTACGCGAAGCTGCAGTTCGACTTCCCGGTCCCGTCGGACAAACAATTGGCGTCGTAGGAGGGATTGTCATTGGACAAGCTGCAGTTCAAGCAGGAATCGTAAGTAATGTTATGGTTATCGTCGTATCTATTACCGCAGTCGCTTCTTTTATCATTCCCAATCTGGAAATGTCAGCAGGAGTTCGGATTCTTCGCTTTCCAATGATGATAATCGCTTCTTTATTCGGAGTCATTGGAATTATGGTTGGAATGTCAGTTATCATCATCCATATTCTTTCTATGGACTCACTTGGTGTTCCTTACGGTAGTCCTTTTTCTCCATCATTTGCTACGGATTTAAAAGACGTTCTTGTGCGTTTGCCATGGAAACTAATGAAGAAACGACCACTATCCCTTAACTTAAAACAAGAAAATCGACAACCGGATATAGAAGAAAAGGAGGAAGATAAGTGACAAAGCGTGTAAAGAGGGAGATTAGTTTATTTCAATACATTTTAACGATTAGTGGTGTTCAAGTAGGATTCGGTGTACTTACACTGCCACGTGAAGTGGCCCAAGGGGCGAATACAGATGGCTGGATGTCTATTATTATAGGATGCGCTATCACTACTTTAGTCAGTCTATGTATTGTAAAAATCATGGAGAAGCATCCTGGTTACCATTTACTTGATGTGCTAACTCGTTATCTTGGAAAATGGTTAGGAAGAGTAGGAATGATTTTTTGGATTTTATATGCTGTTCTTGCAGCGGTTTCTTTAATTTTTTCCCTCTTATACGTTATTAACATTTGGATTTTGCCTAGATCTCCAATGTTTTTAATCATGATGCTATTATCTATTCCAATGGTAATGCTCGCATGTAAAGGTGTTCTTATTATTAGCCGCTATGCTGTTTTTACTGTCTTATTTACACTCTGGATGCCATTACTATTATTTATCCCACTTAAAGATGGGCATTGGATCTATCTTCTTCCTCTCCTTAAAGAAGGATGGATACCAGTTTTCAACACAGTAAAATCAACTATTATTGCCTTTCTCGGATTTGAGTTTGCATTCGTCCTTTATCCTTATCTCAGTAATAAATCATCTGCAAAAAAAGGGATTGTTATTGCAAATATGATTACTTTATTCGTTTACCTGCAAGTGACGTTCGTTTCTTTCCTTTATTTTAGCCCAGATGGTATAACTAAGTTTTTATGGCCTACCCTTTCTCTCGTTACACCATTTCACTTTTCTTTTCTGGAACGATTTGAAATTATCTTTTTGTCATTTTATCTCTTTATCATTTTTGATTCTTGCATTCCTTATATTTTTACTGCTTCAGATGGAATCAATCAATTACTTAACAAAAAAGGGAGTTCATTACCTATTTGGTTTTTATTATTCGGTTGTACTTTCATTCTGTTCTTTTATATCCCTTCCTCTTATCAAATAAGTGCGTTGCGAGAATTTTGGGGAACTGCAAGTTATTTTATCGTTTTTCTATTCCCAGTCGTATTTCTCTTATACATGACACTTTATCAGCATTGGAAAAGGAGAAGAGTTTAAATGAGGCGCTTTATTCATTTCACTATACTTTACTTTCTCATAACCTTTTTAACAGGCTGTGGAGATCGACTCGACTTAGAAAAACAATCAATTTCATTAATTTACGGCTTTGACGCAAAAGCAAAAGGAAAATTAATTGTGTACCACGTAAATCCTATTTTTAATGAAGACGTAGAAAAAAAGTACGAAACACATGAAGCGAAAGTACGTACACCTCGAGAAGCAAAAGCAACGTTTAATAGTTCAAGTGGCGGTTTAGTATCTACAGAAAAGTTACAGCTCATTTTATTTAGCACAAATTTTTTAAAACAAGAAGGGGCTATGCCTTACCTTGATGTTTGGTATCGTGATCCTAAAAACACTGGAAACATGCGCATGGTTGCAGTAGACGGTCCAATTTCTTCAGTTATATATAATAACTTTAAAGATAAGCCTGCCCTTCCCGAGTATTTAACAGATTTAATTAATACGAACAAACTGTACAATCGGACCGTTTTTACGACATTCCATGAATTTCACAGGCAAACGTTTAATAAAGGTATAACACCTGCTATTTCAGAAATAAAAAAAGGTAAAAAGGATGTTATCGTTACCGGTTCCGCGCTATTAACTTCTCGCGGAATTTATAAAATGTCATTAAATCGTTATGAAAGCGCCCTTCTTCTTTTGTTACAAAAGAAAGCGAATACACCGGTTTCGCTTACTTTGAAAATCCCTTCTACTTCAGTTGAAAGTAATAGTGATTTAAAAGATACCGATGGCGGCGATTTCGTAACAATAAATGTTCTTAGCATGGATCGTGATATCCATACAGATTATAGCGATAACCACTTCAAATTTCATGTTAAAATGGATTTGAAAATTGCTGTCTCTGAACTTACATTCAATATGGATATAGACAAAGATAGAAAGAAATTAACTTCTCTTATTACAAAACAACTAAACAAAGATTTGAACGATTTAATCCACAACATTCAAAAACAGCAACTTGATCCATTCGGATTTGGTGATTATGCGAGAGCGTTTCAATATAAAGAATGGAAACAAGTCGAAGATGATTGGCCGAGTGCCTTTTCAAAAGCTAATGTGAAAGTGGCACCAACTATTAAAATTTTAGAAAATGGGATTATTAAATAGAAAAAACACGCTACTTGTTCTTATATGAATAAGTAGCGTGTTTTCATTTCCATTACAAGTATTATTTCAATGGACTATACTTTATTTCTATTTCTAACATTACTATGTTTTTTAGCATATACAAAATATATGAAAACCCCTATTATAATCCATGCCACAAAACTAATTAAAGTAAGCTTAGAAAGGTTCAATGCCAAATATATACAACTTACTATTGAAACGATAGGTAAAAAAGGTACTAGAGGGGCACGGAATGGCCTCTTCATATTAGGATGTGTCTTTCTTAATACAATGACAGCTATAGATACAAACACAAATGCTGTTATCGTTCCCATATTCACTAAATTAGCTAATAAATTCAAATCCACTAATCCCGCTAATAAAGCTGCTAGTATACCTGTAACCCACGTATTAAAAAATGGAGTTTGTAAACGTTTATGGACACTTGAAAGTCTTTTTGGTAACAGTCCATCTCGACTCATCGAGTAAGATACACGAACAAATGCAAACATAGCTACTAACAGAACTGTTGTTAGCCCTGCTATCGCTCCCACCGATAACAACCCAGCAATTCTATCTTCTCCTACAGTGCGCAACGCATATGCAACCGGATCAGCAACATTTAATTCCGTAAACGGAACCATTCCAGTTAGCACGAATGAAACACCTACATATAGAACTGTACAAATGAACAAGGAAACAAGTAGCCCAATTGGCACGTTACGTTGTGGACGCTTCACTTCCTCTGCGGCTGTTGCAACTGCATCAAATCCTAAAAAAGCAAAAAATACAGTAGCAGCGCCCCCTACCACACCGTGAAAACCAAACGGTAGAAATGGTTGCCAATTCTCTGGTCTTACATATTGTGTCCCTACCACAATAAATCCTACAATAACAGCCAGTTTAATAATAACCATTATATTATTAATTCGTGCACTTTCTTTTGCACCACGGCTTAATAAAAATGTAACAACTAAAATAATAAGAACTGCTGGTAAATCAATGATTCCACCCTTCCCCATTCCTGGTGCCGAAGCAAAAACCGTAGGAATGTGAATATTAAAACCTAGTAGCAATGACTGAAAATATGCTGACCAGCCTGCTGCAACCGCAGAAGTCGCTAATAAATACTCCAGCATAACACACCAGCCAACTATAAATGCAAAAATCTCACCTAGTGTCATATATGTATATGAATATACACTTCCCGAAACTGGAACTGTAGATGCAAATTCAGCATAACAGAAAGCTACACATGCACATATAATTGCCGCTAATACAAAAGATAATACAATCGCCGGACCAGCATGTTTCGCTGCTACAATACCAGTTAATACGAAAATACCTGTACCAATAATTGCTCCAATACCTAAAAGAGTTAAATCAATCGCTCCTAAAGTTTGATTCAATACTTTTTTCTTTTCTTCATCCATTGCTTTCTTTATGAAAAGACTCATTCTTTGAAACCTCTTTTTCAAGTTTATCTCTTACTTGTTACATTCTTTATTACTGTTCTATTTTAAAAATAAAAATATACATAGTTCACTTCCCCTATAGACTTAGTAACCCGTCTCAATAAAAACAGAAAAATCAATCTCTTTATACCGTATTGAATTTTCAAAATATTAACCATACCAAAAAACCATTAAGAATGCTGATTGAATTTATCATACAATTAATTATATTGTCAATAATAAATCACTCAAAAATAATCGGCTGATTATGTATCAAATGTTATTTTTATACATAATTATTTTCTCAAAAACATTGTTGTTTTCCACCTTAATATTCATATGCATTTTATTACATTGATTTTCATACAATTTTCATTACATACAATGTAATGAAAATCATAATAACCTCAAATGAATTATTATTCAAAAATAATAATTCATTTGAGGTTATTTCACCATTTTAATACTAACAAAAAAGTGCAGATTTTCATCTGCACTTTTTTTATTCTTCCACTTCAGCTTCTGCACTACTATTTTCAAGATGCTCCTTCTGAGCTTCCTCTTGCAACTCTGCTGAAATCATCCCATAATAAAGTTCCGGATATAACCCAAATATTTGATATACACTTCCTAAAAACGGCATCAGAATCCCTCTTTTCTAAAGTTGTATTGCCACTTTTAAGGATTCCCTTTTCATTCACTATACATTCGTTTTTGGCGTTTCTTCTTCATCTTGAATACTTAATAAATTTTGCCATTTTTTATACGGAGCGCTATTTGGATCTACATATCCTTTCGCATGCGAGCGATCCCACAATTGTTTAATAAACATTTCTTTCTCTTTCTTTGCAACCATATCAGCACCTGTGCCGTAATAGTTCTGGAAATACAACTCGATTTCATCAAGGAATAGTCTTAATAATTCATCTGATGTTTCTTCTAATGTCGGATCATACTTCGCTTCACGGTCATACATTAAAATCATGTCTAAAAGATTGTGGACATGTTCTTTTCTAAGCCATCTTACATCTTGGGCTCCTAATACGAACGGATGTGTATATAAATGTCCACCTTGTATCATCGCCTTTTCTTGCTCTTCTTCAAATCGTGACAAAATGTTTTCATAAATAAACGGATTATGAAGCAATGCTCTGTGTAATTTATAACTTTCGCTTGAAATATTTTTTCCCATCGACTGAATTAAAAAGCTACGTCCCACACCGTTATATTGATACACAAACTGTCCATCAACAGCAACTAAACTAATCCAGCGATACATATATGCGTATAGTAATGCACGATTACATTTATCATAATCTAATTTTGTTTGAGTCGCATTCAAATCTGGCATAAAGGCTGGTAAGTGCCAATACTTATCTAAATGCGGCGTTAAACTAGATTTTTTACTATTTAATTTGTTTACACGGCGATAATACGATTGGAAATAGTCACCTTTATCATTCATAAATCCGTTTGAAATATGTCCTGATGATAATTTAGGAAAATCTTGCAGCGATAAGCCATAATGTGCTCGATAACAGATCACTTCAAATGGTGAAAAGGCTTCGTGTACTGTATCTTTTTCTTTAAACATTTCTTGAATCAATTCCTCTTGCAGCTCTTTCTTTAAAGAAGGATGTATACCCCAATATTGTAATTCCCTATGATGAGCAACTTTCGGAATGAACGGACTTGCTAAATGGAACAGGTCTTCAATTTTTTCACGCACGTATTCATCGCGATCACGTTTCTTATAATCTGCTTCTTTTCGCAACGCTTCAATAATATTCAATTCTAATTTATCACGATAGCGTACTTGCAGTTCGTCATAACAATAGCTCAGTATATGTTCGCGATAGAAATCCTCTACCTTTTTCGACTGAATCTCTTCTGTTTTCGCATCACGACAATATTCCCCGTACAAACTCATATAAATTTCCGCTGATATATCTTTCGGTAGTACACCTAAATTTAAATGTTGCTGCATATCTTGCCATATCTTTTCTTGCAGCTGTTCCTCAGCTAATACATATACATTCGTCGGGTTTGTTTTCCCTTCAAATTCCTTACTGCGCTTTTGGATTTCAAACAGTAAATTTTCACGTGTTTCATGTAAATTATCAAAAAATCTTTCCCAATATTGAATCATTTTATTAACTGCTTGATATAGCGATTGATATACAAGTTCTAATAGCATTTCTTTTCGATATTCATTTAATTTGTGTACATATTGCGTTATGATGTCTTCAAATTCTCTTTTGAATAAACGTTGCTGATTATTAATCATTTTTCCAAACCAGCCTTGTTGTTGAGCAATTTCTACTCGGCGTACAGCCGTTACCGTTCCATCGATATTACCCACATTAAATTTTTTATCGTAGTTTTGAATTACATTACGCTTTTGTTCATTATTTTCATGTAGTCGATTCATTTTTTCCACTAACTGCTTTCGAATTTCATATAACATAAAACGTGCTGCTACTGGGTGAACTGGATCTGTTTTCTTTAAAAACCATGTATTTAATTGATAGGACTGCCCTTCAGAACCACTTGGTGAAAAGCGGTCTGATTCAATCATGTCATATAAAAGTGTCGTTACATGTTCATGTACACGGCTCGGAATCGCATACGCATATAAACGAACCGCATGATCCACTCTTGCCACTTCACCTTTCATTTGTTCCATCATTTTCAGTTTCGCAGCTGAAATTTTACACTCATGTTGCAAACGATTTAATTCCTCATCTCTTTGCACCGTTCGTTGTACATAACTTTCTACAGCTTCTAAAAACAGTTTTGATTTCGCAACTCCGAGCTTACCACCCTCTGCTCCTTCACGTGTTTCATTGTACATTTGTCTATAGAAAATATGAGCTTGCTCTGGACGGGTAGCAAGATGTTCCAAGTCCTCTAAATAACTTTTACCTCTCTCCGGCTTTTCACGCTGCATCCCACGTTTTACATCTTGGTCATATCTTTGCTTCTTCTCTTGAAACAGTTGATCTAAATGAAGCCACGATTCATCTAAACCTTGCACAGCCCATTTTAAAGCACAATATTTTAACACATGCTCATACGGATAAATGAGTTTTGCCGTTCCTGCCCCGCAATATCGTCCTTTTCCGCTTGATTCTGCTAATTGCTGAATTTGATTGTCTTCTTGTGCAAAATGACTTGTGGACATCGGGCTAAATAACTGTAAATAAATTGTATTTGCCATCTGTTCCATATAATCTGATAAATTGTGTAAATGGTGTCCATGTAGGTTTTCATAATCGTATAAGAAACAATAATTGTACGGTAAATGATGTTGTTTAATTGTATGATTCGTTCTTCCATCTTCATCTACTTGATCAGGGCGATACTCTAATTCAATTGTTACACCGCCGCGTTTTGATAATTCTCCAGTAGAACCGAGCGTAATAGCATGTAATTCTTTTAACGATGCATAGCCGTTCGCTTGCACCGTTTCAAACTCTTTCCCACTAACTGTTCTCGTCTTTACTAAAACATCCGGCATTAAAAACGCACCGCGTATTAAAATGTTATGATGCTGCAATTTCTTCCGAAGCATTTCACGTAAATATAATGCAATTTGCAGAAACATCCCCGAACCTGTTCCGCCTGCTAGTGATGTTACTATAATGACACGCACACCATATTCTGTTTGATCACTTGTAACCGGAAAAATTTTCTCAATTTCTTGCCAAAAGGACGTTAATTTATCTTCTTTCATCGCAGCACGTAACGCTAAACGTGAAATGACGCGTAACTGTCCTGCTCCTTCTGTTAATGGTTTATCAAGTATAGTCGGATCCATCGGAAACCACTCTGGGATTGTTGGATCTCCTGCAATATACTCCCTGGGCGTTTTACTAGAACTCGTTTGTGTCTTAAACTTTCGAATATGATCAAATTTACTCAATGTATTCACATCTGTATCAAATACGTGCATTGCTACCTTTTTCCGGCGCTCTTCAGGTAATTTTTCATATATTTGATGCGTCACAGTACTACCGATTCCACCTAAACCAATTAATATTGTTGGAACTTGTAATGTCATGTGAACCACCTTCCTATTCTTGCTTGTTTGAAAAAAGGGAAAGAGAATCAATACTCCATCCCCTTCTTTTCCCTATCTACTATTCACATTCGTACTTGTAAATCTCTTTACCATATCCTCTATCAATTAGTAAAAGTTCATTTGGATATAGTGTCTTATGTTCCATTCCTACTTCATCCTTTGTTATAAACATCCCATCAATAATCATTCCAACTACTTGTGATTCTTTCGCTACAAAGACAGATTTCGAACCTTTCTTCGCTATAAACGTAACGGATTGCACTGTTTTTCTTTCTGCTCTAAATGGGATACCAAAATAATGGTTCCACCATTTATTTCGAAGTAATTCTGGTTCAGATTGATATAGCCAATCTTTCGCTACCTCTTGATCCCATTCATAATACAGTAGTGCTTTCCGGTGAAATCTTGGCCGAACAATCCATCCTAAAACAATGATTCCTACTACTAGTAGTAATAAAGTGATAGGAATGACAAACTTAAAAATAAGCGCATATTTTTCATAAAACGGAGCATCTTGAATATGGAATGTTATGTTTTTCTTTACTTCTTGTAACTTTGAATCCTGCATTACGATGGTAGCTTCTACGGTGCCGGTATCTGTAAAATTAAATGTGTCGGAGTAATAGGGACGAGGATAAACATAGATTTGATTTCCATGTTGCTTTATTTCATAGTTGATTGATTGTTTAGATGTGACACCAGTAGATTTTAATAGTTTCTTTACAGCCTCTTCTGTCATCGGCTTACCATCTAACTGTGGTTGTATAATAAACGGTTTACTATTCTCTAAATTTGTTACTTTTTCTTCATAATCTTTCGTAATCGTTTGTAGTGATAATTTTGGTTTTTCCGTTACTTCGATTTTAAATTCTTTCGTCTGTCTGTAAAATCCCTTTATGTTCATATGAACTTTCCCACGCACTAGCCCTTTAGCAATCTTCATTTCGTAGTAAAATACATGTTTTTTATCGTCCCACTTCATCGGGTACTGTTTTCCTTCTATTTCTAATTCTGCCTGAAAGTAAGAAGACTGAACTGGCAACTCCGTAGGCTTTGCTTCAATAACAGCAGTAACATCTTCATACATTTTCTCTACATTTTTTTGACTACTATCATCTTTGGCATAAGTAGAAACCGTATAATTAAGCGCTGGTTCAACTAGTACTTGTAGTCCTTCTTTCTCAATGTCCTGGTCCACTTCTATCGTATAAGTTCCTGGTTTAATAACTTCCTCATTTTCCGTACTTATATGAACTATATTTCCGAACAATTTTGCTTCTCCTGGTGCATGTATGGAAAAAGAAGATTGTAATTGTAATGGTTTAGAAATTTGTGTGACCTGATAATCGGGCAGAGAAGGCGATTGTCGTACAAGCGTCATACGCTTTAACGGAAACGGTGTTGTAATCTCTACTCTTTTCCCCACTACTTTCGTTTTTACAATCGATTCAACAGAGGAGAATGGATCACGATTTGCAACTAATGCTGCCACTTGATTTACACTTTTTACAATGCCATCTTCTCCGTTTGACGGCATCGTAACACCATTTATCTCTTTCTTCCATATTTCCTTGAACGTATTTAGTTGTTCTTTTTCTTGTTGTCCTAAATCTTCTTCCATCGTAATTAAGACTGGATGTAACGATATCTTTTTTGCATCCATTTCTTTCTTAAACTGGGCTAATTTCTGCAAAATTTGTTCTTTTCCGCCAACCTTATCTTTCTCTAAATCATTAAATGCCCCGTCAGTTAATACAATAAGCCAAAATTCACGTTTTCCATCTATATCTGCTTCCTTTTTTATAGATTGCATCGCCGTTTCTACCGCGCTAAATGGAGTATTTAAATACGTTTTCCATGCTCCAATTCCCTCAATTTCTGTTTGCCTTTTATCCTTCGTTAACGAAATGTTTAATGGCTCATTCGGCTTACTCATTGGAACGTAAGAAAATTTATCTTTTTCATCCAATAGCGCAACTAAACTTTGCAAAGCATAATTGGCATATTTCCAGCGATCGTTATTTCTCATGCTGCCCGAATCGTCATATACAAGTGAAACGACCCTTTCCTTTGCCTCCTCTCCTTTTGCAAAAGCTGATAAAGGTAAACATATAAATAGAAACAACATGAACGTGGCACAAATTCGGATTTTCATGATGAGGCTTCGCCACCTTTGTAGACAAATTCCTATGTTTAAATTTATGAGAGGAAACAAGATATATGACTTGTATTTTAGGACAACGAACCCAGCATAATTTTATTATGTAAACAGTTATAAGAACTGAATATTATTCCTTCTAGCGTTTTCTATCCGATACTATAAGTAAAAAAGCCTGTTTAAGCTCCACACTTAAAACAGACTTTTCCTACTTTTTATTTTAAAAACACATAACAAAAAGTTTGATTTTTGACTTAACACATCACTTCTATTGTAAATCCACCAGGTGCTTCAACATAAAACGTATACGCATGGACATGCTTAGGAGGCTCGACCAAAAATCCATCTTCCTTCAATCTTTGATTTATCTTATCTACTTGTTCTTCACTTTCTTGTGGAAATCCTACGTGAAATGTTTTTGGATACTGAACTTCTTTTCCTTTCATTAAAGTTAGTATAAATCCATCATTATCACGCATAACTGCAAAGCCATTTCCCCTTGTTCCACTACAAATTAGACCAAAATACTTCTCTAAAAACTCTCTAGCTGCTGTTACATCTGTAACTGTTAAATTAAGATGTTTAATTCCCAATCCTTCACCTTCTTTCTCAATTTTCTAATATTTTATCATATAAAGTGAAACTTGAATCAGTGGGGTTTTGTTCATCCCCCACTGATTATTAGCCTTCACCAACCGGGCATTTACGGTCAGTAGATTCCCTACCTAATTTCTTTGCTTCCGCTGAATTTTGAGGTGGGGGTCTTACTGCCCACAAATAGCGGGACAAATAAAAAACACGCCTTCCACAGCGTGTTTCATTGCTTTACATACACTTCAACAATCGGATTCTCTTTATGATCCGCATGTAAGCGTATATTCTCTTCACCTGTATTATAAATACTAGCTAATAACATTATCGTTAACACATTAGGTGTCTTCGCATCACTTCCGTATTTTCTCTCAAGCGCTTCCTTATATTCAAAATCTAAATCCCCCTGCACATATGTGTACACTTCAAAACCATCTTCTAAATTGCAAACTACTGTATCAATAATATCTGCTCCTACTTGCTTCTTCATTTCCTCTCGTAACGCTTCAATAAAATCTTCCCATGGTACTTCGTATGTCTGAAACTGATCTGTAGATTTCATGCCTTTTCCTCCTTATATATCCTCTTCTTATATTTCCCCTTTCCTACAACAATTATGATAGATAGGGCATTCGTACAAGCCGCACTTGTCCCCTCTACATATCGTATTACTGTAATGGGGAAGGAGGAAAGAACATGCATAGACAAAAATGTTATGATACATGCCGACGTTACTTCGGAAAAGTTGTTCGGATTGAAGACCGTGATGGCCGTATACATTTAGGGAAAATAATCGATGTGACACAAAGCTCTGTATGGATTGAACCGGTGCAACAGCGCTCATCTTTTGATTCAGGATTCGGATACTATGACGCTTATGCAAACGGTGGTTGTGACCTTTGCGGCGGCCTTAGCAGATGTGATAGTTGCGGATTTGGATGCGGTGGTGGATTTAGCAGCTGCGGATGTGGTGGTCGTGGTTGTAGTAGTTGTGGTTGCGATGGCTGGGGGGTTGAACTCGGATTTGGTTTTATCTTCGGAATTACATTAGCTGCATTGTTTTTCATTTAACATAGTAAAGAGTTGACTACCTTTAGCCAACTCTTTTTCTTTATTTTTCACATATAAAAATACGATGCCCTAAAATGTGTTGGTACATAAGCCGGACATTTTCATGCTGTACCCACGCCTCATATAACTCATTCGGAATATGTGAGGATACATTCCATTCTGGCTCTTCTACATAGCCAGAGATTGTTTCTGCAATCGTGCCACCACCAGCAATTGTAATTCTTTTAAAATTTGCTTTCTGAAATAATTGTACCCACTCATTCTCAGTTAATAGTTCTTTCATACCATATAATTGGGCGATTTTTTCTTCCTCACCCTTATCAATGTGCCTATCAATAATCATTTCAATGACAACAAGCTTACCGTCCTGCTGTAATACACGATAACACTCCGAGATAACCCTTTCTTTGTCTGTAAAAGCGATGATTGATTCTCCAAGTACGAACTCAAATGAGTTATTCAAACACGGTAAATTCTCTACATTCCCTTCAATTAATTGTATATCTAACCCTTCAAACAACCATCTATCTTTTGCCTTTTGAATCATAATTTCATTCTTTTCAACCGCTGTTACTTTATAACCAAATTCCCTTGTCATATATGCCGCTGTTTTCCCTGTACCGCAACCTATC
Source organism: Bacillus sp. ISO11 (assembly GCF_003458115.1). NCBI lineage: Bacteria > Bacillati > Bacillota > Bacilli > Caryophanales > Bacillaceae > Bacillus > Bacillus sp. ISO11. Next base: position 75,436 of record NZ_QXCO01000011.1, on the reverse strand, counting down.
TCCAGGACATTCGCTCCATATTTAAAAGGCAGTTGTGCTAACAATTGTTTTGTTAACGTAAAACCACCAGGATGAGCACTTCCTATTCCGTAATAAGCTAGGAAATCGATGTATGTGTTTCGCTTCATGGGATTCTCCCTTTTTTATTTTATATATTCGAGGACGGAAGAAAAGTGCATAGAAAAAGGGGCGTATTGTACGCCCCTCATCTTACTTATCCTCTGTAATATATGCCCATTTATAGCTGTAGTCTCCACCAACTGGATGGTGAACAATACCTTTTACTTTAGGTCTTTGAACGATAGCATCACCACGTTGATATAATGGTGCAATTGCTGCATCTTCCAATAACATTTTCTCCGCTTTCAGTAAGCTATCCCAACGCTCTTTCGTTTTCGTTAATAGCTCACCTTTACCTTTTTGTACAATTTCATCATATTTAGGATTTGAATATCCTGTTTGGTTATGAGGGCCATTTGTAACGAACATATCAATGAATGTCATTGGATCTAAGTAGTCAGGTCCCCAACCAGCGTAAGATAAATCATAATCTAGATCTGATTCTAACTTTAACTTTTGTTTAAATGGCTGGTTTTTCAAATTCACTGTTAAACCTGGTAAGTTTTTCTCAAGTTCTCCTTTTAAGAATTCTCCTACTTTTTTCGCACCATCACCATCATAGTTTAATAGTTCTACTGTAATTGCATCTTTTCCAAGTTCTTTTTTCGCTTTTTCCCAATGCTCTTTTGCTTTTTTCACATCTGTTTTTAAAATATCTCCATTTTCTTTACGGAAGTCTTTTCCATCTGGGCTCTTAGCAAATTCTTTTGGTACTAAGTAATCTGCCGGTGTAGATCCGTCATTTAAAATAACGTTCGTTAAGCCTTTTTTATCATACGCTTTTGCAATCGCTAAACGTAGATCTTTGCTCTTTAACACCGTATCTTGCCCACCACGTTTTTGGTTTAAGCGTAAGAAGTACGTTGACGGTGTTTTTTGTGTAAAGAAGTCGGGGTTTGATTTATATTTGTCAACAAATTCAGATGTAAGTCCTGAACGATCGATTTGTCCACTTTCATATAAGTTAACACGTGTACCGCTATCTTTTACTACGTTAAAGTTGATTTCATCTAACTTAACTGTTTTATTATCCCAATATTGTGCATTTTTCTTTAACTTCCAACCTTCTTCATGTTTCCAGTCTGTCAATGTAAACGGTCCGTTGTATAACGTCGTATCTGATTCTAAACCGTACTTTTCACCTTTTTCTTTTACAAATTTCTCGTTTAATGGATAAAATGTTCCAAATGAAGTTAATTCTACAAAGTAAGGAACTGGATTTTCTAATTCTACTTCTAACGTATAGTCATCTACAGCTTTTACTCCTAACGTATCTAGTTCAGCTTTTCCTTCATTAATCGCTTGTGCATTTTTCAAATCAAACATAATGTATGCATATTCTGCTGCTGTATTTTTATCTACCGCACGTTTCCAAGCAAACACGAAATCTTTCGCTGTTACAGGCTCTCCATTTGACCATTTTGCATTTTTATTTAATGTAAATGTATACTTTTTACCATCATCACTCTTTTTATATGATTCAGCAACTCCTGGTGTTGCTTTATTATCTTTATCAAGTCGATATAAACCTTCCATTACGTTGTTTAAAGCTAGAAACGATACTTGGTCTGTCGCTTTAGCAGAGTCCATAGATGGAATCTCTTGAGACTCTGTTAAATTAAGCACTTGCTTCGCCGCTAGCTTTCCACCTTCTTTTTCACCGCTTTTTGGTGGTGTGCTTGCCTTCTCTTTATCTCCTGATCCAGAGCAAGCTGTTAATGCCATACTCATTACTAAAACTGGTGCTACGACCGCTGTCAATTTTTTCATCTTTTTTCTCTTCATTTTTTTGTACCCTCCCCAATTATATGTACGATATTAACATTTAGAAATTCTCTACTAACTTTCGTTATCAGAAAATTCTTATTAATTAATATTCTACTGTTTTTTTAAATTTTGTAAAGTATTTTTGTAAATTTTCTAAATATTTATTTTTTTATTATAGTAACTTGTTGTTTTAACTACTATATGAATTATCCCCCGTCTACTATATGTAAACATCCCTCCCCTTATTCCACTCTATTACTACGTTCTATATTTTTCTTATTAGCATGAGGTCTCTTACTATCATCTGTCTTACTACTTACTGACCTCTCTAAATTCCTCCGATAGAACCTTCCTAATTACCTACCCGATTCTCAATAGACTAACGAGATTTATTCCCTTATACATACTAAAAAGCATTTCAAAAGCAGCTCAGCCACTTTTGAAATGCTTTCACTTTATTTTTTTCCGCCATCCTCAGTTACATACGCCCATTTAAAGCTATATTCTGGACTGATGTTATGTTTCACAATTCCTTTTACATTCGGTTTCATTACGTACGATCTTCCTGTTTGATATAAAGGTACTAACCCTGCATCTTCTTCAAGGAATAATTTTTCAGCTTTTCCTAACGTTTCCCAGCGTTTTTTCGCATCACTCATTAATTCATTACCTGCTTTTCCTACCATTTCATCGTATTTTGGGTTTGAATAACTCATTTGATTGTACGGGCTCTTCGATTCAAACATATCAATAAATGTCATTGGATCCGCATAGTCTGGACTCCAACCTGCATAAGAAATTTCATAATCTTGCGCAGTTTCTAATTTTAATTTTTGTTTGAACGGCTGAATTTTCGTATTAATCGTTACACCTTTTAAATTTTTCTCAATTTGATCTTTTACATAGTCAGCAATCTTTTTCGCAGTTCCATCATCATAGCTTAGCAATTCAATTGTAACTTGATCTTTTCCAAGTTCTTTTTTCGCTTCTTCCCACGCCGCTACTCCTTTTTTCGGATTATATTTCAGACCATTTTTAAATGTATCTTGATAATCTTTACCATCTGGCCCTGTCGCAAGTCCTTTTGGAACCAATTGATCTGTTGCTTTTGATCCATTATTTAAAATTACATTCGCCAATCCTTTTTTATCAACTGATAATGCAATTGCTTCACGAAGTTTTTTGCTCTTTAAAGGCGTATCTTGTCCGTTACGTTTTTGATTTAAACGTAAGAAGAATGTACTTGATTCCGCATACTCACCATATTCTTCTTTGTTCGATTTATATTTATCTACAAACTCTCCTGATAGTAATGTAAAATCAATTGATCCTGTATCATATAAGTTTACTTTCGTTGCAACCTCTTTTACTACACTGTAGTTAATTTCTTCTAATTTCACAGTCTTTTTATCCCAGTACTTATCATTTTTCTTTAGCTGCCAACCTTGTTCATGTTTCCATGAAGACATAACGAATGGACCGTTATACACAGTTGTATCTGCTTCTAAACCGTACTTATCACCTTTTTCTTTTACGAATTTTTCATTTAATGGATAGTATGATGGGAATGCTAATAAATTTAAGAAATACGGTACCGGTTTTTCTAATTCTACTTCTAGCGTGTAATCATCTACCGCCTTCGCTCCTAATTCAGTTACAGGTTTTTCTCCTTTGTTAATCGCTTCTGCATTTTTAATATAGTAAGCAATAAATGCATATTCTGCCGCAGTATTCTTATCGAGTAAGCGCTTCCACGCAAAAACGAAATCTTTCGCTGTTACAGGATCACCATTTGACCATTTTGCATCTTTTCGCAGTTTAAACGTATACTTTTTACCATCTTCACTTTTCGTACTAGACTCTGCCGCAGCAGGAATTGGCTTATTATCTTTATCAAGGCGATATAGGCCTTCCATCGTGTTCCCTAAAATTTGCGAACCTAATGTATCAGTAGATTTAGAAGTATCCATCGTCGGAATTTCTTGGTTTTCCGTACGATTTAATACTTGTTTCGCTGCATATTTAATATCAGATTTTTTTTCTTCCCCACTATTTGATGTAGTAGTCGTTTTCTTTTCCCCACCTGACCCAGAACATGCTGTCAATGCAACACTCATCGCTAAAACTGGTACTACAACTGCCGTTAACTTTTTCATCTTTTTTCTCTTCATTTTTGTACCCTCCCTAATTATATGTACATTACCAACCCTTGAGAGACCCCTTACTAAAGAATTATTTTTCAGAAAATTACAACTAATGTTATTCTACTCTTTTTTTCGTATTTGTAAATAGTTTTATTTTAAATATTCTGGTTTTAACTTTTTGTAATTTGGTAGAGCTTATCCCCCATCTACCATATGTGCATACTTTGCTCCTTATTCTTCTTTATTTTGCTATACTACAAGTTTACATTTTAATTTGCAATATACAAAAAAGCATTTCAAGGTAGCTAAGCTACTTTGAAATGCTTTTTTTACTCTATTATTTTTCAGTTACATACGCCCATTTAAAGCTATATTCCGGACTGATATTATGTTTTACAATACCTTTAATATTTTGTTTTAGAACATATGCATCACCACGTTGGTATAAAGGTACAAGTGCTACATCTTGCTCAAGAAGTAATTTCTCAGCTTTCCCTAACTCTTCCCAACGTTTCTTCGCGTCACCCATTAATTCAGTGCCAGCTTTTTTGATCATATCATCATACTTTGGATCAGCGAAGCTCATTTGGTTATGAGAATGTTTAGACTGGAACATATCTAAGAATGTCATTGGGTCAGCATAGTCAGGTCCCCAACCAGCATATGATAAATCATAATCTTGCTCTGTTTCTAATTTCAGTTTTTGTTTGAATGGTTGAAGTTTAATATTAACAGTTACACCTTTTAAGTTCTTCTCAATTTGATCTTTTACATATTCCCCAACTTTTTTCGCATTACCAGTATCATAGTTTAATAGCTCAATTGTAACTTGGTCTTTTCCAAGTTCTTTTTTCGCTTCTTCCCAGGCTGCAGCAGCTTTTTTCGCATCTGGTTTGATACCATTTTTAAATGTTTCTTGGAAGTCTTTTCCGTCTGGTCCAGTCGCTAACCCTTTCGGTACTAAGAAGTCTGCTGGTTTAGATCCGTCATTTAAAATAACGTTTGCTAGATTTTTCTTATCGATAGAAAGCGCGATTGCTTCACGTAATTTCTGACTCTTTAATGGTGTATCTTGTCCACCACGTTTTTGATTCATACGTAAGAAGAATGTACTTACTTGTGAGTATGTGCCAAACTCCTCTTTGTTATTTCTATATTTGTCAACGAATTCACCTGATAGAAGTGCGAAATCAATTGCACCTGTATCAAATAAGTTTACCCTTGTATTTATTTCTTTTACTACACTATAGTTAATTTCATCTAATTTTACAGTCTTTTTATCCCAATATTGATCATTTTTCTTTAGTTTCCAGCCTTGCTCATGCTTCCAATCAGTAAGAACGAATGGTCCGTTATATACTGTTGTATCAGACTCTAAACCGTATTTATCACCTTTTTCTTTTACGAACTTCTCATTTAATGGATAGTACGATGGGAACGCTACTAAGTTTAAGAAGTATGGTACCGCTTGTTCTAATTCAACTTCTAATGTATAGTCATCTACCGCCTTAACTCCTAGTTCAGTTACTGGTTTTTCACCTTTATTAATCGCCTCTGCATTTTTAATTGGGAATGCGATAAACGCATATTCTGCAGTTGTTTTTGGATCTAATAATCGTTGCCATGCATAAGCAAAGTCTTTTGCTGTTACAGGATCACCATTTGACCATTTTGCATCTTTACGTAGTTTAAATGTATATTTTTTACCATCTTCACTTTTCGTACTAGATTCTGCTGCAGCTGGGATTGGTTTATTATCTTTATCTAATCGATATAAACCTTCCATTGTGTTTCCTAAAATTTGAGAACCTAAATTATCTGTATTTTTTGAAGTATCCATTGTTGGGATCTCATTTGTTTCTGTGCGGTTTAGCACTTGTTTTGCTGCTAATTTTTCCCCTGACTTACTATCTCCACTAGAGTTAGAATTTGTGCTTGTCTTCTTATCTCCACCTGATGTAGAACATGCTGTTAACGCCATGCTCATTGCTAAAACCGGTGCTACAACTGCTGTTAGTTTTTTCATTTGTTTCTTTTTCATTTTGTACCCTCCCTAATTCTTAACGATAGCTATTAAAGAATTTTCTGATAATTCTGTTTTTCTCTATATATTTATCAGACGATTCTTACTAATTCTTATTCTACTAATTTTTTAATTTTTGTAAAGTATTATTATTGAAAATTTTTAAAAAATTATTTTTTTACAGTAATATTCATAAAAATTCCATATGTTGTTCAAACCTTATTTTGCATTCATACACATTCGTTGTTTTAATCACTTCGATCTCATTTACCGCTTGAATACTTGTTAATTATTGCTAATAAATAATGCATATATCTAAAAACATCTTTTCTACAAAAATAAAAAAGCAGACATTTCGTCTGCTTTAATTCTCCTCAATTTGCTTTTCACTTAATCCTAGATGTGTTCTAAGAGTATTACTCAAACTCTGTAGATCTTTTTTATTAGGATTATAATAATATACACGTTGCCCGTTTGGGCCATTAGGTAAGTATAAATCATCACCAGCTAATTGTATTTTTTCAACTGAACCGTTTAAACCGTATTTATAAAAAGATAAAATATCATCCATTACTAAATTTGTTTTAAAATCACCATCAACCGCCTCAACTATTTTTTCTAACTTCGTAATCGATCCTACACTTTTTAATTTACTTAAAATCGCTTCAATAATAAGTTGTTGGCGTTGTCCTCTCATTGCATCACTATCAATATGGCGCGTTCTTGCTAGTGCAAGTGCTTCTTCCCCATTTAATTTTTGTAATCCTTTTTTCAAATGAATCGCATCAGGTTCATCTTTACTATTTTGCTCCGTAAATTCAACTGGGACATCCACTTCAATACCATCTAACCCATCAACAATTTTAGTAAAGGAACCAAAATTAAATTTCACAAAATAATCAACAGGCACCTGTAACAATTTTTCTACCGCTTCCACAGAAGCTTGCGGTCCTCCATCTTTACCATTTTTAACGAAACCACTTCCATATGCATGGGTTATTTTATCTTTTTTCTTTTCAACTGGAACATATGTATATGTATCACGCGGTATGCTCGTTAATTTCACTGTTTTATCGTCTTTATTAAAAGTCGCTAACAATAATGCATCTGTATGAAATGCACCATTATATTCCTTTTGTCGTTCTTGATTTTCATCAATTCCCATAATTAAAAGTGAAACATGATTTGCAATTGGCTTTACAGATTTCTCACGTAAATTGGATTTTTCACCTCGTGCTAAATTCAAATTAGATTTTTGTACAAGACTAGAAGTTTTCATATATACATAGGCTCCATAGCCAATTCCACCAAATAGTAATACCGCCAGTAGTAAACTTATTATCTTTTTCTTTTTATATTTTTGCTTATTTTTCTCTTCTCTTAAAGATGAATGATTCCCCATTTACTCTCCTCCTGTTTCTATTGATCCAATATGTTTTTCATTTTTTCATATTTAGCGCTATCCTTTTGAAACATACTTTCTTTCAATCCCTTATCTATTTGTATCCATTCAGTCGTAACTGAATATTGAATCAAGCCTTCTTGAAAACTAAGAAATTTCAACATAATCCCTGTATTTTTCTCCACAACCATTTCGAATTTCCCTCTTAAATCTTCAGAGGTGCTAACAGGCATCTCTATGTTTATAACTCCTTCAATTTTGTAACAATCTAATCCAAGATATTTCGTTTCTTTATAATTCCAATCTTTATATCGAATTAATAAATCTGCGAATTCTGATTGAATACTATATTTAGCTAGCCCTACATATTCATCATCATATCTCTTTTTCTCATCTGATTTTCTCACTAACCTTTCCGTAGGATTTAATTTTAATAGTTCATTGTTTCTTTCTTTCGGGTTCCATTTTGTCTCTTTATAGGTATACTTCTCATCATCAAACTCTTTTTTCTTGCCCTCGTTATATATAATTGTTCGTTTTTTGGCTAGTTTATCTTCTTTCGAAGAGATACCTCTTTGTTTCTCCGTATCAATCGCATACTTATATGTTGTAGCAATTCTTGATGAGCTAGAATATTCCTCAAATTGTCCTGAAATATTTTTAAAATAATCAATAGAATCTAGCATTTTTTGATGAATCTTTTCTTTATCTGGATAATGTACATTCGATTTTATTTCTTCTTCATTTTCATAATCAGAAAACGCTTTTTTCTTTACATATTCAAATACTCCACCATTTTGCGCAAAACTTTGTATAGAAAACTCAGACATAGATACCACTGAAAGTATACAAACCGCTGCACTAATTATCATCATATGAATTTTGTAACTCTTCTTTTTTACCTGAAGATTATGTAGCGTGCCATTAATTTTTTCATTTAACTCTGGAGGTACTATAACATTTTCATCTTTTATTCTCTTTTTTAATTTCTCATCAAATAATTTTTCATTATCCATCCTTTACACCCCCTATTCCATCTTTAATCGTTTTTGTAGTTGTTCCCTCGCGCGTGATAATCTTGATTTCACTGTTCCTTTCGGTATTTCTAACAGCTTTGCTATACTCTCTTGATTCATATCTTCATAGTAATAAAGCACCGTAACAGCTCTTAATTCTTCATGTAACGATTGAATCGCATTACACAAATCTATATCTTCATACTGATCACACGCACTCATATTGTAATCATTCTCTTCTGTCACAATTACATTTTTATACGCTCTAATAATATTGTTACACTCATTTATTAGTATTCGAATTAACCAAGTTTGAAAAAATTCTTCTTTTTTTAATTTTTTTATATTTTCATAGGCTTTTAAAATTGTTGTCTGTATCGCATCCTCTATATTTGTCTCATCACGTAACATCGCCTTTGCTATTCGATACATCTTCACTTTTTCTGTATGTATAAGCGCTATAAAGGCTTCATGATCACCTTTTTTCGCTAAAGAAACATCCGTTTCTTCTTTTATAATCATTTTATATAAAGGGATTACTTTCACAATCGCTCCTCCTGTTTCATCCTCACTTCATCACTTCCAATTTAACTTTACATATATTAGACGTATGAACCTAGAAAAAGGTTCACTTTTTTGAATATTTTTTTAATTAAAAAGATAAATATCCTTTATAAGGATGCAATAAACATACTAGTTTAAATTTACAAATAAAAAAAGCCCACTTTCTCAGTGGACTTTCTACTCTATAACGGTAAATCCCTCTTCCTAAATACTACAATCGCTACGATAAAAATACAAAGCGCTACAGCAGTTAAACTTATACTTACCGGCCATATATTATATGATCCTTCAGCAATTTCTTTCGGACGAAACAGCGTGAATAATGATAGGTTTTTCATCCATTCTAACTTATCACTTAACTTCCCTACCATATCCAATACGAAAAATAAGATAGTTAAACTCGCTGAATAACTTAGTGCTTTTCTTTCGTCATTACATATACAAGAAAAGAAAAATGAATAGGCACTAACGACTAAAAATATGAGCCCTCCGACTACATTTATCTTCAAAAATAATTCTTTATTTAAGTTATTATCCTCTAAAAACCATTCAGCACCTACTATACCCGCTACATACGTAACCGCTACAATAATCAGTAGTCCTAATATAAGAATAGCCGCTTGCGTAATTGCGATTCGTACTCTAGATACAGGCGTTGCTAGCAAGTAAGCCATTGCTCCTTTATCTACATGACGAGCAATTAAATGTGTCGCAACTGTTACGCAAAAAATTGTTAAAATGATAATAAACAATAGACTATAGTATTCGCCCGCTAGAAAATCCATTACGTTTTGAATCGGACTTTCCATACCAACGATTTTTTTCACACTATCAGGCATGGCACCTATTAATTCATTTAGCCCTTTTGCTGATACCATTGACGGGAATATCCAAATTAATAACCACAGATATAAAGCTGCACCAGACGCATAACTCAAAATACTTTTTTGTGTTTCTTTCAAACTAGCTAAAAATAATTGCTTATTCATGCGTTATCCCTTCTTTCTTATCGTAATAATGCATAAATAAATGTTCTAAATCCATCGCTCTCGTTTGAAGTGCCGTTACATTGTAGTTTGAAAGTGTTTGTAAAACAGTTTGATAGTTTCCTTGTACAATGATAGATGCCTCTCTGCCTTTTACCGCTTCAAATTGCAAATTACACTTTGTAAGAGACTCAATCTCTTCTTGTGATGATACTGTTACATCTATCACCTGTCTTCTCATACTTTGTAAATCGTGAATATTTTCAACCGTTACGAGTCGACCATCTTTAATAATAGCTACTCTGTCACAAGTTCTCTCAATTTCAGTGAAAATATGCGAAGACATAAGAATTGTTTTTCCTCTTTGCTTTTCCTCTAATATTAAATCTATAAACACTTGCTGCATAAGTGGATCAAGCCCAGATGTTGGCTCATCTAAAATTAACACCTCTGGATCGTGCATAAATGCAGCGACTATCCCTACTTTTTGCTTCATTCCTTTAGACATTTTGCGAATCTGTGTTTTCACATCAAATTGCAGACGCTCTATTAGTTCATCTCGTCTTTTTGTATCCTTTAATCCACGCATTCCTTGCATTAATTTTAAAAACTCTAATCCGTTCATTCCTTCAATAAAAGAAATTTCACCCGGTAGATAACCAACTTCCCTTTGAATTTTCGCTGCTTCATTCCAACAATCTAATCCAAAAATTGTCGCTTTACCAGCTGTCGGTTTTATAAATCCCATTAAATTACGAATCGTCGTTGATTTTCCAGCACCATTTGGGCCTAAATAACCAAATACTTCTCCCTTTTTTACATCAAATGTAATATGAAACAAACCTTTTCCATTCGAAAACTGTTTTGTGACATCTTGAACTGAAATCATAATTCCACCTCATTTTTTGAAATATTTAATACGTGATATTTCAAAATTATTGTACTCCTCATCTTCCATATTCGCAACAACTTTTTGAAATATTTATTAGTTCATATTTCAAAATTATTGTTTTCCATTATTTTTTCTTGTATATTTTAAGTGAGGTGATTGCATTGAACGGCTTTGAAAGAGTAAAAGAAAAGAAAAAACGTGCCATTAAAGAAGCAGCATTCGTATTATTTTCAGAACGTGGATTTAATGAAGTGAAAATAGAACATATCGCAAAAGAAGCCAACGTTTCTCAAGTTACAATTTATAATCATTTCGGAAGTAAAGATGCGTTATTTAGGGAGCTTATACAAGAATTTATCATATCTGAATTTCAATATTATAAAGATCTTGCAGAAGAAAAATTACCTTTTCATGATATGATGCAAAAAATGATTGTAAGAAAAATGAATACTGGCGGGTTATTTCAACCTGATATGTTACTGCAAATGATGCAAAGGGACGAAGAACTCCGAAAGTTTATTTATAGTTATCAAAATGAAAAAATCTTGCCCTGGTATTTAGAAATATTAGAACGAGCTCAGCGCAAAAACGAAATTAATCCACACCTTACTAAAGAAATGATGTTACTTTACATTCAAATGTTTACTAAATTAGGTGATGATTTTGGGGCACAACTTCTTGAAGGAAATCGCGAAAAACATATACAAGATATAGTCACTATGTTCTTCTATGGTCTTTCTGTTCCACAAAAATAAAAAAGACACGAATTTCGTGTCTTTTTATTTTATAGAAATGACTCTACCTTTTTCACTGCTTTCAATCGCTAATTGAATCAGTTTAATAACATCTAAACCTTCTTTTGCTGTTACAGGTAGTTTCTCACCATTTAATATACTATCTCGCACACCTTTATAATAATTGTCATAACAACCGACTTCTGTTGGAATACGCTCTAAGTTTTCTTCTGTTTCTAAAGTAGCAAAATTCTCTTCATCGTCTACTCCATAACCGTTATCACCTGGCTTCATTCCATTTTTTAATTGCTCTTCCTGCGAATCCATACCGTACTTCACGATAGAACCTTTCTCTCCATGCACTATAAAATGCGGTCCAGCTTTTTTCACATAACTGCTACTACGTAAAATGACACGTTTAACTCCGTAATGAAGTACTATGTGGAAATAATCATCCACCTCTGCACCTGGTCGTTGTTTTATTACATCTGCACTTATCGCATCTGGTTTCCCGAATATTGATAACGCTTGGTCAATTAAATGCGACCCTAAATCGTATAATATACCGGAGCCTGGTAGATTTTTTTCTCTCCATCGATCACGTACATGTGGACGGAAACGATCAAAATTCGATTCATATGCGTATACATTCCCTACTCTGTTTTCTCCTAACAATTTCTTAATTGTTAAGAAATCATTATCAAAACGACGATTATGATATACGCTTAACATTACATTATGCTGCTCTGCTAATGAAATAAGCTTTTCCCCTTCTTCAATTGAGACAACAAATGGTTTTTCTACAACAACATGCTTACCGTTTAAAATTGCTTCTTTTACATATGGAAAATGAGTTGTATTAGGTGATGTAATAACAACTAAGTCAACATCAGCTCGCTTCACCAATTCATCAATTGTACTAACAACATTAGCATTTGGTAATGTTTCTTTTACTACCTCTTCTTTTGAGGATAATACAGCACGAATATCATATTCTTCTATCGTTTGCAATAGTGGGATATGAAATGTCGTACTAGAAAAACCAAATCCTACAATCCCTACACCTATTTTTTTCATGTTGCCCCTCCATTTGTCCCGCTTTAACAGGCAGTAAGATTCCTAACCAAAAATTCAGCGAAAGCTAAGGAATTAGGTGAGAAATCAACTGCTTGTTAAAGCCCGATTGGTTCAACTAATAATCAGTGTGGATAAAGAAAATCCCCATTGATTAAAGTTTCACTTTATGAGAACGATTTCATTCAGTTATTATAACAAGATTATTATTATTTACATAATAAATTGCCTAGAAAAAAGCATCTTGCTATTATTCATAGCAAGATGCCCTCTTTATTCTGGTCTTTTCTTCGTCCACGTTTCTACTACTTCACCAGTATCATTAACATCTAGCACTAGGCTACCATTACTATACCGGTCTTTATTTCGATACGCTTTCGGATCAATCTCTTCTACAATGTTTTTCTCTGTCTTCATGTAAACTAATTCATCGTCCCGAACAATTTCAATACCGACAATGCGGTACGGATTACGTTTTAATTCTTTGAAAATAACAAGACCTCGTTTCGCCCTCGTTGATTTTTCAATTTCTGATGCTTTTAGACGTTTTACAGCACCGCGCTGTGTTACGAGAATAAGTTGATCTTTGTCACCATTTAACGGTTTACCAGAAGCGACATAGTCATCTTCTTTTAAATTAATTGCTTTCACGCCAGCAGCTCTTACACCGACTGGACTTACTTCATCTTCATGGAAAATAAGTGCATATGCACCGTGTGTAGCAAGAACGATATCACTCGTTCCATCTGTCGCAAATATATCGACAACTTCATCATCTTTTTTCAAGTTTACAGCAACGAATGCCCTTGAATAACGCTGAACTTTATATTGATTTAATTCTGTTTTCTTTATCATACCATTTCTTGTTACAAATACGATAAATCGTTTTTCTTCCTCAAAGTTCTGTACAACCGTTGCCCAAATGATTGTTTCATCCCGGTCGAGTGAAACGATATTAGCAACGTGCTGACCTAAATCTTTCCAACGAATATCTGGCATTTCGTATACTGGCAGATATATATAGTTTCCTTTATTCGTAAATAAGAGGACTGTCTCTGTCGTATTCGTATCGAATCGTTCAAGTAAGATGTCACCCTCTTTCATACCGAAGTCTTTGCCGTTTGAGGCATTGTGTGAGCGCCATCCAGTACGTTTCACATATCCTTCTTTCGTTACAGTAACGATGACATCTTCTTGTGGGATCATAACTTCTACATCGATTTTAATTTCCTCGATTTGATCTTCAATAATCGCGCGTCGATCATCACTATATGTTTTCTTAACTCTCTTTAAATCTGTTTTAATTACTTGAAGTAATCTTTTTTCACTTTGTAAAATTGCCTGTAGCTCAATAATTTTCTTATTAAGCTCATCTGCTTCTTCTTGTAACGCCGTAATGTCTGTATTCGTTAAGCGATATAATTGCAAGGAAACAATTGCTTCTGCCTGTGCTTCTGTAAAGCCAAATTTTGCACTTAAATTATCTTTCGCGTTACGTTTATCTTTTGAAGCTCGAATTGTTTCAATTACTTGGTCTAAAATCGATAATGCTTTCTTTAAACCTTCTACAATATGTTGACGATTTTCTGCTTTTCTTAATTCATATTGCGAACGTCTCGTAATAACCTCTTTTTGATGTCCAATATAAGCATCTAAAATTTTCGGTAATGTCATAAGTGTTGGACGACGATTATTGATCGCTACCATATTAAAGTTATATGGAATTTGCAAATCTGTATTTTTATATAAATAATTTAAAATACCTTCGGCATTTGCTTCTTTTTTTAATTCAACAACAATCCGTAAACCAGTACGATCTGTCTCATCACGCACTTCAGCAATACCATCTAACTTTTTATCTAGACGTAATTCATCCATTTTCTTTACAAGATTTGCCTTATTCACTTCGTAAGGAATTTCAGTGATTACAATTTGTTGTTTCCCACCGCGCACTGTTTCAACTTCTGCTTTTCCGCGAATAATAATTTTACCTTTACCTGTTTCATACGCCTTTTTAATACCATCAATCCCCTGAATAATACCGCCTGTTGGGAAATCTGGTCCTTTCATAACTGTTAATAAATCATCAACAGTACTATTTGGCTTATCAATACGCATCATTGTAGCATCAATAACTTCTCCAAGATGATGCGGAGGAATTTCTGTTGCATAACCAGCGGAAATCCCTGTAGATCCGTTCACTAATAAATTCGGGAACGCTGCTGGTAATACAACCGGTTCTTCACTCGTATCATCAAAGTTTGACACGAATTCAACTGTTTCTTTATCAAGATCACGTAATAATTCAGATGCGATTGGTGATAAACGAGCTTCCGTATAACGCATCGCTGCCGCTGGGTCCCCATCAACACTACCGTTATTACCATGCATTTCAACTAAAACATTACGTACTTTCCAAGTTTGGCTTAAGCGTACCATTGCTTCATATACAGAGGAATCTCCATGTGGATGATAATTACCGATAACATTACCTACTGTTTTAGCTGATTTACGAAACGCTTTATCATGTACATTACCTTCTACATACATAGAATATAAAATACGTCTTTGTACTGGCTTTAAGCCATCACGTGCATCTGGAAGTGCACGATCTTGAATAATATATTTACTATAACGTGCAAAGCGATCACCTAACACGTCTTCAAGCGGGAGGTCATGAAACTTCTCTGCTTGCATGTTATTCCACCTCCGTCTCCATAATCATTTCATTTTCTAAAATATTTCCTTCTTCTTGCATACCAAACTGTACATTACGTTCAATCCATTTACGGCGCGGTTCTACTTTATCGCCCATTAATGTTGTAACGCGACGCTCTGCTCTTGCTGCATCATCAATTTTCACGCGAATTAATGTACGCGTTTCAGGATTCATTGTTGTTTCCCATAATTGATCCGCATTCATTTCACCAAGTCCTTTATAACGTTGTAACATATAGCCTTTTCCAACTTTTTTCGTTACACCGTCTAATTCCTCATCTGACCAAGCGTATTCAATTACCTCACTCTTACCTTTTCCTTTACTTACTTTGTATAAAGGAGGAAGTGCGATAAACACTTTACCAGCTTCGATAAGTGGCTTCATATATCTGTAGAAGAACGTTAATAACAATACTTGAATATGAGCCCCATCCGTATCGGCATCGGTCATAATTACAACTTTATCGTAGTTAATATCTTCAACATCAAATTCATTTCCTACACCGCCGCCAATCGCATAAATGATTGTATTAATCTCTTCATTTTTAAAGATATCAGCAAGCTTTGCTTTTTCTGTATTAATTACTTTACCACGTAACGGTAATACGGCCTGGAAACGTCGGTCTCGTCCTTGTTTCGCAGAACCGCCGGCAGAGTCACCCTCTACTAGGTAAAGTTCATTTTTTTGCGGGTTACGTGATTGTGCAGGTGTTAATTTCCCGCTTAACGTACCTTCTGATTTTTTCTTTTTCTTACCACTACGCGCTTCTTCTCTTGCTTTACGGGCTGCTTCACGGGCTTGTGCTGCTTTAATTGCTTTTCTCACAAGAAGTGTAGCTACATCAGGATTTTCTTCTAAAAAGTATGCTAAATGCTCAGATACAATGGCATCAATTGAAGAACGCGCTTCACTTGTACCTAGTTTTCCTTTCGTTTGCCCTTCAAACTGAAGCACTTCTTCTGGTACACGTACCGAAACGATAGCCGCTACACCTTCACGAATATCTGTGCCTTCTAAGTTTTTATCTTTTTCTTTTAATAGTGCTACTTTACGAGCATACTCGTTAAACACACGCGTCATCGCTGTTTTAAATCCAGCTTCGTGTGTTCCACCATCTTTTGTACGTACGTTATTTACAAACGATAAAATGTTTTCTGAGTAGCCATCGTTAAATTGAAATGCTAGTTCTGCTTCAATTCCATTTTGTTCACCAGTGAAATATACAACTGGATGAATGGAATCTTTTTCTTCGTTTAAATATGAAACGAAAGCTTCAATTCCCGTTTCATAATGAAATACATCCTCTAAATCATTTCGCTCATCTTTTATCGAGATTTTCATTCCTTTTAATAAGAATGCAGATTCACGTAATCTCTCACATAATGTTTCATAATTATAATTTGTTGTGCTGAAAATCGTTGTATCTGGTTTGAAATGCATCGTAGTACCAGACTCTTTCGTCTTCCCGATTTTCTCAAGCGTCGTTACAGGAACACCGCCATTTTCAAAGCGTTGTTCGTAAATATTTCCGTCACGCTTAATCGTTACGACTAACCATTCTGATAAGGCATTTACAACCGATGCCCCAACACCGTGCAAACCACCACTCGTTTTGTAACCACCTTGACCAAACTTACCACCGGCATGAAGTACAGTTAAAATAACTTCAGGTGTAGGTTTCCCAAGTTTATGCATTCCCGTAGGCATTCCTCGCCCTTTATCTATAACGCTAATACTATTATCTTTATGTATTACGACTGAAATTTCGTCGCCAAATCCCGCTAACGCTTCGTCAACGGAGTTATCTACTATTTCATATACTAAATGATGCAATCCACGGCTGTCCGTGCTCCCGATATACATACCCGGGCGTTTTCGAACGGCTTCAAGTCCTTCTAACACTTGAATCGCATCTTCATTATATTGGAACTGATGCTTCGCCAAACTCCTTGCCCCTTTCCTAATCCAAAATCAGAACATATGTTTCTATTATAGAATAACGCCTCGACTATAGTTTTGGCAAGTTATCTTATCTCTTTTATATACCATTTTCAATAGAAAAATCCTTGTTTTCTCACAAGGATTCCTCTAGGCTACTATTTCAGAAAAATAATCGTTTGTCAACGAGAAATGGATATGTATTCCAAGATTACACATTCCAAACCTTTATTATGATCCAAATGATCAAGATCCAAAATGGGATTACAAATAACAACCCCCAAAAACAGCCTTTAAAAAATCTCATGATGAACACCTCGTTCATCGGCCCTACTTATCTATAATGAGGGCTGAATCAATCTTTCTACCTTTAAATCTATACTATTTTGTCATCGCATGTTCTACTTTAATACAACGATCCATTATTACAGTATAGTCTTTTTCTTTTAAAAATTTATATGTATCCTCATCTTGTACTCCTAATTGTGCCCAAAAAACATCTGCATCAATCTCTACGAATTCTTTTGCAACATCCATTAAAAACTCTGAGCGACGAAATACATTTACTATGTCAACGTGTTCCTTAATATCCTTTAGTGAAGAAACTGCCTTTTCTCCAAGCACCTCATCTACTGTTGGATTAACTGGAATAATGCGGTATCCAGCATCTTGCATTGCTTTTGAAACCATATACGATGTACGTTCTGGCTTATCTGATAATCCAACAACCGCAATTGTTTTGCTTTTCTTTAACACTTCACCAATTTCCGTACGAGTTGGGTTTTCAATTGTCATAATTAATCCCTCCTATTCCTTTAGTATAGCCGATAAAGAAAGTCTCTTTCAATATGAAAGAGACTTTCTTTTATTTCAATTATTGATTCTTTGTAGCTGAATTATCTGCTAAAGTAGCCGATTTCGTCATTTTTTGACCGTTACGGTAGAATGTAACTTCTACTTTCTCGCCTACTTTTTTCTTTTCATATAAATATTTACGGAATTGAAGCGCATTCTCTACTTTTTGATTATCTAACGCTACTACGATATCATATTGCTCTAAACCAGCTTTTTCAGCCGGTGATATTGGGTAAATTTTACCTAATACAACACCATTAGTTACTTCTTTCGGTACTTTCAATTGATTGACTGCATAAGCTTGCACATCTTCTAATGAAACGACACCTACTCCAAGCGCTGGACGTTTCACTACTCCGTCTTTTTCAAGTGATTCAATAACTGGCTTTGCGATATTAATTGGAATAGCAAATCCAATTCCTTCAACTTCTTGTTGTGCAATTTTACTTGAGTTAATCCCAATTATTTCACCATTTTGGTTAAATAATGCACCACCACTGTTACCAGGGTTAATCGCTGCATCTGTTTGAATAACTTGTGCTTGCCAATCTGGTCGTTTATCGCCATCAATATCAACTGGAATTTCACGTTCTTTACTACTGATTATACCTTCCGTTACACTTCCATCAAAACCTAGTGGGTTACCGATTGCAATTGCTTTTTCACCCGCGCGGATTTTACTTGAGTCACCTAAAGTTGCAACTTTATTCACATTAGCCCCGTCAATTTCAATAACAGCTAAGTCTAACCAAGGATCTTTCCCTACTAACTTTGCATCTACCTTTTTACCATCACTTAGTTTTACAGCAAGTTTATTTGCACCATCTACTACGTGGTTGTTTGTTACGATATATGCTTTATTCCCTGCTTTTTTATAAATAACACCTGATCCTGAACCAGCTTGTTGTTCTTGACCTGTCGGTTGCATTGCAAATGGATCAACACTTTGTTGCATATTAATAACACCTACAACAACATCTTTCGCCCCTTCAATCATACCAGGTAAATCAGTTTCATTTTTCGCTTTATTTACAACAGGAACTACAGTACCTTCTACTTTTGAATCCGAACTAAATGATGATACTGGCGCTCCATTATTTTGAGCCCATGGCATATATGGTGCTGCAAAACTAATCGAAACCGCTCCGACTACAGCCCCCACTAAACCTGTGAAGAAATAGCCTTTTTTACTACCTGATTTTCTCACTTCTCTCGTTTCACTATGCTCTTCATTTAAATTTGGTCCGTCGTAATATCCCATGTTTTATTTCCCCTCTCTGGTGAATTCGTATTTTCAGTATAGTCACGTTTTGTGTCCTTCTTGTGAACTCATCGTGAAATCTAATTAAAAAAATACTCCTATCTAACATTGTAGACAAAAAAAGTATTTTTTGTACATTCTACCTTCAAAAGAGAGTATAAAATCGCCATTTCCCTAGGCTAAATTACACAAATCGTTCTAGATTATTCTTCAAATTTATAACCAACTCGAATAACAGTACCGATATGCTTTGCTTTATCTCCTAGCTTATTTCGAAGTTTTTTAATATGGGTATCAACCGTTCTGTCATCACCGTAATAGTCATATCCCCATAACTGATCTAATAAATGTTGACGTGACAACACGATTCCTTTGTTCTCCATTAAATACACAAGAAGTTCAAATTCTTTATGTGTCAATATAATTTCTTCTCCATCTACTAAAACAGTTCTAGATAGACGATTTACTTCTATTCCAGCTAAAGACATAGCATTTTCTTCCGCTACTCCTACCGCACCATCCGCACGTTTCAATAACGTCTTTGCGCGAGCTACTAATACTTTCGGGCTAAATGGTTTCGTTACATACTCGTCTGCACCTAATTCGAAACCTAGCAATGTATCATCCTCATCCGAACGTGCTGTCAACATAATAATTGGTACTGCTGATTCTTTTCTAATTCTTCTACAAACAGACCATCCATCTATTTCCGGTAACATAATATCTAACATAATTAAATCAATTTCATGCTCTGCAAATAACTCTAACGCTTTTTTTCCATCTTCTGCTTCGATTACTTCAAAGCCTTCATTACGAAAATAATCACTAACAATTTCACGTAATCTTCTTTCATCTTCAACAAGCAATACTGTTTTATTCATATAATCTATCCCGCCTTTTTACTCTTTCAATCGAATAATACGTTGATTGGAGCTTCCGCGAAATGGAAGTGCTAAATCTTTTTTCTCAATTTCAAACCTTCCATCGACTAAAACATCCCCATAATGTAACAACTCTATCATATCATTATTTTGAGAACTCTGTATCTCTTCTAACGTATAACCTGTATACATCCATAGGTTTTTTTTCAAATCTTTTACGATTTTTGCTACCTTTTTCACTTCAGCAGCTTGAAAAAATGGATCTCCACCTGAAAATGTTACATCAGTTAATGGATTACTTGCAATCTCTTTCACAATTTCTTCTACTGTCATTTCCGTTCCATTGCAAATATTCCACGATTTCGGATTATGGCAACCAACGCAACGATGCGGACAGCCCGCAAAAAACACGACTGTCCGCAATCCTTCTCCATCTACTACACTATCATGAATAATATTCATCACTTTCATTTATGTTTCACCCGATCTATCTCTTCACTACGTTTCGCACTATTCCACTTCGACATATCTCCTACAAGATAGCCTGTTATACGGCGAATTCTTTCTATATTAGCCTCATCTTTATTCCCGCAACTTGGACATTCATTCCCAATAACCCCGTGATAACTACAGCACTTACAACGGTCAACAGGATGATTAATTGAACCGTATCCAACGCCATGTTCTGCCATGGCTTGTACAATTTGTTTTAATGCCTTTTTGTTATGCATTGCTGCTCCATCTAGTTCAATATAAGTAATGTGTCCTCCATTACAGAGAGCATGGAACGGGCCTTCTAAACGGATTTTATTTATCGCTTGAATGTTATAATAAACTGGAATATGGAATGAATTCGTATAGTAATTATGGTTCGTTATACCGTTAATTTCACCAAATTCTTCTCTATCTTTTTTCACAAACTTCCCTGATAATCCTTCTGCTGGAGTTGCAATTACTGAGAAATTCAGTTGATGTTCTTCTGTCGCTTTATCCATTCTATCTCTCATAAAGGAAATAATTTCATACCCAAGTTTCCATGATTCTCCATCTTCCCCATGATGCTTTCCTGTTAAAGCTACTAAACATTCCGCAAGACCGATAAAACCAATACTTAACGTCCCTTGTTTTAAAATCGAGGCTACGGAGTCTTCAGGCTGCAACGTTTCTCCACCACGCCATACACCTTGTGAATATAAAAACTGAAAATCTCTTGCTCGCTTCGTACATTGATACGCATATCTTTCTAATAGCTGCTTAATTCCTAAATCTAAATAATAGTTTAGCGCTTCAAAAAACGCTTCTTTTGAACCACTAATTAACGCTAATTTCACTAAATTAATAGACGTAAATGATAAATTCCCTCTACCAATCGCTGTTTCTTCTCCATGTATATTAGACATAACACGGGTACGACATCCCATGTAACATACTTCACTTTCTGGTCTTCCATCATAATGTACTGCATTAAACGGAGCATCTAAAAATGAAAAGTTAGGGAACAATCGTTCAGCCGTTGTCTCTAATGCTAATTCAAATAAATCGTAGTTCGGATCACTTTCTTCAAAATTCACACCTTTTTTCATCTTGAAAATTTGAATCGGAAAAATCGGTGTCTCTCCTTTACCAAGTCCAGCTTGTGTCGCTTTTAAAAGTTGTTTAATTAACATTCTTCCTTCTTTTGATGTATCTGTTCCGTAATTAATAGAAATAAACGGTACTTGTCCTCCGCCCCTACTATGCATACTATTTGAATTATGAACGAAAGCCTCACACGCTTGATACGTATCATTTTCCGTTTCTTTCCATGCGAATTCTTCTATTTGTTCTTTCGTAAGCGGATATGATTGTAATCGTTTTTTATGTCTCTCAATTGTTTTTCGTACATAAGGTGCTAAATCAATATCAAAGAGTGCAAACGATTGACCACCATGCTGCATATTTTGATTCGCTTGAAAAATAATAGACGAAAGAGCCAATGCACTTTTAATGTCTTGCGGTTGTCTCATATGTCCATGTCCAGTATGAAAACCGTTAGCAAGCATTTGCGCTAACGGAATTTGTGAACAAGTCGTCGTTCCTGTCGCATAAAAATCTAAATCATGTGGATATAATATATTTTCATTTATCGCTTTTTTCACTTGATCTGACAATAAATTCTCAACAGCATAATATTTTGCACTCTCAGATGCAAATGTTCCCATTACGCCCATTGGAGAGCGGCCGTCTACATTTGCATTTTCTTGCATTAAATCTTGTTCATTGCCGTGGACTATTGTCTCGAACACTTTCATTAATTCTTCTTCTCCACGTGTATTATTTTGTAACATTTATAACCCTCCACCAATATGTTGTTATCTTTTGATTAAAATGTTACTACATATAGTCTTACTGTTTCTGTGAGAAATGTAACATTACTGTGAAATTTTTTTCACGAAATAATGAATTTTTCATTTACAAAAAAGAAATGTGCTCTTTACAAATGTATGGTACAATATACGGGAAAAACTCTTTTTACCCTTTATCAACACATTTGAATAAAGGAGACTGAACTTATGGTTACTACATATCTTTTATTTATCGTTGCCTACTTACTTGGCTCGATTCCATTTGCACTAGTTGTTGGAAAAATCGGCTACGGAATCGATATTCGTGAGCACGGGAGCGGTAATCTAGGCGGAACAAACACATTCCGCACATTAGGGAAAAAAGCAGGTTTTACCGTTACAATTGCTGACATTTTAAAAGGGACATTAGCAACAAGTCTACCAATGATTTTCGGATTAGATATTCATCCACTATGGTTCGGGTTAGCGGCTGTTCTTGGACATGTCTATCCAATCTTCGCGAAATTCCGCGGTGGTAAAGCAGTTGCAACTTCTGCTGGGGTGCTATTATGCTATTCACCAGTTGTTTTTGCAATATTGGCTGTTGTATTTTTCACCCTTTTATTTACAACAAGATACGTATCACTTTCTTCTATGGTAACAGCAGTTGTTGCTGTTATTGCATCCATTGTTAGCGGGGATAAAATCTTCATTATTGCGATGTGTTTATTAGCAGGTATGGTTATTTATAAACACCGTGCAAATATCGGACGAATTATAAATAAAACTGAACCAAAAGCAAACTTTTCAAAAAAGCAAAAATAAGATCGTAACCCACATAACGCAAAAAGAAAACGTGAAG
Source organism: Bacillus sp. ISO11 (assembly GCF_003458115.1). NCBI lineage: Bacteria > Bacillati > Bacillota > Bacilli > Caryophanales > Bacillaceae > Bacillus > Bacillus sp. ISO11. The sequence continues at coordinate 51,874 of NZ_QXCO01000011.1, read as the reverse complement.
CATATTAATAGCGTCTTTTTGCGTTATTTTTTATACTAAAGAAAAAGCAACATAATTTGGAGGAACTATACATGAATCTTTCCGTAACAAAAGAAGCAGCACAATGGTATAAAAATGAATTAAACTTACAATCAAATGAAACACTACGCTTTTTCGTACAATACGGTGGTTGCAGTACTGTGCAAAAAGGACTTTCTTTAGGGATTCGTAAAGATGATCCTGCACATCCTGCTGTTCAAATTCAAGAAGAAGGTATTAACTTCTTTATTGAAGGCGATGATGAATGGTTCTTCGATGGACATAATTTATCTGTTACACTTAACGAAGGTGACGACTTCCCACAATTTAATTATGAAAAATAAAAAAACGTGGCTTCTGCCACGCTTTTTTATTTTTTCTTAATTTCCTCATATTTCGCATACCACTCAGGATATAACTTTTTAAATGATACAGGGCGGAACCCTTCTTTTTTCGCACAAATATTCGTCGTACTTGCAGTAATACAAAGTTCACCATCACCATTATATATTTCATATCCATATACAACGCGAAGTGGGCTGACAGTATCTACCCATGTTTTTACGATTGCTTTTTCTCCGTAACGCATCGCTTTACGGTATGAAATTTGTAAATCTAACACAGGAGAAATAATTCCTTCTTTCTCCATTTCAACATATGAAAAACCTAAATCTTGTATAAGTTTCGTGCGACCTAACTCAAGCCACACTAAGTAGTTTGAATGGTAAACAACACCCATTTGATCTGTTTCCGCATAACGGATTTCAACTTCATGTTCTGCTACAAACATATGTATATTCGCCTTCTTTCACTTCTGCTACCTTGCATACATTTAATCATAATACAGTGACATCAAAAATAAAATAAAAATAGTGAATCTTTTCCCGAAAGGAGCAAGCATATGATTCAAATTGTAACGGTTCGTAGCGGTGATAGCGTATATAGCTTGGCATCAAAATATGGATCAACACCTGACGAAATAGTAAAAGACAATGGACTAAATCCCGCTGAAACGCTCGTTGTTGGTCAGGCACTTATCGTTAATACGAAAGGAAATAATTATTATGTACAGCCTGGTGACAGCCTCTATCGGATTTCTCAAACATATAATGTCCCCCTCGCTAGTTTAGCTAAAGTTAATAATTTATCTTTAAAATCTATTCTCCATGTCGGACAACAATTATATGTACCAAAAGGCACAAAACGGGCTGTAGAATCCATCGCTTATTTACAACCTTCCACTATACCGATTAAAGAGAGTTTAGTTAATGCTACACGTGCCATCAATCCATTTTTAACATATTTAGCTTATTTTAGTTTTGAGGCAAAAAGAGATGGCACATTAAAAGAACCTACTGAAACAGCTAAAATTGCTAATATTGCAACGCAAGGGCAAACAATCCCTATGCTCGTTATTACAAATATTGAAAATGGTAATTTCAGTGCCGATCTAACATCGGTTATTTTACGCGACGCAACGATTCAAAACAAATTTATTACTAACATTTTGCAAACAGCTGAAAAATATGGCATGCGAGACATTCATTTCGATTTCGAGAGTATAGCACCCGAAGACCGCGAGGCGTATAATCGCTTTTTACGAAATGTAAAAACACGCTTACCTAGCGGGTACACATTAAGCACAACTCTCGTACCGAAGACAAGTTCAAATCAAAAGGGAAAGTTTTTCGAAGCCCATGATTATAAAGCGCAAGGGCAAATTGTTGATTTCGTCGTCATTATGACATATGACTGGGGTTGGCAGGGCGGGCCACCAATGGCAATCTCTCCTATCGGTCCTGTAAAAGAAGTACTTCAATACGCAAAATCTCAAATGCCTCCCCAAAAAATTATGATGGGGCAAAACTTATACGGATTCGATTGGAAACTTCCGTTCAAACAAGGGAATCCACCAGCAAAAGCAGTTAGCTCTGTCGCAGCTGTTGCACTTGCTCGTAAATATAATGTTCCTATCCGCTATGATTTCACAGCTCAAGCTCCACATTTTAATTACTTTGACGAAAATGGCGTACAACATGAAGTTTGGTTTGAAGATGCGAGGTCTATTCAAAGTAAATTCAATTTAATGAAAGAGCAGGGCATTGGCGGTATTAGTTATTGGAAGATTGGCTTGCCATTTCCACAAAATTGGCGTTTACTTGTTGAAAACTTTACGATTACGAAAAAGGGCTGACAAAAGTCAGCCCTTTTTGTACATTTTGTTAAGATTCATCTTTGATTTCACTTTTTAATGAGTCAATACTTTCTAAACGTCTTTGATTTTTTGCTTCAATAGCAGCACGATCTTTTTCATTAGAAAGTTCCGCTGTTTCTTTTGCTTCATTAAAGTTATCAACTGTATTTTGCACCATTTCTTGTAACTTTTCAGCGTTGTCACTTCGATTATCTGGATTTGGCATGTACTTCCCTCCTAATATTGTATATACACACCATCTTAAATTACCTATCTTTCCTCAAATTTATACATAAAAAAGGAGAATGTAATATTCTCCTTTTCTTTAACCATTATCAACAATCGGTTGTTTACCTGTTTGATCTTGCATTTGCTTTCCTTTATTTCCACCAGCTTTTTTTGATTGTGTTCCAATATGATTCGGTGCAAAGTCTTTTGAATTTTTTTTCGGATTACCCATTACTATCGCCTCCTTAACACTAGTATCGTACTAGTGTTAAGAATTATTCAGCTTGCTTAAAAAGTTTCATTTCATAACGTTTTTCAATGCGCTCTTCAATGCGATCAATTGCCTCACGATCGCTTAATAATTGTTGTTTATTTTCATTTACAAGTTCTTCAAACGATTTACGGCGACTTCTTCTCATGTTGTTCACCCTCTCTCCTTCGCTTTCTTATTACATAGTATGAGCAAACAAAAAACTCTTTAATCAGATTTGCAAGAAAATTTTATGTTTTAGTACTCCTAAAAAAACTCCGTGTACAATATATTGCACACGGAGTTTTTTATACCATAATATTTAAATACTCTTTCAACTTTTCATCTGCATTCATTTCATTTTCTTTATAATCATGAAGCGCCTGTAATACAAAATCATACTGCTCTAAAATATAACTTTCTAATTTCATAACATCCTCTAAGCTATTAAGCATAATTCTCGTATTACCAACTTCACTTTTTAACGCCGGTTCACATTTTAAACTTGTACATATTTCTTTCACATCTTCTTCTAATATCTCTGTTAATACATATTTCTTTCGCCCTTTTACCTTTAATCTCATAACTGGATAAAAAGCTTTTATATCTAAATAACTTCCTACGTTCATACAACGTAGCCATTCTACATTACGTTTATTACATGCAAGTATTTCTTTGACCGCTTCATATACCGCAGTTTCATCAAGCATAGCCTTATTTACTTTTCGTTTCCCTTCTTCTTCAATAGCTGCACACTTTTGATAAACAGCAGCACACGTAATGCAATCGTCAAATGCATTATGAGAGCTTAAACGAATTCCCAGCATTCGTTTTAACGTTTCAAGTTTATGATTAGGCGCATGCTTCATGTATTTCTTTGCTAAAAATACAGTATCAATTACTTTATTTTTAGGTTCAGGCAACCCAAGCATATTTACATTACTTTTCAAAAAGCGCATATCAAAAGAAGCATTATGGGCCACAATAACATTTGTATGTAAAAATGCTAAAAATAAAGGTAACACTTCTTCAATCGTCGGTGCATCTGAAACGCGATAATTAGTAATACCTGTTAAACTCGTTATTCGGTCCGGAATTGGCCGCTCTGGATTCACGTATGAAACAAATTGATCTACTAATTCATGATTACGATATTTCACTGCTGCAACTTGAATAATTTTATCATTATAAGGGTTAAATCCTGTTGTTTCAAAATCAATTACAACATAATCTAACGGTAAGGATACATTCCCCACTCCATACACTCCTTTATCTCTAAACGTTTATATTTCTTACATCATATCATGAAGTTATTACTACTTGAAAAAGAAAAGGCAGAAATGGGAACTCTCCACCTCTACCTTTTCACCATTATTTTAATTTAGCAACTCTTTTCTCCATCTCTTTTTGCGTCATCGGCCCAATAAACTTATCTTGAATGACACCTTTTGTATCTATAAAATACGAAGTTGGAATCGTAATTACTTTATAAGCTGTTGTCACATCAATGTTCTTGTCCAATAAAATAGGAAAAGTAATTCCTTTTTCTTTAGCAAAATTGCTTACCTTTTCTACTCCCCCACCTTTTTCTGAAGGCGTATAATTTATTGCTAAAATTTCTACGTTCTCTTTATGTTCTTTATAGAAAGCTTCCATATCCGGCATTTCTTGCTGACATGGTCCACACCACGTTGCCCAAAAGTTTACAATCACTTTCTTTCCTTTTAAATCTGATAACTTTACATTCGTTCCATCTAAATTCGTTAATGTAAAGTCTGGTGCACTCTTCCCTATTTCAATACCATTACTTGCAATCATCTCTTTCATAGCAGCTTCACTTTTTTCTTGCTTCACTTTTACCGCCTGCTCTTTATGACCAAACTGTTCATAAGCTGCATATCCCGCTAAACAAAGTAACACTACAATAATCGTAAGCTTCCGCCACATTTTATATCACCCTAACGTATTATCTTCTTTTAACACATTCATCAAAATACTATATACCTTATTTTAGCTTATACGGACAAGCTTGGAAATATTCACAATCGAAATAATTAGAATATTCTTATTAAAAGTGCAATTTTATCATATAATTAGAAAAGCAGATGAAGTGTTGCTTATCTAATTATGGACCCATTCACCTTTTTCCTCTCATAGTTATAAACCTACAACAAAAGGGGATTGTTTATGAATTCATTCGAAAAAACAACATTATATATTCTTAGTTTTCTTTTATACCCAGTCGGTATTATTACATGGATCATTTCACTCTTTAGTAAAGATCTTGAAAAAAAGAAAATAGGACGTATTTGTCTCTACGTCTCTCTAGTCTCATTCGTCCTTTTCTTAATTCTTGGAATTGCCACTTTCCTTATGACTGCTACTTTTAACGTTGATCTAAATCACTCCGAATCTATCGAGAATCAACTAAATGACACTGAATAAAGATTAGAGCATTGCTCTTATCTTTATTCACATCTCTTAAAAAATGAATGACTATGTATTAATTTTTCTGGACCCTCACATGCAACAATATTTCCTTCTTTCATTATGACAATACGATCTGCTAGTACCACCCTCTCTACATCATGTGTTGCCACAATTCTCGTTACATCTCTTCCTATCCCTTCAATCATATTCCAAACCAGTTCTTGATTGCCCGGATCTAACCCAGCCGTCGGTTCATCTAAAATAATAAGAGTTGGATTTGATACAATCGCGCGCAATAATGCAAGACGTTTTCTTTCGCCTCCCGAAAACTCTTCACCGCTTTTATGTAGCACAGTTTGACTCCCTTCAGGTAACCCTCTAATAATCGGCGTTACATTTATAAGTTCACTATTTTTTTCTAACTGATTTTCTAAACCCTCTTCCCCGAAATACATATTCTCTGTTACCGTCGTTCGGAAAAAACGTGGTTCTTGCCACACTGTAGTCATACGAGCTTCATTACCATAATAAGCAATGCTACCGTTAGATGGTTTATACAAGCCCGTTATTAACTTTAAAAGCGTTGTTTTTCCTGCACCGCTTTCTCCCACAATCATAACGAGTTCACCAGGACGAATTTGCAAATCAATATTATGAATTCTGCATTTCTCTTCGTCATTCTCCTGAAATGAAACATTTGTTATCCTGATTCCCATCGCTCTTTCTACATTGCTATCTACTGCTCGTTTATTTAAAAAGCAAAAAGCTCTATTTGCCGAAGCGACTGCAACTTGTGTCATTATTAATAAATCGCCCACATAACGGACAGGGAAAAAGAGCATCTCAATTGTCGCTAACACTGCAATGAGTGAACCAACTTCTATTTCTCCCCTCATTATTTTTTGTGCACCTATAATGAGAACAACAATATATGCTCCTGTTTCAATCACCGTTCCAACTACTCCAATGCAATGTTGCATCATCGTCTTCTTTACTTCTCATTTATACGATTGTGCCGTTACTCTTTTAAATAAGCGAATTGCCCATTTTTCTTTTTGTAAACTCCGCAAATCTTGTATCCCCTTTACAAACTGTGACACCATCTCTACAACACTTGAGTGATTTTTTTGAGAAACGCTTGCAATATCTCTTACCTTTTCTCCCATCAGTATTGGAACAATTGTACTTAAAAATAAAAACGGAGTTACCCACAATATAAACTGTATATCTATATGTTGTAGTGCTATGAAAGCTCCAATAAATTGGGCAATAGCGTGTATATATTCTATTAATATAGAGCCATATAATCTGACCCAGTTCGGAATATCAGACACGACCAAAGTTTCTAACTCTCCTTGTTTGATTTTCTCACTCTCTTCAAACGGTAATAGGAAAAATTGGCGCAATACATCTATACGCTTCTCTCGTAATATTCGCTGACTCGCTTTTGAGCTTACATAATCAAATGAAAGATTGTTCACCCACATCAACAAACGGCTAGCTGTAAACAAAGTAATGTAAAGATACGCTCCTTTCAGCTCTCGTTGAATCAGGTTATCTACAATTAGTCCCATGAATAGTGGACGGGAGAGATTTAAAATAGCTGCAAAAAGCCCACTGCATACAGCTGCTATTACTAATATTTTTTCTTTCTGTAACGGTAACAAAATTCTTTTATATTCTTTCATGACGTTTCCTCCATTGTTTATAGTAAAAAGAAAGGGATGAAACCAAATGGTTTCATCCCTTTCCATAAAATAAGGAAGCTAACAATTGTTAGCTTCCTTATCATTCATTTCAATTATTTAGTTCGACACTTTAGACTCTTCAATTTTCTCACGAAGAACCATTTGCAGAATACCACCGTGACGGTAGTAGTCAATTTCAACTTCACTATCGAAACGAGCTACTACTTCAAATTGTTTTTCGTTGCCATCTAGATCAGTTGCAACTACTTTTACAAGATCGCGTGGTCTAACTGTTTTGTCAATTTGAATTTCAAATGACTCGTTACCAACAAGACCTAACGTTTCAGCGCTTTCGCCATCTTTAAATTGAAGTGGTAACACACCCATTAACACTAAGTTACTGCGGTGAATACGCTCGAAGCTTTCTGCGATTACTGCTTTAATACCTAATAAATTTGTACCTTTTGCAGCCCAGTCACGAGAACTTCCCATACCGTAATCTTTACCAGCAACAACTAAAAGGCCTGTGCCATCTTCTTTATATTTCATAGCAGCATCATAGATAGATGTTACTTCACCAGTTGGCCAATATGTTGTATATCCGCCTTCTGTTCCTGGTGCGATTTGGTTTTTAATACGGATGTTCGCGAATGTACCACGCATCATAACTTCATGGTTACCACGACGAGAACCGTAAGAGTTGAAGTCAACTGGTTGTACGCCGTTTTCTAATAAGTAGCGTCCAGCTGGTGTGTGCTTACCGATTGAACCTGCTGGTGAAATGTGGTCTGTCGTTACAGAGTCACCAAATTTACCAACTACGCGTAAGCCTGATAACGTTTCAACTTCACCTGGCTCTTTAGATAATCCTTCAAAGAATGGTGGGTTTTGAATGTATGTTGAATCATTATCCCAAGTATATAAAGCTTCATTTGAAGTTTGGATTTCATTCCAACGCTCATTGCTATTAAATACTTGTGCATATTCTTTCTTGAACAGTTCAGATGTAACAACGCTTTGAACTACATCTTCAATTTCTTTAGCTGATGGCCAAATATCGTTGAAGTAAACAGCATTGCCATTTGCATCTTTACCAATTTCATCATTTTTCAGGTCAATATCAACAGTACCTGCAAGTGCATATGCCACAACAAGTGGTGGTGATGCTAAGTAGTTCGCTTTTACAAGCGGGTGAATACGACCTTCAAAGTTACGGTTACCAGATAAAACAGATGTTACTAGTAAATCGTTTGCTGCGATTGCTTCTTCTAATTCTGGCGCTAATGGGCCAGAGTTACCGATACAAGTCGTACAGCCGTAACCAACTGTTTGGAAACCTAATTGATCTAAATATGTTGTTAAACCTGATTTATCTAAGTACTCAGTAACAACTTTAGATCCTGGTGCTAATGATGTTTTTACGTACTCAGGTACTTTAAGTCCTTTTTCAATTGCTTTCTTCGCAACTAAACCTGCCCCAATTAATACGTATGGGTTTGATGTATTTGTACAACTTGTAATTGCAGCAATTGCAATTGCACCTGTTTTCATCGTTACTTCTTTATCTTCTAATGTAACCTTCACTTCTTTATCGAACTCTTGCTCATTAAATCCAAGTCCTTGTGTTCCAACTGGTGCTACAACAGCTTTGTGGAACGCATCTTTCATATCTGAAAGTGGAATTAAATCTTGTGGGCGTTTCGGTCCAGAAAGGTTTGATTCAATTGTATTTAAATCAATTTCAACAAGATCAGTGTAAATTGGATCTTTGCTGTCTGCTGTATAGAATAAACCGTTCGCTTTACAGTATTCTTCAACAACGCGAATTTGCTCTTCATCTCTACCTGTTAAACGTAAGTATTCTAATGAAATATCGTCGATTGGGAAGAATCCACAAGTTGCACCGTATTCTGGTGCCATGTTTGAAATTGTTGCACGGTCAGCTAAAGGCATACTCTTTAGTCCGTTACCGAAGAACTCAACGAATTTACCAACTACACCTTTTTGACGTAATACTTGCGTTACTTTTAATGCAACGTCAGTTGCTGTAGTACCACTTGGAAGTGTACCGGTTAATTTCACACCGATTACTTCAGGTACTGGGAAGTATGAAGGCTGTCCAAGCATTCCTGCTTCTGCTTCAATACCACCAACGCCCCATCCAAGAACACCGATACCATTAATCATTGTTGTATGTGAGTCTGTTCCAACTAATGAATCTGGGTATGCAACTAAGTCACCTTCAGCATTTTTCACAGCATGAACAACTGGTGCTAAATATTCAAGGTTTACTTGGTGTACAATACCTGTAGCTGGTGGAACTGCACGATAGTTATCAAATGATTTTTGTGCCCAGCTTAAAAATTTATAACGTTCTTCATTACGTTTAAACTCTAAGTCCATGTTGAATGCAAGCGCGTCTGCCGTACCCGCTCTATCAACCTGTACAGAGTGATCAATTACAAGATCTACAGTAATTTCTGGATTGATTTTATCAGGATCTCCACCCATGTCTGCCATTGCTTTACGAAGCGAAGCCAAATCAACAACAGCTGGTACACCAGTGAAATCTTGTAAAATTACACGAGATGGTTTAAATGGAACATCGATATCTTGCACATCTTTCGTTCCCCATTTCGCTAAATTTGTAACATGCTCTTCTGTAATTACACGTCCGTCTACTTGACGAAGTACCGATTCAAGTAAAACTTTCACGGAATATGGTAATTGAGATACGTTGCCAACCCCTGCATTTTCAAGCGCTTTCAAATCATAATAATGATACGTTTTTCCATCTACTTCAAAAGTTGCACGTGATTGAAATGGATTATGTTTGACCATTATGTTTCCCCCCTGTTAAACGTGACTAAGTTGTCTGAATATAAAATGTAGACAAACTTTTCAATACCTTACGATAATATCTTATTACAACTTTCTAAATAAGTAAATAATAAGAAACTTATAGATTATCATAAGTTTTCTTTATGTTTCTAAATTTGAATAGTGTTTATGCTCCTTATGAATACTATTACCATAAAGTAAAGTGCTCTATTAGCGCTTTACTTATAGTTCATACACACTATGAACTGCTCATCATTCAACATACAAAAAAATGTTATAGAGGTGAAATAAAATGGGTAAAAGAAAAGCAAATCATACTATTTCAGGAATGAATGCAGCATCCGCACAAGGACAAGGTGCTGGTTATAACGAAGAGTTTGCAAATGAGCCTTTAACTCCGGCAGAGCGACAAAATAATAAGAAACGTAAAAAGAATCAGTAACGAAAAATCCCAAAAGGTTCATTTTCCTTTTGGGATTTTTTCTAATGTTTATAACGTAGTAATTCCGAAACCGTTACAAATCGATATCCTTGTTTTTTTAGCTCAGGTAAAATTTTTGCTAGCGCTGCTACTGTTTGACTACGATCATTTCCTCCATCATGTAACAATACGATATCGCCACTTTTAGCATTTTTTACTACATGATTTACGATAGATTCAACCCCTGGATTTGCCCAATCACGCGGGTCTTGATGCCACGACCATAGAACGGTTTGATAACCAGCTTCTTTCGCTGTTTTAAATACAGCATCGTTAATATATCCGCCAGGAGGACGGAATAGCAAAGGTTCTTTCACCCATTTTTCGAAAAATTTCTTTCCATCTAAAATATCATTTTCTAATTTTTCATCTGATGAATTACTCGCATACAAATGATTCATCGTATGATTTCCAATTTCATGTCCCTCTTTTAACACCTGTTTCACTAAATATGGATTGCGCTGCACTCGAAATCCAATCATAAAAAATGTTGCTTCTGCTTTATATTGACGTAATAAATGTAAAACTTGCGGTGTATAAGTTGGATCTGGGCCATCATCAAATGTAATGGCAATAATCTTTTCATTATTAGGTACTTCCCACGTTACATAGCCAGTTGGTTCTAGCTCTTTTCTGAGCAACATTTTCGCTTCCACTTTTTCAACTTGAAATATATGTACTGCGCATAATAAAGAAAAAACGAATAGAAAAATTTTCTGTTTTCGCATAATGTTCATTAAAGTAAGAGGTTGTCAAATACACAACAACCTCATTTACTTTTCTAATTGATCTACATGTTGCATAATATTTTGGAGATTATTTTCGTATTGCTCAAGTTGTGGGCGTTGTGTTTCCGAAGCTACTTCTAACGCATTTTGAATCTGTTCATACGCCTCCTGAACCTCTTGGCGTAACTCTTTTAAATCATGACCGTAGTTTGGATCATTTTTCACAATGTTGTTATATGCATGTTCTGCTTGTGTAACTCCTTGCTGCGCTGCTTGAAAAGCTTGCTGTTTATCTTTATGATATGGCATTATATAATCCCCTTTCCATAATAGTTAGTCCCAATTATCTTTACCTTTTTTTCTAAAAACATTCTCGTATAAATTTGCAAACTTCTCTCATTCTAAAGAGAAAGAGGAGGTGTCACATACAATGAGCAAAAACAATCGTGAAGCAAAAGAAAAAAAGGGACAACCTGAACCATTAAGCGGATCTCATAAAGTAAAAAATCGTAACCATTCACGCCAAAAACATCATGCACATCATGATATGTAAAACAAAAGGTTCACAATAGCTGCCTTTACCACATACAATGTTTATATTTTTCCATTTATTCTTCACCCCTACTTCATTCATGCATAACATAGTATGAATTGAGATTTTACGGAGGGTGTCTTACATGGGCAAGAAAAAGAAGGATTGTCTTTTTCATGTTGATGGTTTCGAAGAATGGATGGATCAGTTTTGTTCTGACTCTTGTAGTAACTTTAGTTTCCCAAATCAAATTCATATTGACCTTTGCGAAACTGAACAAGAATACATTTTGGAAACTGATGTACCAAATGCCAATGAACAAAATGTAGTCATTAAAAAGATGGAGACAGGCCTAAACATTTGCATACTTCATAAAAACATTTCTTTGCAGCGAACTATTCCTTTACCCGCTAATGTTATTTATAAGAAGATGCTAGCCTGCTTAGAGAATGGTTTTTTGGCCATTCATATTTCCAAAAATGAAGTTGCTGATAAACATGAAAAGAAAGTTCTTTTTTCAAATTAAGAATTAATATAATACAAACATAAGCCCCAGTTGGTTACTGGGGCTTATGTTATTTCGCATGCATCTCTATATTAGAATTTCTATCATATCTTTTTTTCGATAAACCTTTTGTAACTAAAAGCACAGGAAATGCCACAGTTGAAAATATAGCTAGTGCTGAAAATACTGCAAACCCATTTTGGTACCCGTAGTAATCGAGAAGTACTCCTCCAAACCACGGACCTATTACTGCTCCAATTCCCGAAAAACCCATCGCACCGAAGTATGTTCCTTTTAGATGCGCAACAGCAATATCATCAATAAATACATCCGTCATTGAAAACATTAAGACTTCTCCAATTGTAAAAATAATTGTACAAACGGCAGCACCTAGTAGAGATTCTACTACTCCAAATCCAAATAATCCTCCGCTCACAAATAAAGTTCCCACCATAATGGATACTAACGGTGTATACTTTTTACAAATTTGAATAACAGGGTATTGAATTACGACTACAACAATCGCATTTAAAGCTAGCATATATGAAAATAATTTCACTCCATCCTGAAATATATGTGCATTTGCAAAATATTGAGATACTGTTGTCGTTAAATGAGAAAAACCACAATTACTCAAAATAATACCAACTAGTGCAACTAAAAATACGACATCCTTTCTCAAAATACGAATTGCCTTTAACATTGTGACAGGCTTTTCTATATTTACTTTCTCTTTTTCAATCGGATACTTCTTAAATTGGAACGCTAATATAGCTGTATATAAAATGTATACTCCAGCTGCTACTAAAAACGGAATTGTTGATTTTGCGCTTCCAATCTGTAACCCGACAAGTGGGCCAATCGCTACTCCAACATTGATTGCACCGTAACGCAAATTATATACGAGTAAACGATACTCAGGTTTCGTTAAATCTGATAATAACGCTCTTGATGTTGGCTCAAAAAATGACCTACATAATCCATTCAAAGCATTTAATAAAAAGAAACTTAAAACATGATCTGCAAGTGAAAAACCAATGAATACAAAGACCCAAACGATCATGGACCATATTATAATCATATTTCGACCGAATCGATCTGATAAATTCCCTCCGATAAAACTAGCAAACACTCCAACAAGTGCACTCGTTCCGATAATAGCACCTGTCATTCCAGCTGATACACCTTTCACAGTCGTTAAATAAATTGCTAAAAAAGGAATACTCATTGACGTGGCGAACCTCGCAAATAAAGTCCCTATTATAATTGTCATTCCTAACGGATGAATATTTTGCAACTTCCCCTTCATCTTAAAAACCTACTCTCCCTGTTCTTACATAAAAAAAGAAAGCAAAGGATCTGCTTTCTTTTCCCTTTTTATACTTGCGCTGTTGATACCCGCGCTGTTCTCGTTATATCCATATCTATGCCATATGTAAACTGTAATTCTTTACAAACATCTTTAATTAATATTGCAACATTATACTTCTCATTAAATTGTAAAACGATGTTCTCCACTTCTTCATATGTATACTTATATTCGCCTGTAATGACACTTTTTAGATCAAAGCATTCGTTAATACAAAGTTGTACAAGTAGCTGGTCATATTTCTCTATTACATCTTCTTTCTTCCAAAGTAACTCTTTTACATATAACCGATCAAACTTCACACTTTCTCGATTACAATCCGTTAAAATCCGGGTCATTTCATTTAATTCTCGATACAATTCAGAAATATTTTTGCTTAAACTAAGCAGTTTATCTACGCCATTTTCATATAACATATTTATTCCACCCCCGCATTTTCTTCTTATTATAGCAAGAAAATTCTAAAAATAGTTTCTTTCTTCTGAAATATTAGGAAACTAATTTCAATTGCTTTACAATGAAACTAGTTAATGCGAGAGGAGAAAGAAAATTGGAGCACAAATTATATTACACTGACGCTTATAAGCAAGAATTTACTACTAAAATTATAAAGCAAGATTATGATAAAGACGGTAACTTATACGTTGTTTTAAACGAAACCGCATTTTATCCGACTGGTGGCGGACAACCACATGACACTGGAACTTTAAATGGTATTGCTGTACTTGATGTTGAAGAAGTCGACGAAGAAATCCGCCACTTCATTGCAGAACAATTACACACAGAAGACGTAGAAGGTAAAATCAATTGGGAGCGCCGGTTTGATCATATGCAGCAACATGCAGCTCAGCACATTTTATCTGCTGTTTTTTGGGACTATTTCAACATACCTACGATTGGATTCCATCTTGGAAAAGAAACGATAACAATTGATTTAGAAACAGAAAATCTGCATGCAGAAACGGTTGAAAAGGCAGTACAAATTGCCAATAAAATCGTTTTTGAAAACCACCCAATCCGTATAGAGTGGATGAACTTAGAAGAAGCAAAAACATTACCTCTTCGTAAAGAACCAACTATGACAGAGAATATACGTGTTGTTATTATCGAAAATTACGACTACAATGGCTGTGGTGGAACCCATCCGAAATGCACTGGTGAAGTTGGTTCTATTCAAGTACTAGGATGGGAGCGCAATAAAGGTGGTATACGCTTAACCTTTATCGCTGGTTGGCGTACACTTAAATTAATGGGGCAACAGCAACAAATTATGAAAGATGTTTCCAAACAATTAAACAGTAGCGAAACTGATATCCCAGCAAAAGTAGCACAGCTTCTTACCTCTCAAAAGGAAAACGAAAAAACAATACAAACAATGAATGAAAAATTATTATTTGCAGAGGCAAATGAATTACTGCAACAGCCCACCGAAATACATGCTGGGTTACTTATTTCTAAAGCATTTACAGATCGTTCTATGCAAGAAATTGCAAAACTATCAGCTATCATTACAGAACAACAAGAGCATGCAATTACGTATTTCGTCATCGAAAATGATGACAAACTACAATGTATTCTCGCTTGCGGAAAAACAGTAACGCTCGATATGAATGCTCTTTTAAAAGATGCTCTTCCTGCAATTGAAGGAAAAGGTGGCGGAAATAAAAAGAGTGCACGCGGCGGCGGAAAATCGGTGATGAACGGGGACGAGTTTTTAAATCAGCTTGTCTCTTCTTTACAGTCAGCAGTGTAAAACATGTTTATGAAGGATAGCTAACGGCTATCCTTCAACTATATTTACAGGCCTATATGTTGTTTCAACCCTTGATAACTTCCTGCATTTGCAAAACCGCCACTTATAAGATTGATAAAAGTTTCCGAAAAACCATAATAACTTAATTCGTTAATCGGTACCATTTGCACATCATGAATCGGATTATGATCGAACTCGTTAGAAGGTAGTGTAATTTCACCTTCAATCCTTTCAAGCAGAAACGTAATATGTAACAAAGATGGACTAGCATCTGGTTTATCACAAACATAGAGTAGCTTCTTAATTTTAACTTCTAATCCCGTTTCTTCTCTCATTTCTCGAATCATCGCTTCTTCTAACGTTTCACCATTCTCTACCCTTCCTCCAGGTAAAGACCAATCGCGATTAGCCACTTTTTGCTTTACTAGCAATACTTTTTCATCTTCAATTAAAATTCCCGTAACACGAACTTGCATTACATTTTCCATATGTAATCTCCTCTTCCTGTTATATTTACAAATTAATCCTTCCACAAAGAGAACATACGTTTTATAATTAAAGAAAATTATGGAAGAAAGAAGTTGTTATATTCATGCGTCCACCTTTAATAAAATCTATATCACTTGAAGATTTTCAAAACTATTATTGGTTAAAAGCAGAACTGCAAACATTTTGTCGCGAGCATGGTTTGCCAGCTAGTGGCTCTAAGACCGAAATAACCGAGCGTATCTCACATTATTTAACTACGGGGAAAGTCTTAAAAAACAGCTCTGTGCAAAAAGTGAGCAAAGCTCCCCTCTCTTATAAAGACCTTTCTCTTCAAACGATTATTACTAAAAATCACCGCTGTAGCGAAGGTGTTCGTGCTTTTTTCAAAGAAAAAATCGGAACAAACTTCCGCTTTACAGTAGCTCTTCAAAAGTTTTTTAAAGAGAATGTTGGAAAAACATATGAAGACGCGATAACATTTTGGTATGAAGAAAACGAACGAAAAAAAGATCCTACTTATAAAACAACGATCAGCGCGCAATTTGAATACAATCGCTTTACTCGGGACTTTTTCGAAGATCCAAATAATAAAGGAAAAGCAAAAGCTGATGCGATTGCTGCTTGGAATGAAATAAAAACAAAACCTGGTAGCAATGCTTATGTTCCTCAAAAAGTAGAAAACTAGAGTGAATTCATTAAAAATCAAATTCTAAAACAAATTTTAAATTTACTCCTAGGACATTATATATATGTTTTAGGAGTGAATATACAATATAACTAATCATACAAATCGATTTATCCGGTGCACTATCCTTCCCTTTCTTCATTTTCTCATCACATATCTTCTCTAATACCTTAAGTCCTTTATCTTCTCCAAACTTTTTCTCCTCCAATGACGAAGAGAAGTATTTATTCTCCATTTGTATGCTCCTTATTAGCAAATACAGCTTCTAAAATTAAGGACATAATCCTATATAGCAAAAACATACAAGCATACTCATAAACAACAACATATATTTAAATATACCTTTATATGAAAGGCTGGGATATACCATGAATAAAGTTATTTGTTGCACTCCATCAGCAATAATAAAAGATAAAATTTGCATTCCTTGGTCTATCACAGGTGGAGAGATGGGAATACAGACTATATATACTAACAATTTGTTAAATTATATTTCTTCAACTGGATATATCAAATACGAGACAGGTGTTCAAGAAATAGTTGTTACTTTCTTTCAAGATACAAATGTCTTAAACTCAATCATAATTCAACCTGGAAGTACTAGTAATTTTACAATAAAAAATTTTACTAGTATCCAAATAACAACTGGATCTGGTCTACATCAAGGTGAATTTTGCATCACAGTTTCATATCAATTGTAGACAATAAAACATCCAAACCTCCTATTATTCTCTATATTTGATAAGAGGCTTTCAATGAGAATTAAAATAAGATAGATATAAATGAATACGCCTGCCCTACACTTCAAACATTCTAATTTTCTACTTTCTCAAATAATAGCGCAATCCCTATCCCGCCTCCAATTCCTAATGTAGCAATTCCATATTTCATAGACTCTCTTTGTGCCTGATAAAACAAACGTGTTACAAGCATAGCCCCAGATGCACCGTACGGATGACCGAGCGCAATTGCCCCACCATTTACATTTAATTTTTCATACGGAATTTGTAACTCTTTTGCGCAAGCAACAACTTTTGAGGCGAATGCTTCATTTATTTCAAAATAATCGATGTCCTCTATTTTTACATTCATTTCATTTAATAATTTGTTCACCGC
Source organism: Bacillus sp. ISO11 (assembly GCF_003458115.1). Lineage (NCBI taxonomy): Bacteria > Bacillati > Bacillota > Bacilli > Caryophanales > Bacillaceae > Bacillus > Bacillus sp. ISO11. The sequence continues at coordinate 34,567 of NZ_QXCO01000011.1, read as the reverse complement.
AAATATCGGACCAGTTCCTGGAAGATTTGGATTCACTCCCACTACAGCACTACGAACGAAACGAAGGACAGGTTTATAACCTAACTTTAGGGCTTGTCCCTCTTCCATTACAAGAACAGCACATGCCCCATCATTTACACCACATGAATTACCTGCCGTCACTGTTCCATTTTGTAAAAATGCGGGTTTTGTTCTTTTAATGATTCGTTCATAATTCATTTCTAGCTTTATAGATTCATCTAATAATCCATTAAAAGAAAATATTTCATCATGTATATAGCCTTTTTCTAACGCTTGCAGTGTCCGCTTATAACTAAGACAAGCGTACTCGTCTTGCATTTCTCTCGTTATGTTATAACGCTCCGCAACATATTCAGCCGCTACTCCCATGTCAGGATCACCAATTGTTTCAGGTGAAAATCGTGCTCTTTTTTGAAAAGGTGACGTACTTGTACTCTCTACTCCTCCGGCGATATAGCACTTACCTGCCCCTCCTTGAATGAGATGACACGCAGTTCGAATTGCTTCTAAACCAGCACCACATTGCCGATCAATCGTTACACCAGGAATATGATAGCCAAGTCCTGCCGCTAAAGCAGATAGTCTCGCAACATTCCCTCCTGGCCCAACAACATTACCTAATATAACATCGTCTATCTCTCTCTCAATTCCTCTACTTAAAAACGTAAGAAGCGGTGTTGCTAATTGCTGAACTTCATACTCTTTTAACATCCCATTCTTCTTACCGATAGGTGTTCTTTTCGCCTCTACAATAACTGCTCTATTCATATATTTTCTCCCTGTTTTCAATCATACTTTTTGCTTCCATACGAGCGATTTTCCCACTATTTGTATAAGGTATTCTATCTACAAAATGCCATTCTTTCGGTATTTTAAACGAGGATAATCGTTGTAAGCAAAAACTCTTTAATTGTTGTTTCGTAGCACTTCCTTTTACGATCGCGACGGGCTTTTCACCCCAGTAACTATCTTTCACACCAATTACAACTATTTCATCAACAGCTGGGTGTTCATGTAATACACTTTCTATTTCTTCTGGATAAATATTGATTCCTCCAAATAAAATCATATTCTTCTCTCTACCAACAATATATATAAAGCCTTCTTCATCTTCATAGCCTACATCTCGCACTGTCATCCAGCCTTCTGCATTCAACTCCTGTGTTAAAACCCCATCTATTATGTATCCCATAAAAAACTGATCACTTTTCACATAAACAGTTCCTATCTCGCCTTTTTGTACTTCTTCGCCTGCTTCATTACATATTCGAACTTGCACATTATGACAAGGTTTTCCTACTGAATTTAGCCTTCTTTCGCTTTCTGCATCGACTAGTGCTGTTACAAAACTTAACTCTGATGCACCATAAAATTCATATCTTTTCGCATAAGGAAATATATTCTTTATTTTTTCTTTCGCTTCAGCTTCCCATTTCGCTCCTGATGAAATAATTTTCATTTTATTTTCTATTAATCTATTTTCTTTATATAAAGATTCAAGCATTGTCGGAACTGTATACATAACCGATATATTTTCAGTTTCTAACTTATCTAATACTTGATTCGGAATGAACTTTCTCATAATGTGCACCGTTTGTCCTACATATAATGCACTTATTGCCCCGTATAAGAAAAGAGAATGAACGAGCGTCCCAGCTATTAAAATTGAATTCTCCATTTTCATATGAAAATCATGTACATTACAATCAAAACTATGAACCCACGATTGCTGTGCGCGTAAAAATGCTTTTGCTTTTCCAGTTGATCCTGATGTAAATCCCATATAAAAGGGAGCATTTCGTAAACTTTCTACAGTGGAATGTGTAGGAAGATATTTCTCCATCATTCTTTTCCACTCATCAATTTCAATTACTCTTCCTTCTTCATGCGGTAAATCATTTACCTTATATCTTTCTGTCACAATCATATCCGGATTACTGATTTCAATTCTTTCTCTGAGCTCATCTTGTTTCCACTTTATATCTAACGGAACACAAACCCACCCGGCCATAGCAGCACCAGCAAATAGTTGTAAAAACTCTATATGATTTTCTAATAGGATTGCTATTGTTTTATTTTTTGATTCTGTTGCATGCAACCAGTTGGCTACTTTACAAACTGATTCGAACCACTCTTTATATGTTAAAACTCTATCATTTTCCTTTATCGCTATTTTATTTGGTTGTAAAGAGGCTTGCTTTTTGTATTTTTTTGTAACACCCATATGAGACGTCCTTTCTTTACAAAAATAATAAAAAGAAACACGCAATGTACGTGTTTCTTCCCTTTATCATCCCGCATTTGTATATTTTCCATTCTTTAAAGCGGGTGTAATAATATGTTTCAATGAACGATGTAATTTTGTTACGAGAACTGCCGCAATAATTGCTTTTATACAATCCCCTGGTAAAAACACAGCACTCACTTTCATTGTCTCCCATACAGAAACATCCATTAAAAACGCTTGTACAATAATACCAAATACATAAACTACGAAAATACCACCAATTATATTAATACATAATACTTTTATAATAGAAACTTCACGTAAACGCTCAATTAAATAACCAATAACAAACGCTCCAATGATGTAACCAAGTAAATATCCTGCACTTGGCCCAACAAATACACCAAGGCCACCGCGGCCACCAGCAAGTAATGGTGCTCCAACTCCTACAATAAGTAAGAAAATAAGCTGACTTAATGCACCAAGGCGTGACCCTAACAACCCACCCGCAAGCATAACACCGAGTGATTGCAATGTAATCGGAACTGGTGTAATAGAAAGAGCAATCGGAGGTATTAACCCTAACACTCCCATAATAGAACTAAATAAAGCGACGAAAACTAAATTTTTTGTATTCATATTTGCTTCTCCTATTTGTAAACTTAAAATTGTTTTTAGATAACATATCATAAAAATTATATTATCTTTCCACTCCTCTTTTGTCAACCGTTAACGTATTAGAGTTTACAAATAGGAGTTCACTTATTTCTCTCTATGCAAATGCTCCAGTTCTTTCCGAAGCGCCTGTTTTAAAAACTTCCCAACAGATGTTTTCGGTATTTCTTCCATAAAGACAATATCGTCTGGCAACCACCACTTCGCAAACTGTGGTTTTAAAAACTCATATATTTCTTCTTTTGTAACCGTACTATTTTTCTTTTGAACAACGCAGGCAATTGGTCGCTCTTGCCACTGAGGGTGAGGAACTGCAACGACAGCCGCTTCAAATATAGCATCATGTGCCATTAAAGCATTTTCAAGATCGACCGAAGAAATCCATTCTCCCCCGCTTTTAATAACATCCTTCGTACGGTCAACAATTTTCACGCAACCTTCCTCATCCACTGTGACAACATCACCAGTATATAACCATCCATCGCGAAAAACTTCAACAGTACGATCATCGTTATAATAGCTTTCAGCGATCCAAGGTGCTCGTAAACATAATTCTCCCATCTCAGTACCATCCCACTTCACTTCACCATTTGTACCGACTACTTTCATCTCGACACCAGGTACAAGATATCCTTGTTTGGAGCGAATTTCTAGTTGCTCTTCATACGATAATTCCGTTTCATAACTTTTTAAACGTGCAAGTGTTACGAGTGGACTCGTTTCAGTCATACCATATGCATGTATGAACGGAACATTATGTTTCTGTTCAAATGCTTTAATAACACTTTTCGGCGCCGCTGCACCTCCGCATAGTATTCTCGTCATACTAGATAAATCGTAACTATTATTTTCTAACTCTTGTAATACGCCGAGCCAAATTGTCGGCACACCCGCAGCTAACGTCACTTTTTCTGATTGAATCATTTCTAATAAAATTTTCGGAGTAAACATCGGTCCAGGAAGAACTTGTTTTGATCCAAACCAAGTAGCCGCAAAAGGAAGTCCCCAAGCGTTCACATGAAACATCGGGACGATTGCCATTGCTGCATCACTTTCCGATAAAGCAGCTGTATCAGCTAAACCGAGTGCCATACAGTGTAATACAGTACTACGATGCGTATATACAACACCTTTCGGATTTCCTGTAGTCGCTGACGTATAACACATACCAGCTGGTGTATTTTCATCAATATCTTTTACAAATTGGAAATTTGGATCGCCTTCTTCTAATAGCTTTTCATAATGATATACAGGCTTCAGCGTAGTATTTGGGAGTTCATCTTTATCAGTCATAATAATGTAAGCTTGTACAGTTGATAATTGTGATTGAATATTTTCAACAAGCGGTACGAGATCTTCATCTATAAGTAGAATTCGGTCTTCTGCGTGCTGAATAATGTATGAAATATGTTGAGGAGATAAACGAATGTTAATTGTGTGCAAAACAGAAGCAATACCTGGAATAGCAAAATACGCTTCCACATGCCGATGATGGTTCCACGCTAATGTTCCTACACGTTCACCTACTTTAATTCCAAGCCTTTTCAACGCACTGGAAAGTCTTCTCGTCCTTTCCCCTAATTGCTTATACGTTAACGTTGTAACTGTATCATGCGTCCGTGAAACAATTTCTTTCTTCGAAAACAGTTTCTCTGCTCTTTCCATCATAGAACTAATTGTTAGCGGTACATTCATCATCATATTGGTTATGTCCCCCTTTAAAACGTTTTCATTTTCCGTTTATTATAACAGACTTCTACAAATGATTACGATATTTTTCTGTATTTTCTGAATTATTTCTTTGGAAATAATTCAGAACGATAAAAAACATGTTTTGAATACATTGATTCGAAACATGTTTTTTATTTTTTATAAACTATCTACCTTTTTCCTTACTTTCTTTTTCAATTTAAAAATAAAACGATTACTGTATTCCTTATTTTCTACTAAAATCCGATACGTCTCTAACACCCCTAACACACGAACAAAAAGATAAACTCCGATAGCAATAAGTACAACACAATAAGGATAATACTGTACGAGTTCTCCTGAGGTAATTCGTTTTTTCTCAAATAAAAACGGTATCGCTCCTGCTGCAATAAAACAAAATCCAACGATCACTACTGCCGTATACTTCTTCTTAATAGTCGCATATCTTTTGGTCAATTCTTTTAGAAAGTTTTGATCAAATAGTAGTTCTTCCTTTTTCAATACATTGTATCGACTCTCTTCTATCGTTACAGATGCCATCATTGCTCCAATCCCAAGCACTGCAATGATAATGACAAGAAACGTAGACATTGTCGCATTTTCTTTAAATAATAAGTACGGTATTGTAGATAAAATAAGCAAACTAAATCCTAACGCAATATATTTAGAAATTTTTTGTCCATACACTACATACCCTTCTGCCATTTCCTTACTTACATAGTAACCATTTTCCTTTTCGTTACTTTGCTCTGCAGTTTCTTTTAATAAATAGTCGAGTGATACTTCAAATACATTTCCAATCATTATTAATTTTTCAGTTTCAGGAAAACCTTGACCGTTTTCCCATTTACTAACTGCTTGCCTTGTGGTATTTAATTTTTCAGCTAATGCTTCTTGAGAAAGGCCCTTTTCCTTTCTTAATCTAAAAAGCTTTTCACCAAATCCCATATGTGTGTCCCCCTTTGTTTTCTTACCTAAATTGTATGTAAACATTGCCCTTATCTCTATCTTCCTGCGGTTGCACTTTGTCAACTTGCGGTTGCGATTGTGTTATATAGCGTTTTTTTTCTATACTTAGAACGTTAATAAAAATAGCGCTTCCTAATAGTCCATTTGTTGTTATCAAAATAAAAAAACTCCTTAATTCATTTAAAGGAGTTTTCAATGTAAGATATTTCATTGGTTCATATATCTTTCTCTAGATATAAAATACCTTTTTGTATCACGATTCTTACCTTTAATAAACATATCCTTCTGAATTGTATATTTGTACTCCATATTCAAACGTTTCATTAATTTTTCAGATGCTTCATTTTCTGAATCACATCCCGCTTCAATACTATTAAGATGCAATTCATGAAAACCATAGTAGAAAAAAGCTAACACAGCCTCCGTAGCTAATCCTCTTCCCCAATATTTTCGAGATAAGGCGTATGCAATTTCTGCTGTATGTGTGACCAAATCATATTTTATAAATCCACACGTGCCTATAAGTTTTTTTTCCTCTTTTAATACAATTCCAAGAGGTGCTACTTGCCCTCCATTGTACTGACCCACAATTTCTTCTATATAGTTATATGTGTCACATAACGATCGATGAGCATCCCATACAGTAAAAGTTGTCATCTCTTTATCTGTAGCATACTCATATATATGTAAACTATCACTCATATTCATTTTCCTTAACATAAGTCGTTTCGTATACAAAGTTGGATATGACCACTTCTCAATAATCATAACGGTTTCTGTTTAAACCTTTCATAATTCCTTACCTTTAATAAAAGGATATTCCCACAATCTGTACAAATATAAGCATCCACCGGCGAAGATGTGAACATCGTTTCCTTTTTCCGTATTTGTGCATATCCGACAAACTCACCTTCTCCTATATTTTGAGAACCACAATTAGAGCATGTCTGCACGGCTTTTTGTTTCATGAGAGCACCACCTTTAATCTATTTCTACTCCCTTCGACAGTTCACTTCCATTTCCCTTCCAAAAAACCTCTTATTCTCTCACATTTCAACAGGAATCTCAAAACAAAAATCGTATATGTACTATGAAATATATTTATTAACGGAGGAATTTTATGACTACTGTTATGACACTCGATATGGCAACAGAAATTGAAAATGCAGAAATTGATATGCTCTCTTCTAAATTAGAGAGACTACAAACAATGAGCGGAAACCCAATGCAAGTGCAAATGAAAAAATTCGGTAGTGCCACTGCCTTTTCATCAAAAATAATTGCTGGTCCTGCTTTTAATACGGTAAAAGGTATTACATTTACAAATACAGATGAGTTAGATGAAATTATCTCTTATTATCAATCACTACAAATCACTTGTCGTTTTGAAATTACCCCAGCACAAGGTACAACTGAATTATTTCAATACTTATCTCAAAAAGGGTTTTATCAATCTAGCTTCCATACTGCTTTGTATAGTATACCGAGAGAGGGTTCATCACTTCTTCCTTCTAATATTACAATACGAAAACTAAAAGAAAATGATTTTGATATTTTTGCAGACATTTATGTACGTGGATTTAATATGCCATCCTTTACAACAGATGGTGTGCGCCAAAATAATGAAATTCTTTACAATGAACCAGGATGGCATTTTTTCATAGCTGAAGTTCAAAATATCCCTGCTAGTATTGGTGTCCTGTATATAAATAAGGGTGTCGCATCATTAGCTGCTTCTGCTACTTTGCCAGAATTTCAACGTAACGGCTGTCATACTGCATTAATTCAAAAAAGAATAGAAAAAGCTATAGCGACAAATTGTCATTTAATAGTTGGCCAAGCCCGCTTTGGTAGCGGCAGTCAAAATAACATGGAACGTGCCCACATGAAAATTGCTTATACAAAATCAATATGGACCGCAAAAGACATATTATAATTTACTTTCTTTCTCCTTCCGTTACATTTTTAAACATTTTATGACAATTCCTTTTCTATCCTATTAATCATTTGAATATTCCAACTAGATTTGTTACGCTATTACTAGATACATCATTCAACTTGCAATATGAAAAGAGAATTCTAATCAAACTACAAGGAGGAGAAATGTATGACTAAACATGATCATGGTTTAAAAGAAAAAGTAGAAGGTGCCATTGATAAGGTAAAAGGTGAAGTAAAAGAAGTTGTCGGGAAAGTAACTGACAATAAGAAATTACAAGCTGAAGGAAAATGGGATAAGGTGAAAGGCACTGCTAAAGATACAGTTGGTAATGTGAAAGAAAAAGTACATGAATATAAAGAACATAAGAAAGAAAAATAAAAAAGAGCCCATCGGCTCTTTTTTTATTTTCCTTCATTCTTCTCTAACACGTATAAATCTTCTTCGATATTCGTTAATTTCTCACTTACAAGCTTTCTTGCATCTCCAATTGCTTGATTGTATGCAAATGGTCCAACTAATTTAACCATTTCTTCTATTAAACGCTCTGCTTGGAAACGTCCAATTTCATCTAAATCTTCTTCAACGAAAAATTGCTGAATTTGCGCTACAAGTTCTTCTTTTTTATCATTTGTTATTTTTATATTCATCATCGTTGTTACTCCTCTATATTTAAGATAATACCTTCCTTAACTCTACCATAGAAAAACGATTACCAGGACAGCTTTTTGTAACTCCTTCTAACTCCCTATGACCTAGTATATTTTCTTTCTTTATAGCAAATTGCTTCATAAACATTTTGCATAAAGAATATAATGCATTCACTTGTGCAGGAGTTGGATCGTATTTATCGAAATTTCCCGTCATACATATTCCAATTGTATGGCGGTTATGGTCTTTCGCGTGCGCTCCAATATGTAAACCTCGCCCTTCCACTACAGTTCCGTCCTTTTCGATAAAATAGTTGTAACCAATCCCGCTCCACCCTCTTACAGTTTGATGAAATTCATGCGTTTTATACACGTCCCATCCATCTTCAGCTGTATGGTGGATAATCAGTTGATTTACTTTTTCTAAAGGAACTAATTCATCTTGAAATGTTAGATTGACATATTTAATTTCCATTTGAACTGCCTCCTCTTAAAAATCAATCATAATAATCGTTTTATCATCTGGTTTTATTCTCTTTTCCCCTTCCAGCTTTTCAATGATTGCTACATATTCGTTTATACTATTCTTTCTTATATATGCAACAGTTTGTTCTAATGACCAATCTGGGTGGAATAACCCGTCTGAACAAATAAAAATTCCACTCACTTCATCTATATCTAATTCACCATGTTGTAAATAATGTATCGCTTCTTTCATTCCATTTGCAACTGAATAACCATTTGGCATATTTGCAAGATAACGATTGTATTTTAACGGTTCTCGCACATCTTGAAAAACATATTCTTCTGGTACAGATAACCCTTTTTTACGATCTTCTTCCCTCTTCCTTTTTGCTCGTTTACTAATTCCTTCAACTGTGTCTTTCGTTAATACTTGCATCGTTCCATTTTGAAAAGTTGCGACAATCATACAGTCCCCAAGCTGCGCATATTCAATTTTCTCACCAACTATTTGAACTGCCGCGATACATGTGCACCACAAATGCTCTTTTTTTCTCGTGTCTACTTCATATTCTAACATTTTGCTTTGTAATGCTTCATTTGCTTTGGCAACTGCAAATTGTAAACTATGATTCTCTCGTAATGCAGTAAAATAATTTGCAAATAAATGCGAAGCGATGTATGCTCCATTATGTCCATTTTCATCACGAAACGGGACAAGTGGTGTTGCACCGTCACATACACCATAAATCTTTTTATCTTTATTACAAAAATAAGAATCCTCACATTCTTGCTTCAACGGGCTTTTCTGTTGATATGTTTTTATCTTCACAACTGTATCCCCTTTCAAATGATAAAATACTCAAATTCTTTCGATTAATCTAATTTACCAAAATAAACTGTTTTTACCCAAAACTTTCAATATCATATATAATCTTGAAATAATATGAATTTTTCAGTGAAGGACGGGAAAGAAATGGTCAGATTCCTTGGTGTTATTATCGGTTCTATTATTATTGCGGTTGCCTTTAATCTTTTCCTTATCCCCCACAAAATTTTAAGTAGTGGAATTGGCGGAATTGCTATTATTTTAGGGATTGTAACCCCTGTAAACACAGGCATTATTAACTTTGTATTAAACTTACCTATCCTTATTTTAGGGTACATAGGTCTTGGAAAAAAAGTAATTTTTAACACAGTTGTCTCTGTAGTTGTATTATCTGTTGCATTATACTACGTTCCAGTAAAAGTCGTAGCAACAGATCCATTGTTATCTTCTATCTTCGGAGGTGTCATCGCCGGAGCTGGTATTGGTCTTGTTTTTAACTGTAATGGATCCACTGGTGGATTTGATATTATCGGTATGCTTTTATCCCGCAAGCGAGACATTAAACTTGGCGGATTCCTTATTATTTTAAATGCAGTCGTTGTAATAATCGCAGGATTCTTCTTCACCTGGGATGTTGCACTTACAAGCTTACTTTCAATTTATGTAACTGGTAAAGTAATTGATGCTGTTCATACAAAACATCGTAAAGTTACACTTATGATTGTAACAAATGAAGCAGAAAAAATGAAAAAACAGCTTCTTTCAACTGTTGTACGTGGAATAACGTTACTTGATGGCGAAGGCGCTTATTCAAGCGAGAAAAAGCGTGTACTTATGACGGTCGTTTCTCGTGAAGAATTAGCAAGTATGAAACTTACAATTTCTGAAATTGACCCGAATGCATTCGTTAATATTACAGAAACTGTAGAAGTGTTAGGACTTTTCAGAAGAAGTTAAAGACTAGGTGGGAATACACCTAGTCTTTATTTTGCATAAATTCAATTCTGTTTCCAAACGGGTCTGATACGTAAAATCGAATTACATCTGGCCGTGCATAATCATCAATCACTTTTACACCTTGCTCTATAAGTGTTTGCTTAAATTCATTAATTTCATTCACATAAAAAGCTGGATGAGCCTTTTTAGCTGGTGTAAAGTTCCGCTCGACACCAATATGGATTTCTTGATTTCCACATTTAAACCAACATCCACCTCGTTTTTTCAACTCTTCTGGCTTTGGAATTTCTACCATACCAATTTTATTCCCATAAAAATCACGCGCCTCTTCTTCACACTCTACAGGTGCAGCTACTTGCACGTGATCAATCCCTTGAATATAATTTTTCATTTTCTCTCCCCCTCCTCTACCCTAATGTTATACGGAAAACAGCCGTCTGTAACTTACAAAAGGTTTATAAAACAATATAAGCTCCCCTTATTACCATCCTGCATTCACTTTGCAAAAAAAATAAAAAAACAAAATTTATTCTATAACTTCCATTTTTTATAGAAATACACATCACATCTATATTATAGTTATGAATAGACAAATCTTTTTAGATGCTATTTGTACGGAGGAACTATTATGAGTCGTAAAAAATATTCACCAACTCAAAAAAAACGTCATCCGAACATTTCTAGACGTTTGCGAAACCATATACAAGATCGTTCATTAACAGAAATGTACGCATCTCTGTTCGAACATAATCCTGATAGTATTATTTCATTAAACTTAGAAGGAGTTATTCTACATATAAATCCTTCTGCCGAAAGAATATTAGGTTACACTTCTTTAGAATTAGAACAGAAAAATATTACCTCCATTTTAGGAGCCCATATTTCTGAGCAAGTATTACAAAATATAAAGAATACTGAAGCGGATAATCAACAAGAGTATATCTTATCTATTTATCATAAAAATGGATTCTTATTAGATGTTGTGACAAAACTAGTTCCTATTTTTGTTCAAAATCGTCTTACTGGTGTATACGCTATTATGAAGCCACTTGAAAAATCAGAAAGAATTGAGAATATGCTAAAAGAAAGTGAGAAGAGATTACGTACATTAGTAAACTCCATGCCTGCGTTTGTTATATTTAAAGATCATGAAGGGCGCTGGCTTGAGGCAAATGACTACGCACTTTCTTGCTTCAACTTCCATCATGTACCTTACCACGGGAAAAAAGATAGCGAACTCATTCAATATAATGAAGCATACCGAGAAGCTTTTTTACATTGTGAAGAAGTCGATGAACTAGCATGGCAACAAAGACAAATTCTTCATGGCGAGGAATTTATTATACATAGAGATGATTTCGATTTAATCTTAAGTATATCAAAAGTTCCGCTTTATCATCCTGATGGTTCTCGCAAAGGTCTTATCGTGATGGGGAGAGATGTTACTGAGCTAAAAGAAACTGAAAAGTTACTACGAAAATCTGAGAAGCTCGCAGTAGTCGGACAACTGACAGCTGGAATTGCCCATGAAATTCGAAATCCACTCACTTCCCTAAAGGGTTTTCTAACATTGCTCCTCCCTGAAATAAATGAGGAGCAAAAATGGTATATCGATGTTATGTTAAGTGAGATTTCACAAATGGAATCCATCACGAGTCAATTTATGGCGATGTCTAAGCCACAAGTATTATCTATCCAAACTTGTAACATACAAACTTTAATTGAAGAGGTAGTTACATTTATTTTACCGACTGCAATTATGCATAGCGTTCATATCATCATGGATCATTTTGATTACGTATATGATATTCAATGTGACGGCAACCAATTAAAACAAGTTTTTATAAACATATTAAAAAATGCGATAGAAGCGATGCCAAATGGCGGAAATATTTTCATCCAAACAAAACCATTAGAGGATAATTTCATCTTAATACGAATTATCGATGAAGGTTGTGGCATTCCAGAAGATCGTATCTCCCGTCTAGGCGAACCTTTTTATAGTTTAAAAGAAAAAGGCACAGGACTAGGATTAATGATGTGTTACAAAATAATTGAAGAACATCATGGTAAATTACACATTTCAAGCGAATTAAATGAAGGTACAATTGTTGATATTGAGCTACCACTTTCTTCATCTCATCTTGCAATCCAGTCTTAAATAAAAAAGAAGCATCTGCTAATCGTTAGCAGATGCTTCTTTTTTAAAATGCTTTGTCATACCACTCTTTTGCTTTTTCTACTTCACCCATCGTTAATTGATGCCCTCGATTTTCCCAATGCATTGTTACATTCGCGTTTGCATTTTCTAATAGTATCTTCAATTCCTCTGACTCTGCTGATGAACAAATTGGGTCATTTGTCCCAGCAGCAATAAACACAGATTTCCCTGCTAAATTTGCTAATTGCATTCCTCTTCTTGGTACCATTGGGTGATGAAGCACAGCACCTTTCAATGCATTTTCGTAATGGAATAATAAACTTGCTGCGATATTTGCCCCATTCGAATAACCGATAGCTACAATGTTATTTCTATCGAATTTATATTCTTTAGCCGCTTCATCTAAAAATTCATTTAATTCCTTCGTACGGAAAATTAAATCCTCTTCATCAAAAATGCCCTCTGCTAATCGGCGGAAGAAACGCGGCATCCCATTCTCTAACACATTTCCCCTAACGCTTAATACCGACGCTTCCGGATCAACTATTTCTGCAAGTGGTAGTAAATCTAATTCATTACCACCTGTGCCATGAAGTAATAACAACACTGGTTTTGACGTATCTTTTCCTTTTTGAAAAACATGTTTCATCATAATCCTGTTCCCCCTTCAATCACTTTAATCTAAATTTCTCACTTCAAATGGTAAAAGCGTTTGTTCAATCTGTTTTCTATGTTGTTCATATTGTTCCGGTAACTTTAATTCCTCACCCATCGTCTCTAACGATTCATCATGAGCGAAACCAGGAGGATCTGTTGCAATTTCAAATAAGATTTCACCATGTTCTCTAAAATAAATCGCGTTAAAATAATTTCGATCTTGTACAGGAGTTACGTGATATCCAAAACGCGACACATGCTCTTTCCAGTCTAGCTGATCAGCATCGTCACTCGCTCTCCAGGCAATATGATGAACTGTGCCAACGCCCATTTGGCCACGACCGATTGTTGATAATTTCAAATCAATAATATTTCCAATGTCAGCAGAAGAACGGAATCGAACAAATTCACCCTCTTCTCCAATTTTTTCAAGACCCATAATATGTTCTAACAATTCAGCTGTTTTTTGAGGCTGTGTAGATAAAAGAACAGCACCTCCAAACCCTTTAATTGCTACTTCTGGTGTAACTTCTCCAAAACTCCAATTATTTAATTCGCCTTTTTCTCTTTCAACTAATTCTATATGCAAACCATGCGGATCATCAAATTCTAAATACTGCTCTCCAAAACGAGTCATTTTTGTATACGAAACATCGAATTTTTCTAATCTATTTTCCCAAAACTCCATTGCACCTTTTGGTACAACGTAAGACGTAATTCCTACTTGACCATCTCCAATAATACCTTGACGAGCACCTGCCCATGGGAAAAACGTAATAATTGTTCCAGGCTTTCCTCCTTCATTTCCAAAATAAAGATGGTACGTACCTGGATCATCAAAATTCACTGTTTGTTTCACTAAACGTAACCCCAATACACCAGCATAAAAGTCTACATTTTCTTGTGGATGCCCTACAATCGCTGTAATATGATGGATTCCCATTGTTTTCTTTTCCATTTCTTCCACTCCTTTTTTATTTCATTATAAAAATTCTTTTACATTTAAGTTCATTATTAATTTTGTCCATGCTACAAAGTAAAATCCGTCATTATAATTTTATCTCGAATTCGAGATATTAATTACAAAATTACGTATCGGTGTCTAATCTATTGAATTATCTTGAATTCAAGATAATTCGTAAAAAATATTTGTTCGATTTATAACCATAATAAATTTTTATTATGAACATTATTTATCTCGAACTTAAGATTTATTATAAGTTACTTATTTTTTATTGTCAATAAGTCCTTACTTTCATTTTACATGTAAAAAGAGTAAACGCTATTCACCGTTTACTCTTTTTGCAAATCATTTCTTTTCTTCTTCCAGTACTGCTTCCATCTCATTAAATTCACGATGAACTGCCTTAACGGGTTCTTTCGTTAATAAACTTACAACAATAACAGTTAATAAACTACAGAAGAATCCAGGTACCATTTCATACATAATTGCTTTTAAACTTGGAATTTGTACCCATGCTATAACAACTACTGCACCAACAATCATACCTGCAAGAACGCCCCATTTATTCGTCCTTTTCCAATATAAACTTAATAAAATGGCTGGTCCGAACGCTGAACCAAATCCAGCCCAAGCATAACCGACAAGTGTTAAAATTGTATCACTTGGATGATACGCTAAAACAACTGCGATCATAGCTACTACTAATACTGACAATCTACCGATAAATACAAGTTCTTTGTCACTTGCATTACGACGGAAAAATGTTTTATAGAAGTCTTCCGTTACTGCACTTGAAATAACAAGTAATTGTGAGGAAATACTACTCATAATCGAAGCCAAAATAGCTGATAATAAAAATCCTGTAATGTACGGATGGAATAAAATATTGGAGAATGTTACAAAGACCATTTCTGGGTCTTGTAATGTCGTATTATTTTTAGCATAATAGGCGATACCAATTAGACCAGTAAGCATTGCACCTATAATTGAAATCGTCATCCAACCGATACCGATTCTACGAGAAGTTTTTAAATCTTTAATAGAGGTAATTGCCATAAAGCGGACAATAATATGTGGTTGACCAAAATATCCAAGGCCCCATGCTAAAAATGAAATAATACCAAGTATTGTGGTTCCTTTAAACATATCTAAATGCGATGCATCGACTTGCTTAATGGTATTAAATGTTTCTGTTATACCACCGACATCCGTAAAGGCAACAATTGGCACTAGTACAAGCGCAATAAACATAATACAACCTTGCACAAAGTCCGTCCAACTTACGGCTAGAAAGCCACCAAATAGTGTATACGCAACAACGACACCCACTGTTACAAATAAACCAATTTTATAATCAAGGTTAAAAGAATTTTCAAACAAACGTCCACCCGAAACTAAACCAGCCGACGCATAAAATGTGAAAAATACTAAAATGACGACAGCGGAGACAAAACGAAGTATTTTCGTACGATCTTTAAACCGATTCTCTAAAAAGTCTGGAATCGTAATTGAATCATTTGCCACTTCTGTATACGTTCGTAAACGCGGGGCAATGATTAAATAGTTTGCATACGCACCTATTAATAAACCTATCGCAATCCATACACTTGATAATCCTGTTGCATACATCGCACCAGGTAATCCCATTAACATCCAACCACTCATGTCAGAAGCACCAGCTGATAAAGCTGTAACTGCTGGACCGAGTCCCCTCCCGCCTAACATATAATCTGATAAATCGGATGTCTTCTTATAAGACCAATATCCGATATACAACATACCTGCCATATAAATAGCAAGCGAAACCATAATTTCAATCTTCACCAAATCTCTCCCTTAGTCCATAAGCCATTCAAAATTTCGAAAAATGACTTTTTCTATTTTCTTGTTTTCGCTTATGGTTCCCTACCTTAACAAACATTTTTTGTTCTTTCAAGTGAATGAGCACTTTTCATTACACGTGAAAACCTTTATAAACGCCTTTATCCCAGTGGATTACAATGATTTTTCAAGAAATTAAAGTAATAATATTCAGAAAATTAAAGAGGGTTTTTTCACACCTTATTTTCATTCCATTACCCGATAAATTTTAAAAACTAAAAGCCATACAAATGTATGACTTTTAGCTTATTGATGTCTCAAATTTCGCTTTCTCTACATATACTTTACGAAATTTCATATAGCATCCAATACGCCAAGGTACTATATAACAAACCGCAAGAGTGTAGAAAAGAATGCCGATTGACTTTGGATCTAGACCTTGTAAATGTCTTCTAAAATAAGCACGTAAAAGAACGATAACTAAAAATGTAGCAATAAAAGCGATACTTTTTTTTGCATAAATTTGACCATCTTCTCTGACTTCATACCCACTTAAAATAATAAGTGGAATTGATAATAACAGTCCGATCCCAGCAGCTATACCAATTTGCCAACCAGCAAGTTGTATCGGTGCTGCGTATAAAGAAAAACCTGGTAATAAAAAGAATAATGGCAATAGTAGTCGTCTTCCTTTATTATTAATTGGTCGATTCATAGAGCGCATGCGTCTAAATATAACGAGCCCTATGACGAGTAAAAAAATTGTAATACTGTACGAACCTTGCTGCAAGTGAATCTCTCCCTAAAAATAGTCATTTTCAAAAATACTTCCCTATTATACTCCTAATCTTTCCAAAAATATGATTATTCCTCTAAAAAATCTTACATATCAAATATACTTTTAGGTTTGATTTACTATAGGAAACAATTCCGAAAGTGGAACTACTCTCCCCACCTCGTCTTTAAACACAATATGCTCTCTAGTTAAATGGCGCGGGCTCTTCACTCCCGCCGCTGCCGCTAATGAAAATAAACTATATCTCATACTAATAATATAATTCATGACTCGCCACTTCTTCTCATACGGATCTAACGCTTTTTGATAATGCGGATTCGTCGTGGCTACACCAGATGGACATTGGCCAGAATTACATTGAAGGGCCATAATACAGCCGCTTGCCATCATAAATCCGCGGGCTGAACTTACAGCATCCGCCCCAATCGCTAAAGCAATCGCCACTTTATCTGGTGTGATTAATTTACCCGATGCAAATACTTTAAACTTGTTACGGACACCATAATGGTTTGCTGTATCAATAAATGTAAGTAATGCTGGAATAAGCGGCAGTCCCATACAATCTGCCATCGATTTATACGTTGCCCCTGACCCGCCTTCTGAACCGTCGATTGTAATAAAATCTGGGTAAATGTTTAGTTCTTTCATTGTTTTTATTAAATCTTCCAAAGGCTCCTGCTGACCAATTACAATTTTCATTCCAACTGGTTTACCGCTGTTTTCTTGCAACTGTTGAATAAAACAAAGTGTATCCGCTGCATTCTTTAAAAATGAAAATCGATTCGGTGAATTAATCGTCTCTCCCTTTCGGACGTTGCGAACAAAAGCAATTTTCTCATTTACTTTTTGTCCCTCTAAATGACCACCACGTATTTTAGCACCTTGCCCAAATTTCAATTCGAATGCTCTAATATTACTTTCTTTCGCTTTCTCCATGAATTTTCCCATTGAAAAATTACCGTCTTCATCACGGTATCCAAATAACCCTGGACCAATTTGCGCAACGATATTCGCTCCTGTATGTAAATGTTCTGGAATAACGCCACCTTCACCCGTATTAATCCACGATCCGCCTGCCATTTTTGCTCCAAAACCACTCGCTAAAATATAATTTTCTCCAATCGCACCGTAAGAAGTCGCAGATGCACCAAACATGCCATGTAGCTTCCACGGATATTTACGGTTCTCACCGACTATAATTGCATCATCTTCTTCGTACAGCCAAAGATTCGTTGTATCCGCTGTCAATTTTTCTCTTCTTGAAAATAACCCTTCTTTATGAATCACGTACTTTTTACCTTCCCGCTCTTGCGTGAGATTCACACTTAATTCCTCAGTTAATATCGGAAATAATGTATTAGCAATATAATATCCAGAAGCTTCAAAATCTCGTTTTGATCCAAAACCAAGTATTTCAGAGCGATATTTCGCTAAAAACATAACACTTTGAAAATCATAACGTGAGAAAGGCTTTCCATCCGTATCATGATCAAACCAATATTGTCGAAATTCAGGCCCTATCTTTTCCAGTAAGTAGCGCATTCTTCCTAAGTACGGATGTAATTTTAAAATAGAATGGTGTGTTCGTTTTTTTATAAAAAATGTAATGATAAAAAAGACGATTAAAAGCAACATTAAAAATAGTAATATACTAATAATAACGAGTAGCGTTTCACTCATCCCGCTTCCCCCTATGAAGTTCCATAATAAAAGGAGAACACTCGACGTGCTCTCCTTTTATCTTTATTCATACTAACGTAGCAAGATGCTCTTTCGCGTCATATTCAACTAAACTTTCAGCGTGTTTAATTCGATGAACAAAGTCTGGATTAGCAATTAACGGTCTTCCGAATGCCGCTACATCAATCGTTCCTTCTTGCAACGCTTCTTCGGCCTCTTTCGGATTTAAATTACCAACCCCAACAATCGTACCATCCCAATATTTTCTTACTAGTTGATGAAAATTCTTTCCATCAGCAATCTCTTGCGTATAATTCATCGTTGAAGGATGGATTATCGTTAACCCAACCTCTTTAAACATATTTATGAACGTTTCAATTGCAAACTCAGGATTTTCCCACATATAAGTAGGATTATCACCTTTGAAAGCAGAGAAACGAAGAAGTGTTTTATTAGCTCCAACAGCTTCTATTACAGCCGCCGTTACTTCTTTCATAAACGTTAACCTTTGTTTTAAATCACCACCATATTTATCTGTTCGCTTATTCGCAAACTCATACGTAAATTGATCGATTAAATATCCGTGTGCACCGTGAATTTCTACTCCATCAAATCCAGCTTCGATCGCATTTTTCGCAGCTTGTGCGTATTGACCGATCACTTCTTGTATTTCTTCTAACGTCATTGCTTCTGGCGTATCAAACGGTTTACGAAAGCGTGGAACATTTCCCTCTGCAGCGATAGCCGATGGTGCTTGTGGCATTTGACCACCAATTATTTCATGATGACTCATACGCCCAACATGCCATATTTGAGCAATAATCGTCCCGCCTTCTTTATGTACTGCCTCTGTAACAGGTTTCCAAGAATCGATTTGTTCTTGTGTATAAATACCTGGTACTCCTGGGTTTCCTTTTGCTCTCGGACTAATGACAATTCCTTCTGTAATAATTAGTCCAATTCCATCCGCAGCACGTTTTCTGTAGTACTCCACTACATCAGCACCAACTGCTCCAGTCTCATTATCTGCAAAGCATCTTGTCATCGGTGCCATCGCTATACGATTACGAAGAGACCAAGTTCCAACTTGAATTGGATCAAACAACTTTGTTTCTTCAACGTTTTCAAAAAATCCCCCAGCATTTACATTTGTTCCTTCATAAATACTCGCTGCTTTATTACTTGAACTTGTCATTTTTCTTCCCCCTAAAAAATCTTACTATAATCGCATCATACTTACTTTTAGATAGTAACGTCAATTTTTACGACTTTACAATAAAAAATTCGAATATCCAAAAAACAAAATGCTATAAATAATATTAAAAAGGTTTCCTTAGGAGGAAACCTTTTTTGTTGACCATATATGGCTGTCAATTCGTTTATCTCTTTAATAAAAAACACCTTATCAATAGAAGTGAAAATGGTTCGGTATTCTTCTAAAAATAATAACTTATATACCTAAAACAATGAAAGCCCTACCTCTCTTTCATCCTTACGGCTCCTCGTCCGTGCCAGTGTGAATCAGGATTGCAAAAATCAAGTAACTATTTTATCGAAGTATTCAATTAAACTTCGAACATTCATAAATGAAATTAAAAAATAAAAATGGATTTGATTGTAGTAATAACAATAGAGGTAATGCTCTAAAAGTGGTTTGAAAGAGTTGAATGTCTTTGAAATGATAAATTTTCTATAATTATGTTCCCAAAAAATTCAAGATCTTTTTTGGGATATAATACATTATTTGTAATGAACCTTAACAAAAGCTTTTTATCTGATTTTCTGTGATACCTTCAATTAATCCCAGTTCACTAATCAAAAATTCATATGCGTTATCTAACATCTTCTTTTCGCTTGCATTAAGTGCTTTTTCTTTCTGTATACGCATTAAATCACGTACAACTTCAGCACCTTCTTGCATTTTACCCGTCTTTATTTTATCAGTGTTCAATTTATACCTTTGTTTCCACGTAAGTAATCTATCTGATTCCCCATGTTGAAAAATATCCATTATGTGTGCTAATGCGGTTATATCCGTAACTGGTCGTATATTCGAATTCAATATTCTCCCTGCTGGAATCATTAGTTCCATATTACTAGCCGACATTTTTATAACATAATACTGTTGTTTTTCTCCTGAGATTTCCTTCTCTTCTATGGCTTTAATTATACCTGCTCCCTGCATTGGATAAACAATGTTATCGCCAATTTGAAACAAATAATCCACCTCCATATATGGTAACCTTCTCAAGCTTAACACACTTTTAGTTTTTTATCAAAATTTTTATTTTATCATAAAATTATTTTACGCGTCAATACTTAAGAAGCAAGAAATTAAATTTACACAATACACTATAAAAATCGCAATTCCATTAACGGTTCCACATACATTCATTCTCCTTTAACACAAAAACACATCACTACATTTCAGTAGTGATGTGTTTTTGATAAAGCATAAATATCTACTTTTCCGTCTATATACTAACCTGCTTACTAACCGTTTCCCTCGCTAAAAGAAAACTCATAATCACTTGTGCTGCTACTCTACTCGTCATATCTCTGAAATCAAGAGTTGGATCAATCTCTACTATATCCATCCCTTGAACGAGCAGTTCTTTACCAAGGAATTCAATCGCATCTAGTAAAGTCGTACTATCCATCCCACCAGGCCCAATTGCTGGACAACCTGGTGCAAACGCTTGGTCTAGCACATCCATATCAAGAGAAATATAAATAGAAGTCACACCTTGATTTCTTAATATTTCAATACTTTCCGTGATAATATCTTTTATTTCTCGCTCTCGTACGTCTTTCATTGTATACACTGTTACACCATGCTCTATTGCATATTCATGGTACGCACGTGCATTAGAAAAATTACGAATTCCAATTTGAACAAGTTGTTTTCCAGTAATGACATCATTTTCTAGTAAACTACGGAATGGTGTACCATTTGACGGGCCTCCATCATCTAAATTACGTAAATCATGATGAGCATCAAATTGAATAATTCCGACCTTTCCTTTACTGTTTGCAAAACCTGTTATACTCGGAAAACTAATCGAGTGGTCACCGCCAAGAACGATTGGTATCATGTTCGGGTTTACTTTCGTTACATGCCCAACTGTTTTCGCAATTCGTTTATGACTTTCTTTTATATCCGTCACATGCATCGTAATATCGCCGCAATCATATAAGACACTTTCTTTCATATCGTGTTCTTCTGTAATTGCATATGTGCTATATGCATCTAACATCGCACGAATTGTTTTTGGCGCAAAACTCGCTCCTGAATGACTAATAGACGGTTTAGAAAGGGGTGCTCCAATTAAGGCAGCACCGAATATTTCCACACCTTCCTCCCAATCTTTAATCATCTCACTCCATTTCGTCACTTCACGATCAATAAACTTTGCATTTTTCTTTAAATAGTGGCCGTGCTCCACGATTGTTCACCTCTTGTATATGCAATATTACCATTCTTCCATACTGTATTCACATGACTTACGCCGTAATGATACGGTACGTAAGCATAATTGTAAGCATCCCATAAAACTAAATCTGCCTTACGACCAACTCTAATTTTCCCAGCTACATCACCACGGTTAATGGCATATGATGAGTTAACCGTTACGGCATTCCAAACTTCTTCTGGTGTCATTTTCAATTTTAGCATCGCAATGCTCATAATAAGCTGAATATTTTCAGTTGGACAGCTACCTGGGTTAAAGTCTGTAGCTAACGCAACTGCAACACCTTCATCAATCATTTTACGTCCACGAGCAAAGCTTTCTTTATTTAAATAGAAAGTTGTTCCTGGTAATAAAGTTGCTACTGTATTAGAATTTGCAAGCATTTCAATTCCTTTATCAGAAGCACCAACTAAATGGTCCGCTGATGCTGCACCGATTTCTGCCGCTGCTTCCGCACCACCAAGAGGGTCGATTTCATCTGCATGAATTTTCACATCAAAGCCAAGCTCTTTCGCTTTTAATAAAAATTCTTTTGATTCTTCTACAGAGAACACACCTGTTTCACAGAAAATATCAACGAACTCCGCTAATTGCTTCTCTTTCATTTCTGGTAGTAGGTCTAACATCCATTGTAAAAATTCTTTCGATCTACCTTTATACTCTTTCGGAACTGCATGAGCACCTAAAAATGTTGAAACTAAATCGATCGGATGCTCTTTTTGTAATTGTGCTGTTGCCTCTAATTGTTTCCATTCCGTCTCATCATCTAATCCGTAACCACTCTTCGCTTCTACAGTAGTAACTCCGAAAGATAGCATACGGTCTAAATGGAATTTCGCTTTTTGAACAAGTTCTTCTTTCGACGCCTGTTTCGTTGCATTTACAGTTGAAAGTATGCCTCCGCCTTGTTCTAAAATTTCTAAGTACGGAACTCCTTGTAGTTTTAGTGCGATTTCATTTTCACGAGATCCACCAAATACAAGATGAGTATGCGGGTCAACGAGACCAGGAGAAACCATTTTCCCGCCGCAATCAATAACTTCTCTCGCTTGTAATCCTTTCGCTTCTTCCGCTGTTCCAACGAAAGTAATTACACCATTTTCAATTCCAACCGCACCGTTTTCGATAACAGGAAGCGTGTTCATCGCTTCCCGTCTTAACAAGCCATCTTCTTGATCCATTGTTAGTAATTGACCGATATTTATTAGTAAAGTGTCCAGCATGTTTTCTCCTCCTTATTTCATCATCGGAATGTTAACGCCTTTTTCTTTCGCAGTTTCCACAGCTAAGTCATACCCTGCATCCACGTGACGAACAACACCCATACCAGGGTCAGAAGTTAATACGCGCTCAATTCGTTTTGCTGCTGCTTCTGTTCCATCTGCAACGATAACCATTCCCGCATGAAGTGAATAACCCATACCAACGCCACCACCGTGGTGAACAGATACCCAGCTTGCACCGTTTACACTATTAATTAATGCATTTAAAATTGGCCAGTCAGCTACTGCATCACTACCATCTTTCATCGCTTCTGTTTCACGATTTGGAGATGCTACTGATCCACAATCTAAATGGTCACGACCGATAACGATTGGTGCTGATAATTCACCATTTGCAACCATTTCATTAATGATGCGACCAAATTTCGCACGCTCACCGTAACCAAGCCAACAAATACGTGATGGAAGCCCTTGGAATTCAACTTGTTGACGTGCCATACGAATCCAGTTACATAAATGTTCATTATCAGCGAACTCACGTAAAATTACTTCGTCTGTTTTATAAATATCTTCTGGATCACCAGAAAGTGCTACCCAGCGGAATGGTCCTTTTCCTTCGCAGAATAATGGACGGATAAATGCTGGAACGAATCCTGGGAAATCGAATGCATTTTTCAAACCTTCATCGAAAGCAACTTGGCGAATGTTATTTCCGTAATCAAATGTAATTGCGCCTTTTTCTTGCATAGCAAGCATTGCTTCCACATGTTTTGTCATACTTTCTTTTGATAATTGTACGTAGCGTTCTGGATCTTCTTCACGAAGTTTCGCTGCTTCTTCTAACGTGTAGCCTACTGGAATATAACCGTTTAATGGATCATGAGCAGATGTTTGATCTGTAACTAAGTCTGGTGTAATATTGCGCTTCACTAGTTCTGGTAAAATTTCTGCCGCATTTCCTAATAAACCAATAGAAATCGGTTCTTTCTTCTCTTTATACTCGTTCGCAACCGTTAACGCTTCTTCTAATGATTCTGTATACATATCACAGTATCTCTTTTCAATACGACGATCGATGCTGCGCTTATCAACATCAATAGCAATGACAACACCGCCGTTCATCGTTACAGCAAGAGGTTGTGCACCACCCATACCACCTAAACCAGCAGTAAGTGTTAATGTACCTTTTAATGAACCATCGAAATGTTGACGAGCTGCTTCACCAAATGTTTCATATGTTCCTTGTAGAATCCCTTGCGTTCCAATGTAAATCCAGCTACCAGCTGTCATTTGTCCGTACATCATAAGACCTTTTTTCTCTAGTTCTCGGAAGTGATCCCAGTTTGCCCATTTTGGTACTAAGTTTGAGTTCGCTAACAAAACGCGAGGTGCATCTTCATGTGATTTAAAAATGGCAACTGGCTTTCCTGATTGAACAAGTAACGTTTCATCGCTTTCTAACGTTTTTAATGAATCTACAATCGCCTGATAACTTTCCCAGTTACGAGCTGCACGGCCAATTCCGCCATATACAACTAATTCTTCTGGTTTTTCAGCAACTTCAGGATCTAAATTGTTCATTAACATACGAAGTGCAGCTTCTTGCACCCACCCTTTCGTTTGTAACTCTGTACCTCTTGGCGCGCGAATTGTTTGTTGTACTTTTTCCATTTCAATCTCTCCCTTTTCTCATTTTATAGTGCTGCGTTTACATCTAATCTTTCTTTTATCGAATAATTCGTTTTTAACCAATGCGCAATATTTTCAATATCTGTTGAGAATATACGGTCATTTTTAATAGATGGCACCTGCTGACGACCTTGATGGTAGAAGCTCTTCGTCACTGTACTCATGTTTTCAATTCCGCGATATTCTGCTGCTTGCATCGCACAAATCATCTCAATAGAAAGAACACGTCTTGCATTTTGAATAATCTGATGTGCATGGCGTGAAGCAATTGTTCCCATACTTACATGATCTTCTTGGTTAGCAGAAGACGGAATTGAATCTACACTCGCCGGATGTGCCAACGTTTTATTTTCAGAAACTAGTGACGCTGCAGCATATTGCATAATCATTGCACCAGACTGAAGTCCTGGTTCTGGACTTAAAAATGGTGGTAAATCATTTAATTGCGGATTCACTAAACGCTCAATACGGCGCTCCGAAATATTTGCAAGTTCTGCCATTCCTACTTTTAAGAAGTCCATCGCAAACGCAATCGGTTGACCATGGAAATTCCCGCCCGAAATTACTTTTTCCCCACCATCAAAGATAAGCGGATTATCTGTTGCTGCATTCATTTCAATTTCTAATTTTTCTTTCACATAATTTAAAACTTGCCAAGAAGCACCGTGTACTTGCGGGATACAGCGAAGTGAATAGGCATCCTGTACACGTAGTTCTCCTTGTTTTGTTGTTAATTTACTATCATGAAGAATGTCACGAATTCTGCTCGCTACTTCCACTTGCTCTTTATAACCACGTGCTTTATGAACATTTTCATCAAATGCATCAATAATGCCTTGTAACCCTTCAATTGTCATCGAAGCAATTAGTTCAGCTTGATACGCTGTTGCTTCTGCTTCTATATAAGAAAGAACTCCTTGTGCTGTCATCGCCTGCGTACCATTAATTAACGCAAGACCTTCTTTTGCTTCAAGTTCAATTGGCTCAAGCCCTTCTTCTGTAAGAGCAACCATTGCATGAACGCGTTTCCCCTTATAGAACACTTCACCTTCGCCTAATAATACGAGCGCAAGATGAGATAAAGGTGCTAAATCGCCACTTGCACCAAGTGAACCTTGTTGCGGAACGACTGGATGAATTTTACGGTTTACAAACTCAAGAAGCATATTTACAACAAGCGGCCTAACACCAGATACTCCTTTAAGCATCGTGTTCGCTCGTAAAATTAACATTCCACGCGATACTTCTTCCGGGAATGGATCACCAATCCCACATGCATGTGACTGAATTAAATTATGTTGAAGTGCCTTTACATCATCTTTTTGGATAAGCACATCACTAAACTTTCCAAATCCAGTTGTAATTCCGTAAACGACTTTTCCGTCCTCTACAATTTTCTCAACTACTTCGCGGCACTCCGCTACCTTTTGCATACTAGTTGGACAAGCTGTTACACCTTCTCCTTCCAGTAATAACCTCTTCATTTCTTCAACTGTCAATGTATGTCCTGTTAACGTAATCATCATTTTTCCTCCTTAAAAAGGCAAAAGGGGACCTTATCTTTTTAAGACAGACTTCTGTCCTAAAAAAGTAAGGCCCCCTTCTAACTAATAGACTATGGGCAAATCATATGTGATTAATTCCTAAACCAATCGCCTCATGCTCAGATCCTTTTACAGGTGCACCAATCGTTCCATATAATGCAACAGCAACCCATTCGCCTTCTTTTTTTCCGTCGTATGGTGTACCGCGCACAATCGCAAAACGAAGTCCTACTGTACGAAGAACGTCTGCTAACTGAATTTGACCTCTCGTCACTCCGTACAAAGCTTCCATAATTGCATGATAAAGTGCATGTGTTTCTCTGTAAACGTCTGTTTCAATAACTTGGTTGCTTTTAGCCGCTGTTTCCATTGCTGCGACAACCTTTTGCGAATTCATCGAACCCACTTTCCCCGTACAATACTTCCAACCTTTTGGAATGGATAATACAGGACTTTCATTCTCATCCGCAAGTGCCAACAGCATGGCCATACGACCAATTCGATGTGTTCCTTGAAGAAGCATGTGACTCTCTCATTTCTTTTGAATTATTTGAATATTACTTAATTTAAGAATATATGAAAACGTTTAAATCGTCAATAGTTTAAAATCATATTCAAACATTTTTTTCATCCCCATAATTTTGTGTACACAAATGATTTACACAAAATTTCCAAGCATGCTATAGTCTCACTAACAGATGCAAAGGGGCGAAATTTCAGTGACAAAACGAAAAGATATTCATTTTCGAATTGAAGAGAAATTACTTAAAAGGTTTGAATCAGCACTCCATTACGAAGGTTTAAAGAAAACAGATGTATTAACACATGCAATCCAACAATTTTGCACAAAGGTGGAATGTGACAAAATGAATGATGTAAAACGTCAATATAACGTTAGCAACCATTTACAAACACGCATCGACACACATACACATTACGAAGAAAAACACGTAGATTTAGATAAGATCGTCATTGAACATTTACAACTTCAAGGGGAAGAAAATATATTAGAGGTTGGGTGCGCTAGTGGAAAATTCCTTTCCCTTTTACAAACAAATGGTCATAAAGGCCCATTAACC
This sequence comes from Bacillus sp. ISO11, assembly GCF_003458115.1. Lineage (NCBI taxonomy): Bacteria > Bacillati > Bacillota > Bacilli > Caryophanales > Bacillaceae > Bacillus > Bacillus sp. ISO11. The sequence goes on along the minus strand of NZ_QXCO01000011.1, from coordinate 7,041 downwards.
GGGTTTGATCAATCCGAAGCTATGCTTGCTGAAGCTGCTAAAACAAATAACTTAATAGAATGGAAACGAGGGGATGCTAGTAAACTTCCTTTCGAAACAAATTGTTATGACCTAATAATTGCAAGACATATGTTATACCATGTGAAAGATGTTGAAAAAACGATTCAAGGATTCCATAAAGTAATTCGTCCTGGCGGAACACTTTTAGCTACAACAAATTCTAGCGTTACACTACCTCGTATAGTTGAAATGTGTAACCGTATGTTAGACGCATTTGATTTACCGAAAACAACATCATCAGTCACTCCATTTTGTTTAGAAAACGGTAAAGAGATATTACAATCTGTTTTTCCAACTGTTGAAGAAACAGTTATTCATAATGCTCTCGTTTTTCATCATGCTACTCCGATTGTAAACTATATTTCTAGCATGTTTCCGTCGCTAAATATACCCGATAATATGTATCTTCAAGCCGAGATGAAAGAATGGCTAACAGAAGAAATCAACCAGGAATTATCTCTCCATAACGGTATATGGCGTGACCCAAAAACGTTAGCCATTTATCGATGTCAAAAAGAAAAAAGCTAGCATTTGCTAGCTTTTACACGTTTTCTCGTAAAAGTTTCTCCATTACTACATTACCTTTACCACAATAAAAATCTGTATTATGTTCGTCTGCCACTCCAAAATAAGAGGCAATTGCTATTCCAAATGGTACAAATGCATGCCCTTGTGCTGTAATGATATTTGAGTGTTTCACAACTTCTTCATACACGAAATTTTCTACTGGAAAACAATCAAATTTTTGATAATCTATAGTCGCAGTATAAGAAATCCCTTTAAATAACCCTGCTTTTGCTAGTGCATACGGTCCAGCACAAATTGCCGCCACTAATTTTTCTTGTTCATGAAATTGACGAATGATTGAAAAAAGAGGTTTTGCATCTTCCAACTGTCCTTCTTCTCCACCTGGAATAAGTATCCCCTCATACTCATCTACACGTGCTTCACTTACTTCTATATGCGGCTGCACTTGCAATCCAGTTTCACTTATAACCAATTCTTTAGTTAAGCCCGCTGTAATGATTTCATATTTATTTTTCAGCAATGCCGTTGCTACTGTTATTTCAAACTCTGCAAATGTTGAGTATACAAATAAAAGTATTTTTTTCATAGCTCTCTCTCCTTTAACCAGTCCATAAAATATACCTCTAAATCGTCCACTGTTAATCTATTCGTGTCCACATAAGTTACAGGAAATTGTTTATACCAGTCTTTTTCAGTTTCTACTAATTTAAATTGCTCTTCAAACGTACTTCTGTTTCTTGTTCTATCATTATTTTTTCTATCATATACATTCTTTTTCGTAACATCTAAGTAAAAAATCACATCCGAACGGCATGCTCTTAATTTATATAATTCATCTTTCAATTCAGTTTCTATATCCCACTCTTCTCCTATAATCGTTGGATAAAAGAGTGTAAAGAACTCAATGTCTTCTGGTCCGCGATCAAAAATTACGACTGAATCTTTCACATTTTGAAACTCCTTTATTTTTGCTTCCATAAACATTTTTTGATTCATAATAAACCCTACTTTTGAATTCATATCTAAATTCAATTTTTTTCGCTTCTCTACAATTGGATATGGATTTTCATATATAACTCGAAACCCTCTCTTTTCTAACCTTTTTGCTAATGTTGTTTTTCCGCTAGCCATCGGCCCTTGCAGTGAAATTACGTATGCCACACCTCTCATTCCCTTACACTTTAGTACACCTATAATATACAGAATCTTGAAAACTCTCAACATTATATATATCATCTTGTTTCTTATTCATATCTAACTTATAATGAAAAATAGAGATTATGACGGACGCATCAATAATGTAAGCTTGGAAATCCAAGCTTACATTATTTTTTGCTTTCCCTTTTCTAATAAAAAGAGTATACTAGATTAGAACGTATGTTCTTAGTGATTACATACAGTAAGGAGATAGAACAATGGTATACGACACAAAAGCAATTTCTTGGAATGAATCTTTAAAACAACTTCAACGCCGCTATACAAACAAACAAGTTGACCGAAAAGAATTTGAGGATATTGAACTGATGGAATTCTTCCGCGATAACGACTACATTTCTTTACCTACACATATAAGCGGCCTATCAAAAACACGTTTTACTTCTTACTCTATTTTCACAACTGAAGATAAAGATCGTAAAGTTGGCACACTTATTATTGAGTATGTTGAAGACGATAATAATAATTTATGTGTTGAACAACTATACTTCGTTTAAACTATAACGCTTGGTCAAAATGACCAAGCGTTCTTGCTTTCTATGAATCTCACTGTATATAATATGAATAAAAGAAAACCGCTATCATTAAGGGGGGATATGCGTGCTCGAAGGATGGTTCAGTTGGTTCATTGTATTATGGACGGTTATTTTATTAGGGCTTATGTCTATCGGTGGATACTTTATGTTCAGAAAATTTTTAAAACGTTTACCAAAAGAAGACGGCATGTCCATTTTGGATTGGGAAGAACACTACATAAATAAAACGAGACATTTATGGGCTGACGAACAAAAACAATTGTTAGAAGAGCTTGTAAGTCCTGTTCCAGAACTATTTCGCGATGTTGCAAAATCAAAGATCGCTGGAAAAATCGGGGAACTTGCATTACAAGAAAATGCCTCTCAAATTACACAAGACTTAATTATTAAAGGATATATCATTGCCACACCAAAGCGTGATCATAAATTTTTAATAAAAAAACTACAAGAAAAAAAGATTGATTATTCTAACTATCGATCTTTACTCGCAAAGTAACTTCATATTATTTTCGATAAAAAAGACAGCGCCTTTGACGCTGTCTTTTTATTTGGTACATATACAGTTTTTAAGTTAGCTTCATATCTTTTTCATTATAAAAACCATCTTCTTTTTCCATTTCCTTCTGTAATTTCGTAAAGGAACGATACATTGCAATTCTCCATGACACAATCATCGCAAACGCAAGTAAGAAGAACATGCCACTAAGTTGTCCTAAATCAAGAGATTGACTTAAGTAGGTTTTAAATACAATCCGCACTACAAGTAATCCAATTAATATGAAAACAAAGGCTTTTGAACGCTTCAAATAAATCTCTTGTCCTCTAATTTCAAATTTAGATGTTTTAATAAGAAAAATAGAGAAAATCAAACCGACACCAATTGCTTCTAACATTTCTGCTGGAGTTAATCGAAATTCAGGAAAAACATACATCAATGCACCCGTACTCATAAAAAATGGTGGAAGTATAATTTTTTTCAATGTTGCAGGTTTCTTAGCTGCTTTTAAACGAATAAACATCGCACCGACAGCCATACAAACAGCAACGATACTTGATAAAAGAACTATGTTCATATTTTCTCATCCTTTTTTGTGGCTATATGCAAAATATACTTTCATTATATGCTTTTCCGTTAGTATTTCCAACATTTTCGCAGAATAATACTAAAAACCAGTAAAACCACCAAATAAACTTGAGAAATATACGATAATTTTCGTCATCCAGTTAAAGTATAGGAAGACACCCATAACAATCATAATATATCCTCCGACTTTCATGAAGGCCATACTATTTCTTTTAATCCAAGACATTTTCGTAATAAAGAATGACAGTACGAAAAACGGGATTGCAAATCCAAGTATGTAAGCAATCATATATATCATTGCTGATTCTGGATTTGTTGCTGCTAATCCAATTACAGACACTAGAATTGGTCCGGTACATGGCGTCCACCCTGCTGCAAAAGCTAATCCGATTAGTACTGATCCAAAATAGCCACTTGGACGATTTTTAAATGTAAATTTACGGTCTTGCATTAAAAATTTCGGCTTAAACACCCCGACAATAATTAAGCCGAACACGATGATAAATATACCACCTAACTGTCTGATTAAATCTTTATAGTCAGTAAAGATTCCTCCAATAAAACTTGTACCAAATCCAATTGCAATAAATATAATTGAAAATCCAAGTAAGAAAAACGCTGTATGTATCATACTTCTTTTGCGAAGCATTGCATTTTCTTCTTTCAATTCAGAAACCGACATACCTGTTATGTACGATAAAAATGCCGGATAAAGCGGTAAGCAACATGGGGAAATAAATGATAAGAACCCGGCGCCAAACGCTAAAAAAATACTAATATCTTGCATCATTCCACTCCTCTCCCTAAATATTGTAACAAAAACACATAAAAATACTATGAACAATTCGTGAAATCACTTTTACAACGTGGCAATAAGAAAAACCGCACTTCCTCACAGTTTCTAATAAAACGTTTTCATTTCCTTCTATTATATAGAAAAAACCCAAATGGATTATAAAACTCCTTTAATTGTTATTACCATAACAAAGGTAACATAGTTTCTCAAATAATTAGCACGTTACTAGTACGTCTATATACATATTGGTTTAAAAAATATTTTTTTCAAATGCTATCTCTATACAATGCAAAGTTTATTTTATAATACTTCTACTATTAAAAATTTCAAGATTATGCATAAATATCATACTTTTATTATTATTCTATAAAATGTCATACTTTTCTTTCATTTGACCCTTTATTTCTAATTTTGTATACTTCCCTCTAGTTATATATTTTCGATACGGAACAACTTCATATAGATGGGAGGAATTTTTCATGCTTCGTTATTCTCTTTTAGTTTTATTAGGAGCGTGTAGTTATGGAATTTTAGCTATTTTTGTTAAGCTTGCATATGCAGAAGGATTTTCACTTGGAGAGGTAATTGGCAGCCAATATTTGTTCGGTTGGATTATTTTGCTTGCTATTACACTTCTATTTTCTAGACATCGCGTTCCTTTAAAGCAAGCATTACTTTTATTCGTTGCAGGAACATCTGCAAGTTTTACCGGAATTTTTTATTATGCTTCATTAAAAACTGTACCAGCTTCTATTGCAATTATTCTTTTATTCCAATTCGTTTGGGTCGGAATTATCATTGAAGCAGTCGCAACAAAAACATTACCTTCAAGAGAAAAAGTTATTTCTGTTATTTTCTTACTTGTAGGAACATTTTTATCAAGTGGTTTACTTGAACAATCAGTAGGTGCTTTCGATACGACTGGGGTCATTTTAGGTTTATTATCTGCTGTTACATTCGCAACATACATTTTCGTAAGCGGAAAAGTTGCTGTTGAAGTACCTTCATTACCGCGCGGTGTTCTCTTAATGACTGGTGCTTTAACTTTAGTCATGATTGTATTCCCACCAACATTTATTTTTAATGGTGCCATTTCTCAAGGTCTTTGGAAATACGGTTTAGGATTAGGAACATTTAGTATCGTTATTCCATCTATTGCCTTTACAATCGGGATTCCAAAAATCGGTTCTGGCTTAGCGACTATTCTTGGTGCAGCGGAACTACCAGTTACAACAATTATGTCAGTATTCGTTTTAAAAGAGGCTGTACTATCTTCACAATGGTTCGGTGTATCACTTATATTAATTGGGATTGCAATCCCGCAAATTGCATACGCAATGCGTGGACGTTATCGTAAACATCATACGCATAAAAAAGTCGCAGCATAAAGTGAAACTTTAATTAGTTGAACCAATCGGGCTTTTATGGGATAAACGAGAGAGGATTTTCATTTGAGAATCCTCTCTTTTATTGTTGTATACTTATGATAAATATTTTGCTGAAGAAAGAAGGCATACTACATGGTATCTATTTCAAATCAACTAAAAGAAAAACTTATTTCCATCCGTCGACATTTACATGAGTATCCAGAACTATCATATGAAGAGTTCGAAACAACAAAAGCAATAAAAAATTGGTTAGAAGAAAAAAACATTACTATCATTGATTCCAATTTAGAAACAGGAATTATCGCTGAAGTGTCTGGTAATAAAAACGGACCAATTGTAGCAGTTCGTGCTGATATTGATGCCCTTCCTATTCAAGAAGAAACACATTTGTCCTATGCATCTAAAGTACGAGGGAAAATGCATGCTTGTGGACACGATTTTCATACAGCTGCTATTTTAGGTACTGCTTTCTTATTAAAAGAAAGAGAATCTTCCCTAAATGGAACGGTTCGCTTCATATTCCAACCAGCTGAAGAAAGTAGTAATGGCGCTTGCAAAGTTATTGATGCTGGACATTTACGTAATGTGCAAGCGATTTTCGGCATGCATAATAAACCTGATTTACCAGTAGGTACAATTGGCATTAAAGATGGTCCACTGATGGCCGGAGTTGATCGATTTGAAATTGAAATTCACGGAGTTGGTACACACGCGGCTGTACCAGATGCTGGAGTAGATCCTATTGTCGCATCCTCTCAAATTGTGATGGCACTGCAAACAATTGTAAGCCGAAATATAAGTTCATCTCATAATGCAGTTGTTAGTGTTACAAATATTCATGCAGGAAATACGTGGAACGTGATTCCTGAAAAAGCTACGTTAGAAGGAACGATTCGCACATTCCAAACTGAAACACGTGAAAAGATTCCAGCACTCATGGAGCGTATTATTAAAGGTGTATCTGATGCATTAGGTGTAAAAACGAAATTCTGTTTTTATTCAGGTCCTCCTGCTGTTCACAACGATAAAGCTCTTACAGACTTATCTACTCAAGTTGCCACAAAGATGAATCTTAATATCATCTCGCCTAGTCCGTCAATGGCTGGAGAAGATTTCTCATTTTACCAACAGGAAATACCAGGTTCATTCGTCTTTATGGGAACGAGCGGTACACATGAATGGCATCATCCTGCTTTTACAATTAATGAAGAGGCACTGCCTATAAGTGCAGAATACTTTGCTTTACTAGCCGAAAGAGCACTTAAACAATTCTCATAAAAAAAGCCGTTCAAAGTGCATCTCAGCACTGAAGTGCACCCCAATTGTTAGACACAGTCTAACAATTGGAGGTGCATTTTTTATGGCTAAATTTTCTTCAAAAGAAAAAATCCAAGCGGTGAAACGATATTTAGATGGTACAGAAAGTGGAAAAAC